>NZ_QUJR01000001.1:371188-403294 GCF_003480945.1 Butyricicoccus sp. AM27-36
ACGATGTGCAGGTTGGTGCAGGCGTTCTTCATCTCGTCCTCGAGGATGATGATGTCTTTGCTGCGGAAACCGGCGATCAGGTCAACCTCAGCGCCCATTTCGTGCAGCTTCTTGGCCTGCGGATATGCGATAGCGCAGCCCAGACCGCCGCCGACAACAGCGACCTTCTTGAGACCCTCAAGCTCGCTCGCCTTGCCGAGCGGACCGACAAAATCATGCAGGCAGTCGCCCTCATTCAGCGCGCCGAGCGCCATCGTCGTTGCACCGACCTCCTGGAAAATGATCGTGACGGAACCCTTTTCGCGGTCAAAATCTGCGATCGTGAGCGGAATACGCTCGCCTTCTGCGCTGACACGCAGGATGATGAACTGACCCGGCTCTGCCTTGCGGGCAACGTGCGGTGCCTCGATCACCATCAGCTTGGTGTTTGCGTTCAGCGTTTGCTTTTTCAAAATCTGATACACTCTTTTTCGTACCTCCTTGCGATTGTCGCATCGAACATTTTACATTATACTGTATCGCTTTAAGCAACGCAAGTGAAAATGAAAAATCAGCAGTAAAAATGGGCAGAATCGATGAAAACACACCTTGTTTGTCAAAAAATTAACTGGTTTGACGAAAGCTTCACAAAGCCGGACGGCAGTAAAACAGCACAATGTCGGTTTTCGGAACCCAGCCGCAGGCTGTGCGCGTGCGTACATGACACCAGCCGTTCTGCTCGCACAGGATGAACAGGCGCGCACCGCTTGCCGCACTGCCGACAATCGGCGCGGAGCGAATCGGATCGGAGTGCAGCAGGAGAAGCGCGCCGCGCGGCTCGGCGCAGGCCGTGCGAAACGCAGGCGATACATATATAACAGGGGACATAGGGCACCTCCTTGTGGTTAATGCAGACTATGCAGCGAAAATGCAGAGCGTTAATTGGCAATTAACGAATTACCGATGGCTTGTGTCATGATTGCTGAAAAAATAAATGCTTTTCCATAGTTTTTTCGCTGAAATTTAGGTTGCATTATTATAGAACGCGCTGTATAATAATCAATATTAGAAAGAGATGCCCGTTTTGCACGGGTCAAATCGGAAGGAGTTAACACAAATGAAGAAGTTTTCCATTGCTATGCTGAGCATGGTACTGGCAGGTTCTATGCTGCTGACCGGCTGCGGCGGCTCCAAGACCGCTGATTCCAGCAGCGACGCACAGGATTCCACCACATCTACCTCTGCGGACGGCGGCACGCTGCGCATGGGTACTAACGCTACTTTCCCGCCGTACGAGTTCGTTGGCGACGACGGTAACGTACAGGGCATCGATGTGGACATTGCTGCTGCTATCGCTGACAAGCTGGGCATGAAGCTCGAGGTCACCGATATGGAGTTCGATTCCCTGATTCCGGCGCTGCAGAGCGACACCGTCGACGTGGCGCTGGCTGGCATGACCGTTACCCCGGATCGTCAGGAGAACGTAGATTTCTCGGATTCCTACGCAAAGGGCGTTCAGGTCATCATCGTTAAGGACGGTTCCGATATCGCTTCTCCGGATGACCTGGAGGGCAAGAACATCGGCGTTCAGACCGGCACCACCGGCGATATCTACTGCACCGGTGACTACGGTCAGGAGCATGTAAAGCAGTTCAACAACGGTCCGCTCGCAGTTGCTGCACTGGTAAATGATCAGATCGACTGTGTTGTTATCGACCAGGAGCCGGCTAAGAACTATGTTGCTGCAAACAGCGGCCTCAAGATCCTCGACACCGCTTACGCTGACGAGGATTACGCGATCGCTATCAAGAAGGGCAACACCGAGCTGCTCGACAAGGTAAACGGCGCTCTGAAGGAGCTCGAGGGTGACGGCACCCTGCAGTCCATCGTCGACAAGTATATCAGCGCTGATTCCGCAGCACAGTAAATCAACAAACGCGTACAAAGGAAGAGGGACGGTTCAGCGCCGCCCCTCTTTTGCAGTAAAATGAAAAGAAAGAGGGGATGACCTGTGAACGGTATTACAATGGACCAGTGGCTGAAAATTGTACCGGATTCGGTTGTCAATCTGCCGGAGGGTCTGCGGAACCTGCTGTTCCAGCTGTACCAGACCTTTATCGCAGCGGACCGCTGGAAATGGTTCCTGAACGGTCTGAAAATCACATTTGCGGTCACGATCGGTGCACTGATCCTCGGTGTTATCATCGGTCTGCTGATCGCTATAGTCCGCACGGCGCATGATTCCCGCCGCATGGGCAAAAGCAACATCATTCTGAGCATTCTCAACGCAATCTGCAAGCTGTATCTGACCGTCATCCGCGGTACGCCTATGATGGTTCAGCTGCTGATCATGGGCTTTGTTATCATGGTGCCTAAGGATGATACAGCGCGTCTGGTGTGCGGCATCGTTACACTGGGCATCAACTCGGGCGCGTATGTTGCCGAGATCGTGCGCGGCGGTCTGATGTCGGTCAATCCGGGTCAGATGGAGGCCGGCCGTTCGCTCGGCCTGAACTATGCACAGACCATGCGCCTGATCGTCATTCCGCAGGCAATCAAGAACATTCTTCCGGCACTTGGCAATGAGATGATCACCCTGCTGAAGGATACCTCGCTCGTGTCGGTCATCGCGCTACGCGACGTGACCAAGCAGGCACAGAATATTGTGTCCAATACCTATCAGGCCTATGTGCCGTATGTCAGCCTTGCGATCATCTATCTGGTGCTCGTTATCATCCTGACCAAGCTGCTCGGCATTTTTGAGAGGAGGCTGCGCGAAAGTGATCGACGTTAAAAACCTGCACAAATCCTTTGGCAACCATGAGGTGCTCAAGGGTGTCAACGAGCATATCGAGAAGGGCGAGAAGGTCGTAGTCATCGGCCCGTCCGGCTCGGGCAAGTCCACCTTTCTGCGCTGCCTGAATCTGCTCGAGGAGCCGACCGGCGGCGAAATTATCTTCGAGGGACAGAACATCACCGCCAAGGACACGGATATCAATCTGGTGCGCCGCCGTATGGGCATGGTGTTCCAGCAGTTCAACCTGTTTCCGCACCTGACCGTGCGCGAGAATATCAAGCTGGCACCGGTCAAGCTCAAGGTCATGACCGATGAAGAGGCGGACAAGCGTGCGCTCGAGCTGCTTGCGCGTGTCGGTCTGCCGGACAAGGCGGACAGCTATCCGGCGCAGCTTTCCGGCGGTCAGCAGCAGCGTATCGCCATCGCGCGTGCGCTGGCAATGAATCCGGATGTGATGCTGTTCGACGAGCCGACCTCGGCGCTTGACCCGGAAATGGTCGGCGAGGTTCTGGAAATTATGAAGGAGCTGGCTGATGACGGCATGACCATGGTTGTTGTTACCCACGAGATGGGCTTTGCCCGCGAGGTTGCAACGCGCGTGCTGTTCATGGACGGCGGCAATATCGTAGAGCAGAATGAGCCGAAGGAGTTCTTCGCAAATCCGCAGCATCCGAGACTGAAGGATTTTCTGTCGAAGGTGCTCTAAGCAAATAAAAAAGGACGCGTGAGCGTCCTTTTTTATTTGCCTGAAATGGAGGATTGAGAATACCGCTGTCGTTGCGGAGGCTCTGTTCGTGCTGCGGCCGTGAGGGTTTGCCATTTGCATGATTTCTAATACAATGAACATGAATGTTGCTGCAGGGTGCGCCGAGGTCGGCGCACCCTGCGGCACAACGAGTGCAATTCGCAGTTGCTGTGCAGAATATCCGAGCCAGCGAGTTGCGCGGCACGGGTATCCCCAGAGGACCCTCTCTTGCCCTTCGGGCAATTCACCTTGTGTCGCGCCTGCGTAGAGTAACCCGTCTGTGTAGCAGTACGGTATCTGACACTGCGAATTGGCAGAGAAAGATACGGAAGTAAAAATCCTCTGCCGTTCCTTTATAGTCTCAGTTCTGAAAATTTCGCCGTGCTAAGAGGAAGCGGGGAGATTCATAAGAGGGGTGGAAACCTTAGGTGTCCACCCCTCTTGTGCGCCCGCGCGGCGTCAGCGCACGTTCCCGCGCTCCGCAGAGCGCAACTCCCTGCTGAGGTTTAGCGAAAAACTTTCCGCCCGTCAGGGGCGAACCCGCCTGCGGCAGTTCGCGTGCCCAGGTCAGCCGGTGCAGAAAAGGAGCCGCCCGGAAAGGATGAACCGCGTGCGCAGTTTGTGCACCCCCACTCAGCCTGTGCTGAGAAAACGGCAGCTGCTTTCGGGCAAAAAAGAAAGGCAGAAGAAAACTTCTGCCTTTTTGTACAAAAATATACTTGACATTCTGTGAAAAATCATGGTATAATAAAACGCTTTATAAAATCGGGTACATTATCCGATTCCTAAGTATATGTTAGCACGGTCTGCAAGAAATTGCAAGGCCAAGAGCAATATTTTCGCAACGCCGCCGGGCGTATCAACCAACACCAACAGCCGAAAGAAACGGAGTGATCAAAGCACATGAAGGTGAAAGACGTACAGCACGGCAAAACCACACGAAAGAGCTTTGCACGAATCGAAGAGATTCTCGAAATGCCGAATCTCATCGAGGTGCAGAAGAAGTCTTACGAATGGTTCCTGGATCAGGGCCTGCGTGAGGTTTTTGACGATACCGCGTCCATCACGGACTACACCGGAAATCTGGAGCTTTCCTTCCTCGATTTTTCGATGGACGAGGAGCCGAAGTACAGCATTGAGGAGTGCAAGGCACGAGATGCAACGTATGCAACTCCGCTGAAGGTCCGCATGCGTCTGCGCAACAAGGAGACCGGCGAGATCAAGGAGCAGGAGATCTTCATGGGTGACTTCCCGAAGATGACCCACGCTGCTACCTTCATCATCAACGGTGCAGAACGCGCGATCGTATCTCAGCTCGTTCGTTCCCCGGGCGTATACTACGGCAAGGAGCTTGACAAGACCGACAAGGTTCTGCTCTCCGCTACCGTAATCCCGTACCGCGGCGCATGGCTCGAGTACGAGACCGATGCAAACGACGTTTTCTACGTTCGCATTGATAAAAACCGCAAGATTCCGATCACCAGCTTCATCCGTGCCATCGGCGTTAAGACCGATGCCGAGATCAAGGAGCTGTTCGGTGAGGACCCGCTGATCGTTGCAACTCTCGACAAGGACCCGGCGCACACCGCCGAGGAAGCCCTCATCGAGATCTACAAGAAGATGCGTCCGGGCGAGCCGCCCTCTGTTGAGTCGGCTACCTCTCTGATGGACGCCATGTTCTTCGATATGCGCCGCTACGACATTTCCGCAGTCGGCCGCTACAAGTACAACAAGAAGCTGAACATCGCACGCCGCATCACCGGCCACAAGCTGGTAAATGCAGTCGCTGACCCGATGACCGGCGAGGTTCTGGCGGAGGACGGCGAGGTTCTCTCCCGCGAGAAGGCAACCATGATGGCTGCCCGCGGCGTAAACAGCGTTGTGATCGAGTCTGCCGAGGGCACTGCCGTTAAGGTGTTCGGCAACGGCATGGTAGACGTAAACGATTTCTCCGACTACCTCGGCGGCGCAACCGCAGAGGATCTGGGCCTCAAGGAGAAGGTTCGCTTCACCGTCCTCAAGGAGATCATCGACTCCGGCGTACAGGGCGACGAGCTGAAGAAGACCGTGAAGGAGCGTCACTTCGATCTGATTCCGAAGACCATCATCGTTGATGATATGCTCGCTTCCATCTGCTATCTGCTCAACCTCGGTCACGGCATCGGCACGGTTGACGATATCGACCATCTGGGCAACCGCCGTCTGCGCTGTGTAGGCGAGCTGCTGCAGAACCAGTTCCGCATCGGCTTCTCCCGCATGGAGCGCGTTATCCGCGAGCGCATGACCATTCAGGATCTCGACGTTGTTACGCCGCAGTCCCTGATCAACATCCGTCCGGTAACTGCTGCCATCAAGGAGTTCTTCGGTTCTTCTCCGCTGTCGCAGTTCATGGACCAGAACAACCCGCTGGCTGAGCTGACCCACAAGCGCCGTATGTCCGCCCTCGGCCCCGGCGGTCTGTCCCGTGACCGTGCATCCTTCGAGGTTCGAGACGTACACTACTCTCACTACGGCCGTCTGTGCCCGATCGAGACCCCTGAAGGCCCGAACATCGGCCTGATCTCCTATCTGGCAACCTACGCCCGCATCAATGACTTCGGCTTTATCGAAGCACCGTACCGCGTAATCGAAAAGATCAAGGACGAGGAGACCGGCGAGGTCCGCTGCCACGTTACCGATGAGGTTCGCTACATGACCGCGGACGTCGAGGACGAGTACATCGTCTGCCAGGCTACCGAGCCGCTCGACGAGAACAATAACCTCGTAAACGACCGTGTAACCTGCCGTAGGCGCGATGAGTTCGTCGAGGTAGACCGCAAGGACGTTGACCTGATGGACGTTTCTCCGCGCATGATGATCTCGGTTGCTACCGCATTCATCCCGTTCCTCGACCACGACGACGCAAACCGCGCACTGATGGGCGCGAACATGCAGCGTCAGGCCGTACCGCTGCTCCGCACCGAGGCTCCGATCGTTGCAACCGGCATGGAGTACAAGGCAGCTGTTGACTCCGGTACGATTCCGCTGGCAGAGGGTGACGGCGTTGTTACCCGCGTAACCGCCCGCGAGGTTTGCGTACACTACGACAACGGCACCGACAAGACCTATCCGCTGACCAAGTTCATGCGTTCCAACCAGTCCACCTGTATCAACATGCGTCCGATCGTTGATCTGGGCGAGCGTGTCAAGGCAGGCGACGTTCTGTCCGACGGCCCGTCTACCGATCAGGGCGAGGTTGCACTGGGCAAGAATGCCCTCATCGGCTTCATGACCTGGGAAGGCTACAACTACGAGGACGCCGTACTGCTGAACGAGCGTCTGGTACGCGACGACGTTTACACCTCCATCCATATCGAGGAGTACGAGTCCGAATCCCGTGATACCAAGCTCGGACCCGAGGAGATCACCCGTGATATCCCGAACGTCGGCGAGGACGCACTCCGCAACCTCGACGAGCGCGGCATCATCCGCGTTGGCGCTGAGGTTCGTGCCGGTGACATTCTGGTCGGCAAGGTTACCCCGAAGGGCGAGACCGAGCTGACCGCAGAGGAGCGCCTGCTCCGCGCGATCTTCGGCGAGAAGGCCCGCGAGGTTCGTGATACCTCTCTGCGTGCGCCGCACGGCGAATCCGGTATCGTTGTAGACGTTAAGGTATTTACCCGCGAGAACGGCGACGAGCTGTCTCCCGGTGTCAACATGGTTGTCCGCGTTTATATCGCGCAGAAGCGTAAGATCTCTGTCGGCGATAAGATGGCAGGCCGTCATGGCAACAAGGGTGTCGTTTCCCGCATTCTGCCGCAGGAGGATATGCCGTTCCTGGAGGATGGCCGTCCGCTCGACATCGTACTGAACCCGTTGGGCGTACCGTCCCGAATGAACATCGGTCAGGTGCTCGAGGTTCACCTTGGCTTCGCAGCCAAGAAGCTCGGCTGGAAGGTCGAGACCCCGGTATTCGACGGCGCAACGCTCGAGGATATCAAGGAGACGCTGGTTGCAGCAGGCGTTAACGAGGACGGCAAGAGCGTCGTATACGACGGCCGTACCGGTGAGAAGTTCGATAACCGCGTAACCGTTGGTTATATGTACTACCTCAAGCTGCATCATCTGGTAGACGATAAGATCCATGCCCGTTCGACCGGCCCGTACTCGCTCGTAACCCAGCAGCCTCTGGGCGGCAAGGCGCAGTTCGGCGGCCAGCGCTTCGGCGAGATGGAAGTTTGGGCGCTGGAAGCATACGGCGCCGCATATACCCTGCAGGAGATCCTGACCGTCAAGTCCGACGATATCACCGGCCGTGTCAAGACCTACGAGGCGATCGTCAAGGGTCACAACGTACCGCAGCCGGGCGTTCCGGAATCCTTCAAGGTACTCACCAAGGAGCTGCAGGCTCTGTGTCTGGATATTCAGGTTCTGGACGAGAACATGGAAGTGATCGAGCTGTCTGAGGACGACGACGAGGAGACCGCTGAGTACACCCGTCCGATGGAGCAGGCTGTCTCCGGTGCGGATGACGAGTTCACCGCAGCAGGCTTCGGCATCAACGATGCCGAGGAAGGCGACACCGATCTCTTTGCACTGGATAACCCCGCCGAGGATGGCGGTGACGATGCCGAAGGTGATTTCGACGACGGTCTGGGCGAATAAGGCTGAGCGTAAGTGAAATCATCTGTGAATAGGGAAGGAGCATCTTAAAATATATGGGATATCATACGTTTAACGCCATTAAGATCGGTCTGGCTTCGCCCGAGCTGATCCGCCAGTGGTCTTACGGCGAGGTAAAGAAGCCCGAAACCATTAACTACCGTACGCTCAAGCCGGAACGCGATGGCCTGTTCTGCGAGCGTATCTTTGGACCGACCA
This sequence comes from Butyricicoccus sp. AM27-36, assembly GCF_003480945.1. Lineage (NCBI taxonomy): Bacteria > Bacillati > Bacillota > Clostridia > Eubacteriales > Butyricicoccaceae > Butyricicoccus > Butyricicoccus sp. AM27-36. The sequence continues at coordinate 379,570 of NZ_QUJR01000001.1, forward strand.
AGGACTGGGAGTGCCACTGCGGCAAGTACAAGAAGGTCCGCTTCAAGGGCAAGATCTGCGACAAGTGCGGCGTTGAGGTCACCAAGGCCAAGGTCCGCCGCGAGCGCATGGGCCACATTGAGCTGGCAGCGCCGGTATCGCACATCTGGTACTTCAAGGGCATCCCGTCCCGCATGGGCCTGATCCTTGATATCAGCCCGCGTGTACTGGAGAAGGTCCTGTACTTTGCAAACTATATCGTAATCGATCCGGGCGACACGCCGCTGATGAAGAAGCAGATCCTGACTGAGGCTGAGTACCGCGACATGCGTGAAAAGTACGACGAGGACTTCCGTGCCGGCATGGGCGCGGAGTCCATCAAGGAGCTGCTCGCGGAGCTGGATCTCGACCAGCTCTCCAAGGAGCTGACCGCAGAGCTGCGTGAGGCTTCCGGCCAGAAGCGCCTGCGCATCATCAAGCGACTGGAGGTTGTTGAATCCTTCCGTCTGTCGCACAACCGCCCGGAGTGGATGATCATGGACGTTGTTCCGGTCATCCCGCCGGAAATCCGCCCGATGGTACAGCTGGACGGCGGCCGCTTCGCGACCTCCGACCTGAACGATCTGTACCGCCGCGTTATCAACCGAAACAACCGCCTCAAGCGCCTGCTCGAGCTGGGTGCGCCGGACATCATCGTGCGCAACGAGAAGCGCATGCTGCAGGAGGCTGTTGACGCTCTGATCGATAACGGCCGCCGCGGCCGCCCGGTCACCGGCCCGAACAACCGTGCGCTCAAGAGCCTGTCCGACATGCTGAAGGGCAAGCAGGGCCGTTTCCGTCAGAACCTGCTCGGCAAGCGAGTTGACTACTCCGGCCGTTCGGTTATCGTCGTAGGCCCGGACCTGAAGATCTATCAGTGCGGTCTGCCGAAGGAAATGGCACTCGAGCTGTTCAAGCCGTTCGTTATGAAGAAGCTGGTTGAGGACGGCACCGCACAGAACATCAAGTCTGCCAAGAAGATGGTAGAGCGCGCAAAGCCCGAGGTATGGGACGTGCTCGAGGGCATCATCAAGGGTCATCCGGTTATGCTGAACCGTGCACCGACCCTGCACCGTCTGGGTATTCAGGCGTTCGAGCCGGTCCTCGTAGAAGGCCGTGCGATCCGCCTGCATCCGCTGGTATGTACCGCATTCAACGCCGACTTCGACGGCGACCAGATGGCAGTTCACGTTCCGCTGTCCGCAGAGGCACAGGCCGAGGCCCGTCTGCTGATGCTGTCCGCGAACAACCTGCTCAAGCCGCAGGACGGCAAGCCGGTTACCATTCCGTCTCAGGATATGGTCCTCGGCTCCTACTACCTGACCATCGACCGCGATACCGAGCCGGGCGCCGGCAAGGTATTCCGCAACGTGGACGAGGCTCTGATGGCGTACAACGAGGGTATCGTTGGCATTCACGCGCCGATCAAGGTTCGTCTGTCCAAGGAAGTAAACGGCAAGACCGAGTCCGCTATCGTAGACGCGACTCCGGGCCGCCTGATCTTCAACGAGCGCATCCCGCAGGATCTCGGCTTTGTTGACCGCTCGGATCCGTCCAAGAAGTTTGATCTTGAGATCATGTTCACCTGCGGCAAGAAGGAGCTTGGCAAGATCATTGACAAGTGTATCCGCGTACACGGCTTCCACATTACCGCTGAGGTGCTCGACTCCATCAAGGCGATGGGCTACAAGTACTCCACCAAGGGTGCGCTGACCGTAGCCGTAGCCGACATGCTCGTGCCGGAAGGCAAGGACGAGATGATCCGCGAGTCCGAGAAGAAGGTTGCCAAGATCGACCGCAAGTACAAGCGCGGCTTTATCACCGATCAGGAGCGCTACCGTCTGACCGTAGCCGAGTGGGAAGAGACCACCAAGAAGGTTACCGCAAAGCTGCAGGCCAACATGAAGGAGCAGCGCTACAACCCGATTCACATGATGGCTGATTCCGGTGCCCGTGGTTCTATCAACCAGATCCGTCAGCTGGCCGGTATGCGAGGCCTGATGGCATCCGCCTCCGGTAAGACCATCGAAATCCCGATCAAGTCCAACTTCCGTGAAGGCCTGACCGTACTCGAATACTTCATCGCTGCCCGCGGTGCTCGAAAGGGCATGGCCGATACCGCACTGCGTACCGCTGACTCGGGTTACCTGACCCGCCGTCTGGTAGACGTTTCTCAGGACGTTATCATCCGTGAGGACGACTGTGGCGCAACCAAGGGTATCTGGGTAGAGGATATCAAGGAAGGCAACCAGATCATCGAGCCGCTGCGCGAGCGTCTGCTCGGCCGCTTCCCGGTTGACGATATCGTAAATCCGGAGACCGGCGAGGTTATCGTACCGAAGAGCAAGATGATGACCGAGGCTGACGCCGATGCGGTTGTCGGCGCAGGCATCACCCGCGTTCAGATCCGCTCCGTGCTCGAGTGCCGTGCCCGCAAGGGTGTCTGCGCGCACTGCTACGGCATCAACCTGGCAATGGGCACGCCGGTCGGCAAGGGCGAGGCTGTCGGTATCATCGCAGCACAGTCCATCGGCGAGCCGGGTACCCAGCTTACCATGCGTACCTTCCATACCGGCGGTGTCGCAGGTTCGGATATTACGCAGGGTCTTCCGCGAGTTGAGGAGCTGTTCGAGGCCCGCAAGCCGAAGAAGGCTGCAACGCTTGCCGAGATCGGCGGCGTGGTCTCCATCGAGGAGTCCAAGCGCACCACCGTCAAGACCGTTAACATCGTCAACCCGCAGACCGGCGATATGCGTTCCTACCAGCTGGCTTCGTCCTCCGGTATCCGCGTAACCGACGGTCAGGAGATCCCGCAGGGCTTCCAGCTGAACGAAGGCTCGCTCAACCCGCATGACATTCTGCGTATCCTCGATCCTCGCGCCGTTCACGACTACGAGATCAAGGAAGTTCAGAAGGTTTACCGTCAGCAGGGCGTAGATATCAACGATAAGCATATTGAGGTTATCGTTCGTCAGATGATGCGCAAGGTTCGCGTTGAGGACGCAGGCGACGCTGAGGTTCTGCCGGGTTCTGTTATGGACTGGCTCGAGTTCGAGGATTACAACAACAAGGTGCAGGCACGCATCGACGCCGGCGAGGAAGGTCTCCGTCTGGCTGTTGCGGAGCCGACCCTCATGGGTATCACCAAGGCATCCCTCGCAACCGATTCCTGGATGTCCGCTGCATCCTTCCAGGAGACCACCCGCGTGCTGACCGACGCCGCAATCAAGGGCAAGGTCGATCCGCTGATGGGCCTGAAGGAGAACGTAATCATCGGCAAGCTGATTCCGGCCGGCTCGGGTGTGTCCGATTACTGCACCGGTCACTACGAGCAGACTGTAAATCTCGACTGATTTGCAGAAAGCCGAAAACGCTGTATAGATTAAGTAAAACAGGGGAACACTGTAAGGTGTTCTCCTGTTTTTGCTTGTGCCGAATGGAAAATTGAGAATGGAGAATTATCGAAAGAGTGGAAATTGCGCAGAGATAAGCATAATATCAGAAAAAGTTCGCAGGTGCCGTCCGTCATAACGCGCAAACGAGTTGCGCGGCACGGTTGTCGCGCCCCGCGTAGAGTAGACCGCATGTGTAGCAGTACGGTATCCGACAATGCGAATATGTGGATACATGGGCGCGCAAAGTGCGTCCTGCGGAAGAAAAAATCCTCTGCCGTTCCCTTATAGTCTCAGCTCTGCAAATTTCGCCTTGCTATCTAAGGGAAAAGGGGAGATTCACAAGAGGGTGGAAAACCGTAGGTTGTCTATCCTCTTGTGCCCCCCGCCGGGTAGGCGAGATTCCCTCGCTTCGCAAGCGTCGATTTCCGCGAAAATCCTCTGGAAAAGAAATTTCTCGTAAAAAATAAAAAAAATCGAGAAAACACTTGACAACAGGGGGACAAACCCGTATACTATGGGAGTATGCCGTATAGGAGGAATATTATGCTTTCAGAACTTCACACGGCGCACAAGGTGATCGGTGTAAAGCAGTCGAAAAAAGCGATTCGGGACGGCGCAGCCGCACAGGTCTTTGTTGCGCTGGACGCAGAAAAACGAGTCGTCGGACCGATTTATGAGCTTTGCAGTGAACACGGTATGGAAGTTACCGAGGTCACCACAATGACGGAGCTCGGCGATGCGGTCGGCATTGATGTCGGCGCGGCAGTAGTCGTTGTTCTGCACTGATTTTTCTTTGTTGAATTGCGCAAAACGCGCTTTTCATAAATATCTTTGAAAGAAGGAGGAAATAAAATGCCAACTTTTAACCAACTCGTCCGTAAGGGTCGTGAGGCAGTCGTTACCAAGTCTACGGCACCGGCTCTTCAGGTAGGCTACAACTCTCAGAAGAAGAAGGCTACCGATCAGTCCGCTCCGCAGAAGCGCGGCGTTTGCACCACGGTTAAGACCATGACCCCGAAGAAGCCGAACTCTGCTCTTCGTAAGGTAGCTCGTGTAAAGCTGACCAACCAGATGGAAGTTTCCGCTTACATCCCCGGTGAAGGCCACAACCTGCAGGAGCACTCTGTAGTTATGGTTCGCGGCGGTCGTGTAAAGGACCTTCCTGGTGTTCGTTACCACATCATCCGTGGTACTCTGGATACCCAGGGTGTTGCTAACCGTCGTCAGGCTCGTTCCAAGTACGGTGCTAAGCGCCCGAAGGCAGGCAAGTAATCTTTTGAGCGGCGTCTGATCGCGTGATACTGCGTTGCATCCGCACTTGCGTACCTTTGTACGCGGCGTGTGGCTGCGCCTTGTCTCACACGACCATACTTGCTCAAAACGCGCGTGCATTACAAAGTGTACAAGCGATAATTACTCCGCCAAAGGAGCCAACCCACAAGGTTTTGCGAGAAAGTTATTTTTCAGCAAAGCAGCTATGCTTTGTCTGAGGCATTTTAGTTCCGATTGTATAAATCGGGCCTTTACCTCGGACAGGCATGAACAACGGCGGTCAAAGATCCGCCGAAGTACCTATGAAATCAAATATTTTTGAAGGAGGGAAGTAAAGTGCCAAGAAGAGGTAATGTCCCCAAGAGAGACGTTCTGCCCGATCCGCTTTATAATTCCAAGCTCGTCACCAAGCTGGTAAACTCTATCATGCTCGACGGCAAGAAGGGCGTTTCGCAGAAGGTTGTTTATGGTGCTTTCGATATCGTTCGTGAAAAGACCGGTCGTGAACCGCTGGAGGTTTTCACCGAGGCTATGGAAAACATCATGCCGACCCTGGAAGTTAAGGCTCGCCGTGTAGGCGGCGCTACCTACCAGGTGCCGATGGAAGTTCGCCCGGAGCGTCGTCAGACCCTGGGCCTGCGTTGGATCACCAAGTACTCCCGCGCTCGTTCTGAAAAGACCATGCGTGAGCGTCTGGCAGGCGAGATCCTGGACGCTTGCAACAATCTGGGCGGTGCTGTTAAGAAGCGCGAGGATACCCACAAGATGGCAGAGGCGAACAAGGCGTTCGCACACTACCGCTATTAATCTGTCGGTTTCCGCATAACGCTTTGAAAGGAGAGCAATATGCCTAGAGAATATTCCCTGGAAAGAACCAGAAATATCGGCATCATGGCGCACATCGACGCCGGTAAGACCACTACCACCGAGCGTATTCTGTATTACACCGGTGTAAACCATAAGATTGGCGATACCCACGACGGTACCGCTACCATGGACTGGATGGAGCAGGAGCAGGAGCGTGGTATCACCATCACCTCCGCAGCTACCACCTGCCACTGGTCCGGCTCTACTCATCAGTTCCCGGAGCATCGTATCAACATCATCGACACCCCGGGCCACGTTGACTTTACCGTAGAGGTAGAGCGCTCCCTGCGTGTACTGGACGGTTCCGTAACCGTATTCTGTGCAAAGGGCGGCGTTGAGCCGCAGTCTGAGACCGTTTGGCATCAGGCTGACAAGTACAAGGTTCCGCGTATGGCGTTCGTAAACAAGATGGACATCATGGGTGCTGACTTCTACAACGTAGTCAACATGATGAAGGACCGTCTGAAGTGCAACGCTGTTCCGGTTCAGCTGCCGATCGGCTCTGAGGATACCTTCAAGGGTATCATCGACCTGATCACCATGCGCGCTGAGGTTTACTATGACGACCTCGGCAAGGATATCCGCGATGAGGATATTCCGGCTGACATGATGGAGAAGGCTCAGCAGTACCACGACGAACTGTGGGAGCACGTTGCTGAGCTGGACGAGGACCTCATGATGAAGTACCTCGAGGGCGAAGAGCTGACCATTCCGGAAGTTAAGGCTGCAATCCGCAAGGGCTGTATCGCCAACGAAATCGTTCCGGTACTCTGCGGCACCGCATACCGCAACAAGGGCGTACAGCCGCTGCTGGACGCTGTTATCGAATACATGCCGGCTCCGACCGACATCCCGGACATCAAGGGTGTAAACCCGCAGACCGACGAGGAGGATTCCCGTCCGTCTTCTGATGACGCGCCGTTCTCCGCGCTGGCGTTCAAGATCGCTACCGACCCGTTCGTTGGCCGTCTGACGTTCTTCCGCGTATACTCCGGCACCATCACCGCTGGTTCCTCCGTACTGAATGCTACCAAGGATCAGCGCGAGCGTCTGGGCCGTATTCTGCAGATGCACGCTAACCATCGTCAGGATATCGACTGCGTATATTCCGGCGATATCGCTGCGGGCATCGGCTTTAAGAACACCACCACCGGCGATACGCTGTGTGATGAGAAGCACCCGATCATCCTCGAGTCTATGGAGTTCCCGGACCCGGTTATCCGTGTTGCGATCGAGCCGAAGACCAAGGCTGGTCAGGAGAAGATGGGTATCGCGCTGGCTAAGCTGGCAGAAGAGGACCCGACCTTCAAGACCTACACCGATGAGGAAACCGGCCAGACCATTATCGCTGGTATGGGCGAGCTTCATCTGGAGATCATCGTTGACCGTCTGCTGCGCGAGTTCAAGGTAGAGGCTAACGTAGGTTCTCCTCAGGTTGCTTACAAGGAGACCATCCGCCGCTCCGCTGACGTTGATCAGAAGTACGCTCGTCAGTCCGGTGGTAAGGGCCAGTACGGCCATGTTAAGATCATCGTTGAGCCGAACGAGTCCGGCAAGGGCTACGAGTTCATCAACAAGATCGTTGGCGGTGCTATCCCGAAGGAATATATCGAGCCTGTTAATCAGGGTATCCAGGGCGCTATGCAGGCTGGTATCCTCGCAGGCTACCCGGTTGTTGACGTTAAGGTAACCCTGTATGATGGCTCTTACCACGAAGTTGACTCCTCTGAAATGGCGTTCAAGATCGCTGGTTCTATGGCGTTCAAGGAAGCTATGAAGAAGGCTGATCCGGTTCTGATGGAGCCGATCATGCAGGTTGACGTAATGGTACCGGAGGAGTACATGGGCGACGTTATCGGCGACCTGAACTCCCGTCGTGGTCAGATCCAAGGCATGGAGCCGCGCGGCGGCGTACAGGCTATCTCTGCCGGCGTTCCGCTGAGCGAGATGTTCGGTTACGCAACTGCTCTGCGTTCCCGCACCCAGGGCCGTGGCCAGTACACCATGCAGCCGAGCCACTACACTGAAGTGCCGAAGAGCATTCAGGAGAAGATCATCGACAACCGTAACAAAAACAACGACTAAAATCTGCTGCACCCTATTGCATTTTTTCTCGAAATGCAGTAAAATAAATGCAACATGACTTTTAATTCATTTTACGAGGAGGATATCCACAATGGCAAAGGAAAAATTTGACCGTTCTCTGCCGCACGTTAACATTGGCACCATCGGCCACGTTGACCACGGCAAGACCACTCTGACCGCTGCAATCACCAAGGTTCTGGCTCTCGAGGGCGATGCTGAGTATCAGGCATACGACGCAATCGACAAGGCTCCGGAGGAGAAGGAGCGCGGCATTACCATCAACACCGCACACGTTGAGTATCACACCGCTAACCGTCACTACGCTCACGTTGACTGCCCGGGCCATGCCGACTACGTTAAGAACATGATCACCGGCGCTGCTCAGATGGACGGTGCTATCCTGGTTGTATCCGCTGCTGACGGCCCGATGCCGCAGACCCGCGAGCACATCCTGCTGTCCCGTCAGGTAGGCGTTCCGTATATCGTTGTCTTCATGAACAAGGCTGATCAGGTAGACGACGAGGAGCTGCTCGACCTGGTTGAGATGGAGATCCGTGAGCTGCTGTCCTCTTACGATTTCCCGGGCGACGACGTTCCGGTAATCCGTGGCTCCGCTCTGAACGTTCTGACCTCTGACTCCACCGATCCGAACGCTCCGGAGTACAAGTGCATCCGCGACCTGATGGAAGCTGTTGACACCTATATCCCGACCCCGGACCGTGCTGCTGACAAGCCGTTCATCATGCCGGTCGAGGACGTATTCTCCATCACCGGTCGTGGTACCGTAGCTACCGGCCGTGTAGAGCGTGGCCAGCTGAAGATGGGCGAGGAAGTTGAGATCGTTGGTCTGATGGACGCTCCGCGCAAGACCGTTGTAACCGGTATCGAGATGTTCCGCAAGCTGCTCGACTACGCTGAAGCAGGCGACAACATCGGTGCTCTGCTCCGTGGTATTCAGAAGACCGAGGTTGAGCGCGGCCAGGTTCTGGCTAAGCCGGGCTCCATTCACCCGCACACCAAGTTCCACGGTCAGGTATACGTTCTGAAGAAGGAAGAGGGCGGCCGTCATACTCCGTTCTTCAACAACTACCGTCCGCAGTTCTACTTCCGTACCACCGACGTAACTGGCGTTATCACTCTGCCGGAAGGCACTGAGATGTGCATGCCGGGCGATAACGTTGAGATGGACGTTGAGCTGATCACCCCGATCGCTATCGAGGAAGGCCTGCGTTTCGCTATCCGTGAGGGTGGCCGCACCGTAGGTTCCGGCGTCGTAACCGCTATCAACGCTTAATTTCAGTTAAGCAATAGCATAACGCAATTTACAAGCTCTCATGCTTCGGCATGGGAGCTTTTTTGTGCGTAAAATCCTCTTTCCTGCGCATACTATGCGAAGGAGGGATGCAATTATGTCGGAAAATCACGAAAACCGCTATCAGCTCCGGGCCGCCGCGAAGGCGTTTGAGTGGCTGCGCCGCAGCAAACCGGCAGTGGCCGCGAGGGAACAGGAGAAGATGGACGAGGGTATCGCGCTGCCGCCCAATGAACGGGATTGCGGCACCGCCTGTTCCATGCAGGGCACCGATCGGGAAACGCTCAACGAGTGGTGCAAAGAACACGAAACCTGAAAAAGAGACGCGAAAGCGTCTCTTTTGAGGCTGTCGAAAAACTATCGTTTTCCGAGCAGCCTCTCGCTCGAAACCACGCTTTCGAGCGAATACTGAAGAAAAACCGCGCCCTACGGGCACATTTTTTCTTCCCTTGTATAAATTCCGAGATACATGCTCCCGGAATTTATGAATTTGCTTCGCAAATTCTATTTTATGCGTGCTGCCGCACGAAGCGTGAAAATTAAAATAATACTTTTTTGACAGACTGAAAAGAGACGCGAAAGCGTCTCTTTTTCAGAAATGGAGAATTGAGAATGGAAAATGAAATTTGGTTATCGTTCTATCATCACGTTCATTCTCCATTCTTCATTTTCAATTATTCCCTGATTTTCTGCTCGGTTTACTTATCTGAACAATTGTGCTATACTATATACTAACAAAGTATTCCCTCCGTGCATAGGCTGATAGCAGGAGGGAACGCTCATGTCTGTTTTTCTGCAATCGGTTCTGGCGGTATTTGCCGCGGTGGGATTTTACACCGTGCTGCACACGGTGTACGAGATCGTCTCTGCGCGGCTGCTGCGGCTGCACGGCTCGGCGGAACTGACGCTGTACGGCGACGGCTGCGATGCCGTCAGCGAACATCTGATCCGCGCGGCACTGCGCGTGCGGCGGCAGTATTTTTCCGGTCTGCTGATCACATTTGTCGAAATCGGCAGCGGACAGGGACAGAACATCGCCAAATACATGGCGGCACGGCAGGACATAACCTATCTGGAATGACAAGTTGGGACGGTGGGACGTTGGACGAAAGAGAATATTTGATCGTGCGCGGCACGGTGCAGCAGATCGTTTACTACAACGATGAAAACGGCTACGCCGTGCTGCGCCTTGCTGCGGAAAACGGAGCCGAGGTCACGGCGACCGGCACGTTTCCCAACATTGGACTGGGTGAGGAGGTCATTCTGACCGGCTGCTGGGTGACGCACCCGACCTACGGCGAACAGTTTGCGACCGAGGCGTTTGAGCGCCGGCTGCCGACCTCGGTGCGCGGCATCGCAGAGTATCTCGGTTCGGGTCTGATTCGCGGCATCGGTCCGCGGCTGGCGGCAAAAATTGCGGAAAAGTTCGGTGAAGACACGTTTGACATTCTTATGCACGAGCCGGAGCGTCTGTCGGAGCTGCGCGGCATTACCGACCGCAAGGCGAAGGAGATCGGCCGTCAGTTCACCGAACAGAGCGAAATGCGCCTGCTGATGGACTTTCTGAGCGAACACGGTCTGCCGGTCGCGCTCACGCCGCTGCTGTACAAGCGCCTGCACGACAGCGCCATCGACGCGCTGTGCGAGAACCCGTATCTGCTGTGTGACCCATACTATGATGTGGATTTCAAGCTAGCGGACGGTCTGGCGATGGAGCTTGGACTGTCGCTGCTGAGCGATGAGCGCGTGGACGCGGGCATTCTGTATACGCTGACCTTCAACCTGAACAACGGCCACACGTTCATTCCGGTCGAAAAATTGCTGTACGCGGTATGCATGCTGCTGAGCGACGATGACGTGGTCGTGGACGAGGATCGGGCGCTGCGCGGCATTTCCCGTCTGGAGGAGAGGGGACGGCTGGTGCGCGAGCATATCGCGGACCGCGACGCGGTCTATCTGCGCGATATGCACGACGCGGAGGCCTATCTTGCTGAAATGCTCAGCTACATGGCCGAGCGCAATTATGAGTACGATTTTGACGTGGATGAGCTGCTTTCCACGCTTTTGGAGAGCAGTGAGTTCGCTTTTTCCGAGAAACAGCAGCTTGCGATTTCAACGGCTGCACGCAATGGTCTTGTTATCCTGACCGGCGGCCCGGGCACCGGCAAAACGACCACGGTGCGCGGCATCCTGCAGGTGTTTGAGGCACTGGGACTGGACACGCTGCTCGCCGCGCCGACCGGCCGCGCGGCAAAACGTCTTTCCGACCTGACCGGCATGGAGGCGAAAACCATTCACCGGCTGCTCGAGGCAGGCTTTGCGGGCGGCGGACGCACGGTGTTTGCCCGCAGTGTGACCAATCCGCTCGAGTGCGACGCGGTCATTCTGGACGAGGTGTCCATGGTGGACATCACGCTCATGCAGGCGCTCATCAATGCGCTGCCGCACGGTGCGCGGCTCGTGCTCGTCGGCGATGCCGATCAGCTGCCACCGGTCGGTCCGGGCAACTTCCTGCGCGACCTGATCACCTCACATCGGGTGCCGACCATTCAGCTGACCGAGATTTTCCGTCAGGCGCAGCAGTCGGATATTGTCATGAACGCGCACGCGGTCAACGCGGGTGAAATGCCCAGACCATCCGGCGCGGACGGCGACTTTTTCATCATGAAACGGGCGGATCCGGCGTCTGTTATCGAAACGGTGGCACAGCTTTGCGCCCAGAGACTGCCCAAGCACTACGGCTTCACTCCTGCACAGATACAGGTGCTTTCGCCTGCCAAGCGGCACGGCAGCGGCACCATTCCGCTCAACCGCCGTCTGCAGGAGGCGCTCAATCCGCCGAGTGAAAGCAAACTGGAAAAGCGCTTCGGAGACACCATTTTCCGCGAGGGCGACCGCGTGATGCAGGTGCGAAACAACTACGATATCGTGTGGGAAAAGCAGGGGGACGACGAGCAGGGAACCGGCGTGTTCAACGGTGACGTCGGCGAGATCATCCGCATTTTTCCGCAGCAGGAGTGCATGGTGATTCGCTTTGACGACCGCATTGCGACCTACACCTTTGATATGCTGAACGAGCTGGAGCTGGCGTATGCCGTTACCGTACATAAATCGCAGGGCAGCGAGTTTGACGCGGTGGTGCTCGCTCTGTCGGACGGTCTGCCGCGCAAGCTGCTTACGCGCAACATTCTCTACACCGCAATCACACGCGCGAAGCGCCTGCTGGTTATCGTCGGCAGTCAGGATGTGGTAGCGTATATGGTAAATAACAACCAGAAGGGCAGACGGTACAGCGCGCTGAAGGCCCGTCTTAGGTTAGCCGAAACTCAGTAAAAGGTGCTGATAAAATGCAGAAGAAAGAGAAAAATACCCGCAAGGGCTTTACGCTGGTGGAATTGATCGTTGTGCTGGTCATTCTGGCGATTCTTGCGGCGTTTATGATACCGGCGTTGATACAGTACATCGAGAGAAGTCTGGAGGCATCCGACCTTATCGAGGTGCGGGCGGCGTATATTGATGTGCTGGCTGCGGTTACGGAGCAGGACAGCGACAACATGAGCAAGACGATCAAGCTGAAGCAGAAGCAGGATGACTGGCAGTCGAGAGATCCCATTACAATTGCAGGCATTACCCATTGTAAGACGGATGGAAATACCGAAAACTGGAAAGGAATCCCTACCGCGGGCGGAGAATGCGAGGTGTACTATGACAGCGAAGCGGCTGTGATCGTGTTTGACTGGAAAGGCAAGAGCACACCGGGCGGCACGATCGACTGGAACGAGAATCTGCACGGCATACTCGATCGGACCGGTATTTTGAAGACACTGAAGAATAATTCGAATTTTGAGATCGACTCGAAGTGCCCCAATTCCACTATGGTGCCCCTGGTGGAGAAGGAGATGAGAAGCGACAGCCTGCTGAAAAATGGCACATGGGCGTTTCTCGGCAGTTCCACGAACAAGAGCGACCGCTATTTGTTCTGGACATCGGTCGATGTCGCTACAAAGGCCGTCGGTGCGGGCAAGCAGATACCGGTCATTGTCAGCCCGGCGAGCGGCGGCTATTACATCTCTGAAACGACCACCGCGGCCCGGAGCAACAACGGCCAAAAATATGTTGCGATTGCGGACCATATCTACAGTTACAGCACCTTTAAGGATTATATCACAGGAACGAAATATGACACGCTGGCGGAGGCGTATGCAGCCTATAAAGAACAGGTGGAAAACGATGTAAGATTCCAGCAGTATAAGGACACGCTGCCGGAGTGATGCCGTTTTCTCTGTCGAATTTTCGGTATTTGCCCCGGAGTCTTGCAAATGGCGCACAAAATCTGTATAATGGTAATACTGTCAATCCACGCGAACAGAGCGCGGAGAAAGGAATGAAATATGGCTTCTTTTCTGCAAAGAATCGCGAAAAAGATGTCGCTTTTTTCGAGCGATATCGGCATCGACCTCGGCACGGCAACCGTGCTGGTCTATGTAAAGGGCAAGGGTGTTGTACTTAACGAGCCGTCCGTTGTGGCGGTGGACAAGGTTTCCGGTAAAATTCTTGCCGTGGGCGAGGAAGCGCAGAGCATGCTTGGCCGTACACCGGGCAACATTGTCGCCATCCGTCCGCTGCGCGAGGGCGTTATTTCGGATTACGAGATGACCGAGCGCATGATCAAGGAATTCATCGCAAAGGTGCAGGGTATCCACCTGTTCAAGCCGAATGTGGTCATTTGCGTGCCGTCCATCATCACCGAGGTGGAGGAGCGTGCCGTCATTGATGCGGGCACGCAGGCGGGCGCAAAGCGCGTTTTTCTGGTCGAGGAGCCGGTCGCGGCGGCCATCGGCGCGGGCATCAACATCAACAGGGCCAACGGCAATCTGGTGGTCGATATTGGCGGCGGCACGACCGATGTGGCGGTTATTTCGCTCGGCGGCATTGTCGAGTCCACGTCCATCAAGGTCGCGGGCGATAAGTTCGACGAGGCCATTGTCAAGTACGTCCGCCGCAAGCACAATGCGCTGATCGGCGACCGCACGGCAGAGGAGATCAAGCGTACGGTCGGCTGTGTGTATCCGCGCAGCGAGGAAGCGATCATGGAGGTCAGGGGACGCTGTCTGATGACCGGTCTGCCGCGCACGTTTACCGTAAGCTCGAGTGAGATTCTCGATGCACTCGAGGAGGTCTCCTCAGCGATTGTCGAGGCGGTGCACTGGGTGCTCGAGCGCACACCTCCCGAGCTGACCGGCGACATTTCCGCCAACGGCATCACCATGACAGGCGGCGGTTCACTGATCTGGGGTTTCGATAAGCTGATCGCCTCCAAGACCGGCATTCCGACGCGCGTTGCGGACGAAGCGGTTTCGTGCGTGGCGTACGGTACCGGCAACTGTCTGGAAAACCTGTCGAAAATGCAGGACGGCACGATGAATCTGTCGCGGCAAAGACAAATGAAAGCGCGCTGACGCTTTATAGGGGGTATCCATACCCCTGTATGCAATTTGCAAGCAAATTGAAATTTTTAAGGCAATACCGCATAATTGAACAAGAGTGATTTGCGAGTAAATTTTGCGTACTGACGAGGCACAGTTTTGCGGTAATAATTGTTGTATTAACCTGAAACTGCAACAAAATCAGAGCAAAAAATTTCCGCAAAGCACCGCCGCTTTAATTGTGCGGTGTTGCCTTAAGATGGGCTTTATTGTGGGGTAGGTGAATCTTGATGAGTAAAAACGTAGTTGCAACCATTCGAGAGGACGCACCGTTCGTACCGGCAGGACGCTATTACTTATTTTCCGAGCCGGCGGCGTGGACGCTGATGCCGACCGACGAGGGCAGCGGGCAGCTGCCGCTCACGCTGGACAAGGGCGCGTACACGCTCACCGCGGACGCAGCACCGACCGAGCCGGACGAAATGCAGGGCATGCTTCGTGTGTACAAGCTGCGCCCGATCGCGCTAACCCTGACCGACAGCAGCGGAAACCATGCCGCGCTTTCCGTGTCCTACGGCGCGGACAATCTTGCGGTGCTGCAAAGCTGGGGATTCGACTGCCGCAGTGCCGGTGAGCCGACGGACAAGCCTGCGGAAACCTTCACAGTTGCCGTTAAAAACGGCGGCGGACTGCTGCCGAAGGGCAAGCTGGAGGTCTGGCGCGACGGCGATGCGCTGCGCTTTTTCCGTCGGGATAAGGGCCTCTACACGGGCAAGGGCAGCCTGCAGAGCGGTGAGCTGCCGGTTCGTTCGATTCGCTCGGTAAAAGCAGCGGGTGAAGTGCGTCGAGAGGCGTATCAGGTACACGGCACAGAGGGCGGTCTTATGACCGGCAGAGCGATCGCGATCGGTTCGGCGCTGGCACTTGTCTTTGGCTTGTTCGGTACACTTCTGCTGAATATTATCGGTCTGGTAATCGGCATCGTGATCGGCATAATCGTCGGCATTCAGACCAGTTTGCAGGAGGGTGAACCGGACCGTACGGAATACCGCGAGGTAGACGAGCGCAGCACAGCGGTAGAGATTGACGCACCGACAGGCGGTGCTGCAACTTTGTTCTTTGAACCGCAGGCAATGGAGAGCTTCGCTAAATTGCTGACGTTCGAGGAAATGCGCGGAGAAGCAAGGAAAACTGCACCAAAGGCGGATATGATCGACCAGTTGGAGCGGCTGGCTGGACTGCACGAAAAAGGGCACCTGACAGATGAAGAATTTGAGCAGGCGAAAGCGCGTCTGCTCGGGAAAATCTGAGGAATTTATGACCGAACAGGAAAAATACATGAAGGCCGCGCTCAAACTGGCGCAAAAGGCGGCGGACGAGGGCGAAGTGCCGGTCGGCGCGGTAGTTGTCTGCGACGGCAAAATTGTCGGACGCGGACGCAACCGCCGGGAAACAAAGAAAAACGCACTGCACCATGCAGAAATCGAGGCCATCGAGAAGGCGTGTAAAAAGCTGGGCGGCTGGCGGCTGCACCGCTGCGACCTGTACGTTACGCTCGAGCCGTGCCCGATGTGCGCAGGTGCGCTCATCAACTCGCGCATGAAAACCGTGTACTACGGTGCACCCGACCCGAAGGCCGGTTCGTGCGGCTCGCTGATAAATCTGTTCGCACTGCCGTACAATCATCAGCCCGCGCTGGTGAGCGGCGTGCTGGAGCAGGAATGCGCGGACATTCTGCGGAATTTCTTCCGCGAGCTGCGTAAAAAACGGAAAGAAATCCGCAAAATCGAAAAATCCGCAGTCTCGGACGCGGAATGATAGCAATAATTGTCTAAATTGCTATACGAGAGTAAGTCATGCGTCTCGGACGCTTGATATAGTATGTAAATTAAAAGGGGTAAAAACAAGCAATGCAAAGAGAAAGACTCGGCTCGCGCCTCGGCTTCATCCTGCTTTCCGCAGGCTGCGCCATCGGCGTGGGCAACGTATGGAAGTTTCCGTGGATGGTCGGTCAGTACGGCGGCGGCGCGTTCGTCGTGTGCTATGTGCTGTTCCTGCTCATTCTCGGTCTGCCGATCATGACGATGGAATTTGCCATCGGCCGTGCGAGCCAGAAAAGTCCGGTGCGGGCGTATCAGGCGCTCGAGAAGCCGGGCAGCAAGTGGCACATCCACGGCTATCTGGCGATGATCGGCAACTATCTGCTGATGATGTTCTACACCACCGTGTGCGGCTGGATGCTGTACTACTTCTACCTGACGGTCAGCGGCCGATTTGTCGGCGCGACCGGTGAGCAGGTGCAGGCAGCCTTCCCGGAAATGCTCGGCAAGCCGGTGGTTATGACGGTCTGCATGGTTGCGGTTGTTGTCATCGGCTTTATGATCAACTCGTTCGGTCTGCAGGGCGGTCTGGAGCGCGTTACCAAGGTGATGATGATCATTCTGCTGGCCATCATGGTCGTTCTGGCGATCAACAGCATCATGACCGAAGGCTCGGGCGAGGGACTGCGCTTCTATCTGATTCCGGATCTCGGCCGTATGCAGGAGTGCGGCATCGCCAATGTTATCGTTGCCGCGATGAATCAGGCGTTCTTCACGCTGTCGCTCGGCATCGGCGCGATGGCTATCTTCGGCAGCTATATCGGCAAGGGCCGTGCGCTGCTCGGCGAGGCCGTCAATGTTGCGATTCTGGATACGTTCGTAGCATTTACTGCCGGTCTGATCATCTTCCCGGCGTGCTTTGCCTTCGGCGTGGCACCGGACAGCGGTCCGAACCTGATCTTCGTTACGCTGCCGAATATCTTTAACCACATGGCGCTCGGCCGCCTGTGGGGCAGCCTGTTCTTCGTATTCATGGCGTTTGCGGCCTTCTCGACCGTCCTCGCCGTGTTTGAGAACATCATGTCCTGCTGCATGGATCTGACCGGCTGGAGCCGCAAAAAGACTGCAGCCATCAACATCGTGCTGATGATCCTGCTGTCGCTGCCGTGCGTGCTCGGCTTCAATGTCTGGTCCGGCTTCCAGCCGTTCGGCGCAGGCTCGAACGTGCTCGACCTCGAGGACTTCCTCGTGTCCAACATCTGGCTGCCGCTCGGCTCGCTGTTTTACCTGTTGTTCTGCACCTCCCGCTACGGTTGGGGCTGGAAGAACTTCAAGGAGGAGGCCAACGAAGGCGGCGGATTCAAGGTCAAGGATAATATCCGCTTCTATGTAAGCTATATCTTGCCGATTATCGTGCTCATCATCTTTGCACTCGGCATTAAGGATAAGTTCTTCTAAAGAAATGCGAAAAGCACCGCGAAAGCGGTGCTTTTTTCGTATGCGAAGCAGTAATTGAAAATAGAAAATGGATATTGACCCTGCGGTGAAGCAATGTGCAGATGGGTTGCACGGCGGGGCATCCCAGTGTGGCTTCTCCTGCCCTTCGGGCAATTCACTTTGTGTCGCTCTACACGATATATGCTGCCAAATGATTTCACGGTACACCGTAGGGTGCGCCGACCCCGGCGCACCGCATCAAACAAATTGGCAGGTGTATAACCGTAGGGGCGAACATTGTTCGCCTCAAACACGTTTGATAGGGCGTTGCGTGGGCCACTACGGAATAGATTGTGCAGAGCGAATACAAACGGTGCGCCGAGGTCATACCCAAGGGAACCTTCTCTTGCAGCGTTGCCGCAATTCGCCTTGCCGTACCCTACGGTAAAGTATTTCTCAGCAGATAAAATTCGCAGGTGCCGTCCGTAATAACGCGGAAACGAGTTGCGCAACACGGGTATCCCCCAGGGGACCTTCTCTTGCCCTTCGGGCAATTCACCTTGTGTTGCGCCTGCGGAGGGTAAACTATATGTGTAGCAGTAATGTATCTGACACTGCGTAGAGGCAGGGAAATGGGAGCACAATGTGCGCCCCTACGGAAGAAAAAATTCTCTGCCGCGCTCCTTTTCGAAGCTGTCGCCGCTCTCCGGTATGCGTCAGGCTAAGAAATAAAGGAAACTGGAGTCCCAAGAGGATAGAAACCTTGGTGTCTATCCTTTTGGACCTACCAGCCAAAGGTTGGCTCCAATTCCGTATCCGATAGCACGCATATAAACCCCAATCCCGCATAAGCTGTTGCAAGAAGCAAAAAAAGGAGGCACCCGCCATGCAGGAGGAAAAAAGCGCAGTCTATACCGTAATCTTAGGCGTATGCCTGCTCCTGTGCCTGCTGATGCTGGGAAATATGCTGATGGGCAGGGCGGATACCGGAACGGCGCCTGCCGCACCTGAGGAGGGCGATGCAATGGAATTTCACATCACGGAGGACGATATCGCATCTGTGCTGACCGAAGCGCTGCCGTTTCCGGTCGAGGGCACGGCGGTCAAAATCAGCCGTGACGGCACGATTGCCGTGACGGCTGCCGTAACCCGTCAAGCACTGACGAAAAGCAATCTGGTACCCGGCAAGCTGCGCACGGCGCTGCTGTTTCTGCCGGAGCGCTGCAAGCTGTACGGCGCGTGGAGTGCAGCTGTTTCAAACGGCAAACTCAGCCTTGCCTGCCGGACCATCAAGCTGGAAGGCTTCGCCTTGCCCGAGCAGACCGCTCAGGCACTCTCCGATGCGTTCGCCGCACAGTGGAATACCCGCATGGAACAGCGGGACTTCACGCCGCAGACCATACAGTGGCAGGACGGGGAAGCGGTGCTGCTGGGATAACCGCTCTCAACAGGCAAAAGAAAAATCCCTTCGGAAAACCGAAGGGATTTCTGGTATGTAACCTTACTCAAAAATTACGCGGCCTGCGCCCTGATAGCGGGTCGCATAGCTGCCAGTCAGCGACGAGTACTTAACCACATCGCCCGTGCTGGGTGCGTGAATAAACTGGTTACTGCCGACATAAATGCCTACATGGCTGATGGACGAGGTGCTGCTGCCGAAGAATACCAGATCGCCCGGCAGAAGATCGTCGCGGGAAACACGGGTGGTTGCATCATACTGTGCCTGAGCGACACGCGGGATGGAGCCGACCGTGTTCTTGAACACATAAGAGGTAAAGCCGGAGCAGTCAAAGCCGCTCGGCGTGCTGCCGCCGTATACATACGGAACACCGAGGAACTGTGCAGCATAGTTCAGCACGCTCTGGCGCTTGGCGCTGATCGAGACAGAAGCTGCGGTGTTCGACGGGTTGATCGCCGTACCGGACGAAGCAGTTACGAGGTAGTCCGCACTGATGTAGCCGGTCGTGCCTGCGTAGGATACCTTGCTCCAGCCGTTCGAGGTGCTGAGCACGGTAACAGCGGTGCCGTTCTTCAGCTCACCGAGAACGGTGGAAGAGGTGCTTGCCGCAGAGCGGAAGTTTACGGTAGAGGAGCACTTAACTACTGCTGCCGTACCGGTGGACGCGGACGTGTTATTGGATGCCGAACCGGTGGTCGATACATAATCCTGCTTGATGTAGCCGGTCTTGCCGGAGCAGTTTACCTTGCACCAGCCGTTTGCGGTGCTGACAACAGTAACTGCAGTGCCGTTCTTCAGCTCTGCCAGAATGGAAGAGGAAGTATTGGCCTCGGAACGCAGGTTTACACTCGAGGAACACTTCACCGTACCGGCGGTGCCGGTCGTAGAGGTAACGGTGTTCGACGGAGCGATGGCAGTGCCGGCGGAGCTGCTTGCGAGCGTGATATAATCCGGGTGGATATAGCCGGTCTTGCCATTGTATGTAACCTTGTACCAGCCGCTGCTTACGCCGACTACATTTACCTTGGTGCCGTTCTTCAGCTCACCGTAAGAGGTGGACGAGGTGTTCGGCGCCGAACGGAAATTTACACTGCTCGAGCACTTTACAGTGCCGGTGCCGAGTGCAACGTCGGTTGCGGTGGTGCCGGTCAGGTACTCGCCGCTGACGTAGCCTTCCTTGCCGTTTACGGATACCTTGTACCAGCTGGAGCTGTTATTCAGTACCGCAACCGTGGTACCCTTGGAGAGGGTCGTGATCACTGCACCGCCGGGGGACTGACGCAGGTAAAGCGAATCTGCGTTTACCTTGGCCTGAAATACTGCCAGCGAGTTCGGCAGGACCATCGACATCGCAAGTGCACCGGAAAGTGCGAAGCGAGCGAGTTTTTTAGAAAAAGACATGAAATTGAAGCCTCCGTTTCAAAATGGGAGAAAACAGCCTTTACACTGCCGCAGCAAGCTGCGGGGAAGTCTTACTTCGTGTGCAGCGCTCTGCCGAGCCAGATGGATGCAATATCCATCGCTGCCCACATGCTGTTCTTCTCGGTTTTCTTGACGATACGCTCTTTCATACGTACGTTGGGATCGGTCTGCTGAAGCTGTACGGATACACGCTTTGCAACCGGCAGACCCTTGTAATCACCAGATTCGAGGATCTGCATCATAATGATGTGAGAGTCACTCATCGAGCCGTAATAGATGATGTTTTCCTTACGCATCAGCGGGTGCCCCTTGTATTCCAGAAGGTTATTCTTCTTGGTGGTAGGCATTATCTGCACTCCTTATAGTTACAAAATGGTTACATTCCAAAGTTACATTACGGTTACAGTATAGCATGCTCGAACAGGTTTGTCAAACATTGTTTTGAAATTTCGCATTTTTGTGATAAAATAGAGCCTGTCAAACGCGAAAAAAACGCAGGAATCGACAGCGAAAATCCACAGCGGCCGCACGCGCACGAGAGTAAGGTTACAGACGCTGTAACCCAATCGAACACCATAGGCAACACCGCACAATTAAAGCTGCGGCGCTTTGCGGTAATTTTGTGTCCTAACTTCGTTGTAATTTCACGGTAATACATCAAGTATTACCGCAAAACTACGCCTCGTTAGTACGCAAAATTCCTCGCAAATCGCTCTTGTTCAATTATGCGGTGTTACCTATTATATATAGGGGATTCGCAAGCGCGCAGCGGGCCGCTGAGAGCAAAGGAATGTACATTTGTGAAATTTGCTTTTTTCACCTTGGGCTGCAAGGTTAATTTATTTGAGACGCAGGCGCTCAGTCAGCTGGCGCAGGCGCGTGGACATGAGATCGTGGATAAGGACGCGGACGCCGTGATCGTCAACACCTGTACGGTAACATCGGTGTCCGACCATAAGAACATCCGAGCGTTCCACAAGCTGCGGAGAGACAATCCGAACGCAGTTATCGCGGCGTGCGGCTGTTTTGCACAGACCGACCCGGAGCGTGTCCGCGCCACCGGCGAGATCGACCTCATCTGCGGTACTAAGGACAGGGCGCAGGTGATCGACCTGTGCGAGCAGGCCGTCAGCGGACAGGCCGTACAGGTGCGTGAGAGCGAGGACAGCGGCTTTGAGACTCTGCCTGCCGGTATCCCGCACGGCCGCACGCGCGCGCTGCTCAAGATCGAGGACGGCTGCAACAACTTCTGCACCTACTGCATTATTCCGTATGCGAGAGGGCGGGTGCGCTCACTGCCGGTCGAGCAGGCGCTCGAGCAGACGGTGCGGCTGGCTGACGCGGGCGTGCACGAGATCGTGCTGACCGGCATCGAGATCGCGTCCTACGGCAAGGACTTCGAGCCGCAGGTGCCGCTCACCGAGCTGCTGGAGAAGCTGCTGACCGCGCAGCCGAACGTGCAGTTCCGGCTCGGCTCCCTCGACCCGCGGGCGGTGGACGATACGTTTTGTGAACGGCTTTCCGGCTTTGACAATCTCGCACGGCATTTTCATTTGTCTATGCAGAGCGGCTGCGATACCGTTCTCCGGCGCATGAACCGCCACTACACGAGCGAGGAATTTTACCGGTGTGTCGAGCGGCTGAGACGTGCGTTTCCGGACTGCTCGGTTACGACCGATTTGATTGTCGGCTTTCCGGGCGAGACTGAGGACGAGTTTACGCAGACGCTGGCCTTTCTGGAGAGATGCGCGTTCGCGTCCGTGCATGTATTCCCGTATTCTGTGCGCGAGGGCACAAAGGCGGCCGCCATGCCGAGTCAGCTCGATCAGCAGACCAAAACCGCCCGCGCCGAGCGGGCAAAGCAGGTGGCGGAGACGCTCAGCACTGCCTATCGAAAGCAGTTTGTCGGCCGCACGCTGTATGCGCTGCCCGAGCACCCGACCGACGGCCTGTGGGCGGCGCACGGACGCTACGGCTTTCCTGTATATATAGAGGATAAGGCGGAGAAAAATCATCCGGTCACCGTAAAGGTTATCGGTCTGCACAAGGACGGCGTATTGGCGAAATTTGAGAATTGAAAATTGAGAATGGAGAATGTGTAACCACTTTCGGCCTCTTACCATAGAATGTAATGAAATCTTTGATAGGAGGAAATGACAGTATGTGTTCTTCTAACGGCTTCTGGGGCGAAAATTCCTGGTGGTGGATCATCATCCTGATCATCCTGATCTGGGTATGCTGCGGTCAGGGCAGCGGCGGCTGCGGTTCCTGCGGTACCTGTGGTGATAATACCTGCGGCGGCTGCGGTAATTGCGGCAACTGCTGCTGCTGAGCGGCCGACATATCCACAGAAGGAAGAGGCACCGCGTGAGCGGTGCCTTTTTCGTTTTCTCGGCATAGGGCAACCGAGAAAATGCGAACCGCGCAGGCGGTTTTTTCGGCACCGGCTGACCGGGGGATGCGAACTGCGTAAGCATGTTCGCCCCTAACGGGCGGCTTCTTTTTTGCACCGGCTGAGCGGGGTACTCGAACTGCCGCAGGCGTGTTCGCCCCTAACGGGCGGGAAGTTTTTCGCTGAACCTCAGCGGGGGGGATTCGCCGTCTGCGGACGGCGGGACGTTGCGGCACCTGCCGTGGGGGCAAAAAGGAAGGGACACCTGCGGTTTCCCTTCCTCTTTGAACTCTTACCTTTCCCTTGGATAGTCTGGCGCAGATTGTCGACATGTGACCGCTGCGAAAAGGGGAACGGCAGAGGGTTTTTTCTACCGTAGGGGAGCACAGTGTGCTCCCATGTCGAGACATATTCGCAGTGTCAGATAGTGTTCTGCTACACATACGGGCTACTCTGCGCAGGCGCGACATACCCGTGTCGCGCAACTCTTTAACGTGTTATACCGCACGGCACCTACGAATTAAGCGTTTGGTACAATTTATCCTCGTAGGTGCTGTCTATCATAACGCGCTCACGAATTGCACGGCACTGCTATGCCGCGTTCAGCGGAGGTTTTCTGATCTGTGTAGCAGTAATGTATCTGACACTGCGAACAGGTTACGAAAGACACGGTAGAAAAAATCCTCTGCCGTTCCCCTGTTTCGAAGCGGTCACATATAGGAAATCTGCGCCAGATTAGGAAGCAAGGGAAAGGTAGGAGTTCAAAGAGGAAGGAAAACCGCAGGTTGTCCTTCCTTTTTGCCCCCGCGGCGGGCGCCGC
>NZ_QUJR01000001.1:403304-723409 GCF_003480945.1 Butyricicoccus sp. AM27-36
GGTTGTCCTTCCTTTTTGCCCACCGCCGTGGGTACGGCGTCGTCTCCGCCGCGGGGCGCGGCACGCTCCCGCCGCAGCGGCGGCGAATCCCCCCGCTGAGGTTCAGCGAAAAACTCTCCGCCCGTTAGGGGCGAACCCGCTGACGCAGTTCGAGCACCCCGGTCAGCCGGTGCAGAAAAAGGAGCCGCCCCGTCAGGGCGAACCCGCTGACGCAGTTCGAGCACCCCGGTCAGCCGGTGCAGAAAAAGGAGCCGCCCCGTCAGGGCGAACCCGCTGACGCAGTTCGAGTACCCCGGTCCGCCGGTGCAGGAAAAGGAGCCGCCCCGTTAGGCCGAACCCGCCTGCGGCAGTTCGTATGCCCCGGTCAACCAGTGCAGGAAAGCGCCGAGTTCCACCGCGATAAAAATTTTCAAGAAAATATGCGTTACCCTCTTGCAAAATACGCGAAAATAGGGTATTATATACAAGCACTGTTTTGTATGAACAGTCGAATGATGCTTAATGATGTAAAAAATACTATTATTTGGAGGCATAGCGATTATGACCGCAGGTGAATTTCGTAACGGCGTAACTTTTGAAATGGACGGTCAGGTACAGCAGGTTATTGAGTTCCAGCATGTAAAGCCGGGCAAGGGCGCTGCTTTTGTTCGTGTCAAGATGAAGAACGTCGTAACCGGTGCGGTTACTGAGACCTCCTTCAACCCGACTGCTAAGTTCGAGGAGGCTTTCGTAGAGCGCCGCGAGATGCAGTATCTGTACAATGAAGGTGACCTGTACTACTTCATGGACAACGAGACCTACGAGCAGATTCCGATCAGCAAGGATACTCTGGGCGACGATTTCCGCTTCGTGAAGGAGAACGAGAACGTTAAGGTTCTTTCCTACAAGGGCAGCGTTTTCGCAGTTGAGCCGCCGCTGTTCGTTGAGCTCGAGATCACTGAGACCGAGCCGGGCGTTAAGGGCAACACTGCTACTAACGTACTCAAGCCCGCTACCGTTGAGACCGGTGCTGTTGTTAAGGTTCCGATCTTTATCGAGC
This sequence comes from Butyricicoccus sp. AM27-36, assembly GCF_003480945.1. Classification (NCBI taxonomy): domain Bacteria; kingdom Bacillati; phylum Bacillota; class Clostridia; order Eubacteriales; family Butyricicoccaceae; genus Butyricicoccus; species Butyricicoccus sp. AM27-36. The sequence goes on from NZ_QUJR01000001.1 coordinate 404,344, forward strand.
AGGGTGAGCGCATCCAGATCGACACCCGTACCGGTGAGTATCTGGGCCGCAGCAAGACCAAGTAAAAATTTGCAGCCAACAGGGATGGCAGCCGCCATCCCTGATTTGGACATTTAGCTCAGCTGGAAGAGCATCCGCTTGACGTGCGGAAGGTCAGCGGTTCGAACCCGTTAATGTCCACCACCAAGCCACTCATTTTGAGTGGCTTTTTCTTTTGTCTGCACAAAAGCAGCTGAGACCCCACATCTCAGCTGCTTCTATTTCGTCCCACATTTTGCTTTTACTCTCTGTGCTGCCGCTATCCTTCGGCAGCTGCCTTTTATTGCTCGGTCTCGCGGATATATTTGAAAACCGAGTGCTCCAGATAAAATTGCACGTCACCTTCTGTCAGCTCATACGGCTTGTGGCCGTCAATGCACAGCCAGTATCGTCCGTCCGCACTTTGCTTGAGATAGGCATTCTCGTCGTCAAAATAGACGGTCGAGCTGCTGTCGGGCTCGGCCGGCGGCTCGAATGCTGGCTGCGGCAGCACCGCATACGACAGTGCCAGCAGGACAGCAAAGCTGCCGATGAGTACGGCACTTGCGGTTCGGTCGTTCGGCTGCTCCGCGCAGGCGAGCACGGCGGTGAACCGCTCCCGCATGGCCTTGTCCGCCTCGGCGCGAAACAGGGCCGTGGACGGCTGCGGCACCGGCTGCTGTGTGCAGCCTTGCTTCATTGCGGCGAGGATGGCGCGCAGATAGGCTGTGCGTTCCTGTGCATTCAGCGTCTGTGCAATCGCACGGTCACACTTAAGCTCGAGCGTTTGTTCCAAATCCTTATGCAGCAGGTATACGACCGGATTCCACCAGAAAATGATGCAGTACAGCGTTACGAGCAGCTTGACAGCCGTATCATGGTTGAGAAAATGCGTGTACTCGTGCAGCAGAATGTAGTGCAGCTCGGCATCTGTGTACGTCTTGTCCGGCAGAATGATGTACCGGCGCATCACACCTACGCCAAAGGCGGATTCGATATTCGCGGCTGTACGTCCGCGAACTTTGATGGTGCGGCCGGTCTGCCGCCGGATTTCGCTCAGCAGGAAAGCCGTGCGGCTGTCCCATGGCTTGGCTTGTCGCGCAGCGTGGATGGCTTTGCGATACTGCAGCGCGTAACGAATCAGCAGAAAAACTGTGCCGAGCAGCCAGATTGCACACAAAAGCAGTCCGACCGGCAGGTGCGTGACCGAATCGGGCTTGCGCGCCAGAAAGCTGTAAATGCGCGGATACACGACGCTGTCGCTCACAATCACTGCGTGCGGAAACTCGAGCGGCAGCAGCAGACGCGCGGCGCAGAACAGGTAAAGCAGCACCATAGTCAGCACGCCGAAATGCGGCCGGAAGCGTGTGCGCCGCACAAGATAGATTACAATAATCAACAAACTGCTCCACAAAAGCGCAGATATAAAGGAAAACAGGGTTATTTGCATATTATTTATCTTCTTTGTTCTGCAGCGCAGCTTCGTACTGATCGACCATTTTTTCCAGCTCGGCAATCAGCTTTTCTTCCTGCTCGGATTCGTTTGATTTGGCAGGTTTTTTGAACAACGCCACGGCGATTCGGGCAAACAGTGCCTGATTCACGCCTTGCTCCTCGAGCATGTTCGCCAGAAATTCGTCCTTGGTGTAGCAGGGGACGAACTGCCGCGACTGATAGCGTCCGTTCTGCAGCAGGCCGCTAACCTGCACCATGCCTTTTTTGACAAGCTGACCGAGCAGTTTGTCGATATAATTGGTGTTCCAGCTGGCTTCCGTAATTTTTTCGGCAAGCTGCAGTGTTGTGAGCGGACGGTTTTCCCGCCATAAGGTGTCCATCAGAATTTCCTCGGAGTTGGACAGCTTAAAGCGCTTCATTGGCCTCACCTCTGTTTTGATAATCACCTATAAGGTGTTTGTTATAAGATAAGAATAACCACCTTGAAGGTGGTTGTCAATATCTTGATGGAAATTTGTAGGAATGTCTGAAACTGGACATGATAAATTGTGAGAAGTGACAACATGTTTTCGGACGACAGGGGGAGAGGCACACCTTTCGGTGTGCCTGAGGCTGTCGAAAAACTATCGTTTTTCGGGCAGCCTCTCGATCGAAACCACGCTTTCGATCGAATGCTGAAGAAAAACCGCGTCCTCCGGACACATTTTTTCTTCCCTTGTATAAAAACCGAGGTACATGCCCCCGGTTTTTATGAATTTGCTGCGCAAATTCTATTTTATACGTGCTGTCGCACAAAGCACAAAATAGAAATCTGACTTTTTCGACAAGCTGAGGCACACCTTTCGGTGTGCCTCATTTCATTTTCCGCAGATATTCTTTTTGCAGGCGCTGACGGGGTACCACGCACATCCGCGACAAATATCCTCCAGCATGGCCGGTGTCATTTGTGTGTCGATTGCACGGATCAGGTCCTGATAAACATACACGCCCTCGTGCAAATTAAAGTATTCGACCGTCTTTCGGTCAAAGCGAGAGACCTTTTCCTGTGCTTCGCACAGGTCGTCAGCGGTGTGATGCGGGCAGTGCGCGCACAGAGAATCCGAGCCAAAGACAAGCCGGATTCGGGTTCCCGGTACATTTCGCAGAGAATGCACAATCGCACTCATATTTTGCACAAATTCTGTGCTGTAGCCCTTGCCGGAGTAGCCTTGTGTGCAAAGCAGATGATGCGGGCGCAGCCGGATCATGCCTTGAGCCCCGGGATGCGCTTGCGAACGAGAAAGCCGATCACGGTTGCAAGAACAGCCTTGATGACAGCGGTCGGGATGAACGGCAGCACGCATGCGGTCACGCCTGCGGCGATCGAGCTGTTCATGAGTACGCAGAACATCACCGTGCCGACAACATAGTTGGCAATCGTGCCGACGATCAGCGCGATGACATACGCGCCGCGGAATGCATGACGGTGATCGGCGCCCCAGCCGATGATAAACGCCATCAGCGGGAAGGAGATCAGAAAACCGCCGGTAGGACCGATAAACTTGTCAAAACCGCCGGAAAAGTTCGCGAGCACCGGTACGCCGACGGCACCGAGCAGCAGATAAATTACGCATGAAACTGTGCTCAGCTTGGCGCCGAGTACGACAGCCGCCAGTGTGATTGCGAACGTCTGCATGGTCATCGGTACGCCGCCGGGCATCGGAATGGAAATCTGCGCCATGATCGCGATGACCGCCGCGAACAGTCCGGAATAGCAGATGTCGCGCACGGAAAACGCGCTGCGCTGTGCGGGCTTGCTGGAAATGTCACTCATTGGGAGTTCCTCCTCGTTGTTTTGCTTATTGCATTAAACCACAGATTTACTGCAATGTCAACTGATTTTAGAAAAATGGTTGACGGTATGCGCAAAAAAGAAACAGCCGTTCCGTGCATTTGCACAGAACGGCTGTTTGCTCAGCTCGCAGAGCGCTCCCAGCGGGCGAAAATGCGGTGGAGGATCAGGCAGAACAGCAGCGCGAACGCCACGCCGAACATATTCTGCGCGACACGCAGACCGACCGCGCTTTTGAGTCCGTACGCGCTGGTTGCAATAGCGAGCGCACCGAACGTGTTGAACACGGCCTGCCAGCCGTATTTCGCAGAAAAACCGACACCGATGCCGCCAATCACGCCGATATAGGCGTAAATCGAGGACGGAAGCAGAAAATACAGCACTAAAAAGCAGCAAACACCTGCGATATTTCCGATGATACGCCAGCGAACGCGGTAGCGCATATCGTCCATCGCGGGAAGGATTGCGCTCATGGCGGCAATGCCCGCCCACATCGCACGCGGCATGCCGCTCAGCTCTGCGAGGAAAAGCACGAGCGGAACGCAGATGATCTGGCAAAGCTGCCATTTGGAGCGCGGATGGCGCAGATCGAAAGCAGGAAGGATATCTCCTGCACAGAGCTCATAGGCATTGCCGCGATGGTTGCCATAGAATACCGCGCAGACCAGAAGCGCACCGGCAGCAAGTCCAAACAGGCGCATTTGATAGGCGTGCCCGCTCACATCGTAACCATACAACAGCAGATAGCCGAGCACGAGTGTGGACTGATTGAACATTCTCGGCTCGTGGCAGCCGAACAGAATGAGCAGGGCAATCGCAGCAGCATTGATGAACAATCCGCCGACCGGGCCGGCCAGATTGGCTGCATGCGGTCCGACGGCCATAATGCCGAAAAATCCGGCGAGCAGCAGCGTGGACTGTCCTGTGCGAATGCACAGATGTGCGCTGCGGAATACGAGCAGATACAGCAGCACGACTACGCCGACAATGCTGTTGTCCGCGCCGAAGCCCAGACTGTAAAGTGAAACGAAAATAAAGCAGAATGCGACGGTTATCGCAATTTTGGTCAAGTATACGGCAATATGGTACAGCTTTTCGCGCTGTGACGCACTCTCGCGGATGATTTTCTTTGAGCCTGCCTGATTGACCTGTAATTCCTGATAAAATGTCATGAAATTCCTTTCCAATCGGTGAAAATGAGTAACTGTATAACTATATCACCATCGAGAAGGAATTTCAACTGTTTTTTTCAAAATCGAACAACAGGCCGGATATACTTCCAGAAACGTACACAATCGTGCACAAAATAGAACACACGACCGGATGCGGTATCCAGGCAGCAGCCGGCGGCCGCTCGGCTCGTTCACGAACGCCATCTGCTGCTCGGCTTCGGGGGGCAAGCTGCCGCAGGAAGGCGTTGACCGTTTCTAAATCCGCTCCGGGAATGCGAGCCTGCTTTTGCATAAAATCCCAGTAACCGATGCTCTCGTAGTTGCGAATGTGTGCGAAACCTGCGACTGCGAACAGTCAAGCAGTCGGGCTAAATGCGCGAGTGTCAGCGTTTCGCCCTCGCGCGCACGGATACAGCGGTCAATCTCGGCAATCAGCCGCAGAACATTGTCGTGCCAGTTTTGCATGAAAATCCCTCCTTGTCCCTGCATGATACAGGAAAATGAGCTGTGCCGCTTGATCTGACCTGCAAAAAAGAAAAACCGACGTAAAAACGCCGGTTTTCGATCTTATCCGTTCTTCTTGATGGCATTGATGAGCCGCTCGGCCTGTGGAGCGCCATGCTTCTTGGCTTGCTCGGCCCAGTAGAGCGCCTCGTGCGCGTCATGCGGTGTGCCTTCGCCGCGTGCGTACAGGATGGCGGTGTTCATCATGCACGCTGCATTGCCGCCCTGAGCGGCCTTGAGAAAATACTGGAAGGCGAAGGTCGCATCCTGCGGAACGCCGGTACCGGTGCTGTACAGCCATGCCAGACGGCCCATCGCCAGTACGTTGCCGCGGTTTGCGGCAATCTGGTACCAGCGGACAGCCTCGTCCATGTCCTTCTCCAAACCGCGGTCGCCCGTCTCGATCAGGCTGGCGATCAGTGCCGCAGCCTCCGGATGACCGTATTCAGCGGCCTTGCGGTACCAGGTGAGCGCGGTCTGCTGGTTCTTTTCCGCGCCGAAGCCCTTGTCATGGTAGCACGCCAGATTGAACATAGCAACCGGATCGTTTTGCTCAGCCGCCTTTTTTGTCCATTCAAAGGCATTTTCGGTATTCTTTTCCACGCCCTGTCCGCGCTCATACAGCGAGCCGAGCGCACGCTGCGCCGGTGCGCAGCCGTCCTCCGCAAGAGCCAGCCACTGACCGGCCGCTTCAGCAAAATTGCCTGCCTTATATGCGTCCAGAGCCTGATTGAACGCCTGTTCAATGCTCTGCTGATTTTCCTTGTTCGCTTCCATTGTTTACTCCTCCAAACAGTACCGCCTCCGAAATATGCGGTATGCAGATATCTTATTTTATCACACCGCACGTCGAAAGTCTACGAAAAAGCGAAAGAAATAGCATGGCACAACCGTATCTTGACAAAAATGTGAAATGTGTGTGAATGGACTTGCGCTTTGCGCTGAAAAAACGTAAACTGGAAATAGGATTTCTTGAACTAAGGTATAGATTGTAAAACAACGGCACTCTATCAGATAAAAGGAGAATGTCAAATGGGACTTATTAAAGCAGCAGCAGGCGCGGGCGGCGGTGTGTTGGCTGACCAGTGGAAGGAATATTTTTACTGTGATGCGATAAACGCGGATGTGCTCGCGGTCAAGGGCCGCAAAAAGGTCACCAAGCGGTCGAGCAACACCAAGGGTGACGAGGATATCATCACAAGCGGTTCGGTCATCGCGGTGGCGGACGGACAGGCGATGATGATCGTCGATCAGGGCAAGGTCGTGGAAGCCGCGTTCGAGCCGGGCGAGTTCGTCTACGATTCGTCCGCCGAGCCGACTATTTTCGCCGGTTCGTTCGGTGACAGCGTGTGCAAAATGTTCGCCAACATGGCCAAGCGCTTCACGTTCGGCGGAGAAGCGCCGCGCACGCAGCGCGTCTACTATTTCAACACCAAGGAGCTGACCGGCAACAAGTACGGAACCGCGTCTCCGGTGCCGTTCCGCGTGCTCGATGAGCGGGCGGGCATCGACATGGACATTGGTCTGCGGTGCTTCGGCGAGTACAGCTACAAGATTGTCAATCCCATGCTGTTCTATACCAACGTGTGCGGCAACATGGCGGAGGAATACCGCCGGGAAAATCTGGACAGCCAGCTCAAAAGCGAGCTGCTGACCGCGCTGCAGCCCGCCTTTGCGCGCATTGGTGCAAACGGTGTGCGCTACTCGGCGCTGCCCGCGCATACGATGGAGATTGCGGACGCGCTCAACGAACAGCTTTCGTCCAAGTGGCGTGAGCTGCGCGGCATCGAGATCGTGTCGTTCGGCGTCAACTCGGTCAAGGCAGACGAGGAGGACGAAAAGACCATCAAGGAAATGCAGCGCGAGGCTGCCTACCGTGATCCGACCCGTGCGGCAGGCTCGCTCGTGCACGCGCAGGCCGAGGCGATGAAGTCTGCGGCAGCGAATGCGAACGCAGGTCCGGCGATGGCGTTCATGGGCATGAATATGGCCGGTCAGGCAGGCGGCGCCAGCGTGCAGAATCTGTACGCAATGGGTCAGCAGCAGGCGCAGGCGGCAGGCGAGTGGACGTGCTCGTGCGGACAGACCGGCAATACCGGAAAATTCTGCATGGGCTGCGGCAGGCCCAAGCCCGAGCAGAACAGCTGGAAATGCGTTTGCGGTACGGTCAATACCGGAAAATTCTGCTCCGAGTGCGGAAAGCCCCGACCGGAGAATACGACCTGGACGTGCTCGTGCGGCGCAGTCAATCAGGGAAAGTTTTGCTCGGAGTGCGGAAAAGCAAGAAATTAGTAATTAGAAACGAGAAATTAGTAATGAAACGTAGGGGCGCACATTGTGCGCCCGAAATCAAACGGTATGCAGATGGTTTACACGGGCGGCCGCTGGCCGCCCCTACGGAACACGTTCACCATAAAATAATTACTAATTCCTGATTCTCCGAAGGAGGATAGAAATGTCAGACAAAGCAACAAACTACCAATGCCCGTCCTGTACGGGACCGCTGCACTACGACGGCGCCGCAGGACGGCTGCAATGCGACTACTGCGGCTCGTCATTTGACCCGGCAGAGATCGAAAAGCTGTACGCCGAAAAGGAACAGCAGGCCGCTTCTCAGCCGGAGACGGGGAGCGACACCGGCGAATGGCAGTCCTCCGCAGATGAGGACTGGGGTACGGATGCAGACAAGATGCGCGTATACAGCTGTCCGTCCTGCGGTGCGCAACTGATCTGCGAGGAGACCACGGCGGCGACCTCGTGCCCGTACTGCGGCAACCCGACCGTCATTCCCGAGCAGTTCAGCGGCATTCTCAAGCCGGACTACATACTGCCGTTCAAGCTGAGCAAGGAGGATGCGGTTTCCGCGCTCAAGCAGCATTACAAGGGAAAGCTGCTGCTGCCCAAGCTGTTCCGCGATAATAACCATATCGAGGAGCTGCGCGGCATTTATGTGCCGTTCTGGCTGTTTGACGGCGAAGCCGAAGGCAGCGCGAATTACATGGCGACGACCACGCGCGTGTTCCGTCACGGAGACACGGAAATCACCGAGACCAGCTTTTACGAGGTTCAGCGCGCGGGCACGCTGCCGTTCAGCCGCGTGCCGGTGGATGCATCGCGCAAGATGCCGGATGATTATATGGATTCCATCGAGCCGTTTGATTATGCCGGCCTGAAGCCGTTTTCGACCGCCTATCTGCCCGGATTTTTCGCGGATAAGTTCGATGTTTCCATCGAGGAGAGCAGCAGCCGCGCGGACAAACGCTGTCGGCAGTCGCTGTCGGATGCGCTGCAGGGAACTGCGCGAAACGGCCGTCCGTATACCTCGGTCATGCCGACCGGCGAGGACATTCACCTCAAACGCACCGGCGTGCATTACGCGCTGCTGCCGGTCTGGATGCTGAATACCCGCTGGAACGGCAAGAATTACATGTTTGCGATGAACGGTCAGACCGGACGCATGGTCGGTGACCTGCCGGTGGACAGAAAGCGGTTCTGGGGTCTGTTTGCCGCCGTTGCCGCGCCTATGACTGCGGTGCTGACGGCGCTGCTGTATTTTCTGTAAGGAGGCGGCGTAGATGAAAAACAAGAGAAAACTGCGTCTGGCTGCGCTCTTGGCAGTGCTGTTGCTGCTATTTCCGGCCTTTGCGGTTGAGGACGATATAACGGATGAGAGCGACACCTCGACCACCCAGACGGAGGAAACTGACCAGACCGCACAGCTCGGCGGCACGGATTCGATTGACCCGTCGGCAGATAAGCCGCGCGTGTTCGACTATGAAGAGGTGCTGACGCAGACCCAGATTGACACGCTCGAGGAAAAGACCAGAGCGATCGCGGAGAAGTACAGCATCGGCGTCGGCATCATCACGATTGACGATTACACGCCGTACGGCGACGGCGCTTACGACGCGGCGGAGCAGCTCTACAACGAGCTTGATCTGGGTGCGAGCGAGGACGGCGACGGCGTGGCGCTGCTCATCAGTCTGGATGACCGCGATTTTGCGACCTATGCGCACGGTGCGAAAGCCGAAGAGATTTTCAGCGATGCGGTCCAGCAGGATTTGGAGTCGTATTTCCTGGATAATTTCGGAAACGACGACTGGTACGGCGGCTTTTCGGACTTCGTTTCCGGCTGTGAGTGGTATTTGCAGCATGTCGCCGAAGGCGGCGAAGCCGGTGTGCCGGTGCATAATGAGGTCGAGATTTCGGACAGTACGCAGGAAGACACAGCGGACGATTCGTTTTCGCTCGGCGGTGCATTCGGCCTGTCGCTGCTCATTTCGTGCGTGGCGGCGCTGATCGTGTGCATGGTGTTCCGTTCGCAGATGAAATCCGTGCGTACACAGACGACCGCAAACCAGTATGTGGGAAACGGCGGTCTCAATCTGACGCTCAGCCGCGATATTTACCGTTATACCTCGCAGAAGCGGCGGCAGATTCCGCGGAATGACAATAATAACAACCCGACCGGCGGCGGTCACGGCGGAGCCGGATTTTCCGGCAGCGTCAGCCATACCAGCAGCGGCGGACATGGGAGAAGCGGTAAATTCTGAATGAAGAATGGAAAATGGAGAATGAACATAGCTGCATTTTCCGTAAACAAAAAGCAAAAGACAGCCGACAGGCTGTCTTTTTTTATGCAAAAAACGGAGATAATTCCGCGATTTTCGCAATCGTTTTGGATTCCTCCGGGAAGTCCTTCTGCAGCCTTGCGGCACACCGTCTGCAGAAATCCTCATACAACTCGGGATTCTCCCGCATTTGCTGCTTGAAGCCCCAGATATGGGTAAAATATCCGTTCTGCGCACCGCCGAACAGCGCAGGCAGGTCGCTGAGAGCAGCCGCGTGCGCGTGCTTTTTCTCGGCGCACATGGCAAGCAGCCGCTGCTCGGCGAACACCATGTAAGTGAGTGCGTCATCGGCATCCGGTGAGCAGCGCATGAACCGAATGGCGGTGTCCGTGTAGTACCGTCGGAACTCGTCATTGCCGAAATAGGCGAGCGCGGTATTGAACGGCTGTACCGTCCAGTCAAATGAATCAAGCGGGAAGCCTTCGGTTTTGGCGAATGCCGTTTGATCCGGATAGATGGACGGCGTAATGTCCTCACGATGGATGGCTGCGGTGTCCGGTCCGTCGAGCAGATTACTGATGGATTTCCAGCAGATGAAATCTGTATCAAGCATCACGCACGGCGATGGCACAGCGGAGAGCGCGTACAGCTTGCCGGCCGCCCAGAAGGCTGTGGCGTTTATGTCCTCGGGCATGGTGTCCAACAGGGGATACACGCCGTCATCCCACAAAAAACAAAGCCCGAGCGATTCATAATAACGCTTGGCAGGTGTGTCGCAGATCATGCGGATCGAACCGTTCTCTCTGCGCCACTCGAGCGCGGAAAGCGCGGTCGTGAGCAGTTCAAACGGCTCGATTCGGTATTCCATATGGGGATTGCGGATGAAAAATGGTCTTGTCCAGTTGGAGTGGAACGCCTGCATCAGATCAGCTCCAATCCGTAGCCGCCGACCGGGCACGAGCCGGAACCGAACCGGAACGAACCCGATCCGGAACCGGAATAACTGGTGCGGTAAGAGGTGGTGTACGAGGTCACATACGAGCCGGAGCCTGAGCCGCACGGCACGCAAACGGTCTGTATAACGGTGGTTTCGCCGGATGCGGAGACAGCGGTTTCCTCACCTGCTGTCGAGGGGACAGCGCCGCCCATGATGGGCACCGGCGGGCGCTCGTCATCGGCCGGATACCAGCCCTCCGGGTAGGGGTCCACCGCGAAAACAGGTGCTGGTGCGGCAGACTGTGCCGGCTCGCTTGCTTCGGGTGCGGTCTCGGGTGCAGGTGCTTCTTCGGTTTTTGGCTGGCAATGCCGCGCATAGCTGGCTTCATCGAACACAACGCCGTCGATCTCGCGGTATTTTTCCGGATTCATTGCCACAATACCGTTCGGCTTGGACATAACACCACACACCTCTCATTCACTAATTATAATTATATATGAAGGGAGCGCAATCCGCAACCGCAAACAAGCAAAATTTTGGCTTTACAATCCGCAGGCGGTTTTCGTATAATAGTAGGGAGAAAACAGATACGGTGTTCCGGTCGGTTTATTATGCTGTACCATGTAAAATATTGTAGGGGCGCGCATTGCGCGTCCGTTTTATCCGGTTAGCGCAATATCAATTCTGCGGATTGGATTAAACAACTACCGTGAGGCACCCGCCCTACGGTAAAAGTTAGATAAATGTCATTTGTATATAGAATGGGAGAAATTATGGATTTTTTATCGTTAGAGCAGTCGGTCTGGCGCCGATTGCAGCAGGAAACGCGCCCGATCGCGCTGTACGGCATGGGCGACGGCGCAGACAAGATACTCGCGCAGTTTGACCGTCTGGGCATTCGCGCATCCGCGGTGTTTGCGAGCGACGAATTTGCCCGCGGCAACCTGTTCCACGGGTTCTGCGTGCGCAAGCTGTCGGACACGGTAGCCGAGCTTGGCGAGGACATTGTAATCGTGATTGCGTTCGCCAGCCAGAGACCCGAGGTGCTGCAGCTGATGTATGCCCTCGAGGACAAATACGACGTGGTGGCGCCGGATGTTCCGGTGGTCGAGGGACCGCTGTTCGATGAGGATTTCGTGCGCGTGCATCAGGACGAGATGCAGCGGGCGTATGATCTTCTGGCGGATGATTTGTCGCGTGAGGTTTTCCTCGATACGGTGCGCTTCAAGCTGTCCGGCAAAATGGAATACCTGCGCCACAGCGAATCCGACAAGGATGAGGTATTTCATAATCTTCTGCGCCCGACCGCAGAGGAGCATTTCTCCGACCTCGGCGCATACAACGGCGACACCATCCGCGAGCTGCTGCACTACACGGACGGCAAGTTTGCGTCCGTTACCGCCCTCGAACCCGATCGCCGCAGCTTCCGCAAGCTGAATGAGTGGGCGAGTGCCAATATCACGGGCGATGTTACGCTCGTGCAGGCGGGCGCGTGGAACGAGGACACGGTCAAATGCTTCACCGATCAGGCAGGCCGCCAGTCCCGCGTAGCGGGGCAGGGCAAAGAGACGCAGATGCGTGCGCTCGACAGCGTGCTGTCCGGCCGCCCGTGCACCTATCTTAAAATGGACGTGGAGGGCGCAGAGCGCGAAGCCATCGCCGGCGCCGAGAAAACCATTCGGCAGTACGCACCCAAGCTGAACGTTGCTGCCTATCACCGCAGTGAGGATTTCTTTCAGCTGCCGCTGCTCATCCATGCGCTGCAGCCGAACTACCGGCTGTATCTGCGTCACCATCCTTATGTTCCGGCTTGGGATACGAATTTGTACGCAATATAAAAAACAGTGGAAATCCCGGTCGGGCCGTTGTATAATAAAGATAGATTACGGCAGGGTGTGACCTGCCGGAGAATTTATACATGAAGGAGATCATAACAATGGGCTGTTTTTACTGTGATGAGCACCATGAGGGCCGCGAAGCAATCATGTTTAAGGTTGGCGACATGAAGGCAGGTACCCTGTACCTGTTCAAGGATCAGGCACACAAGGGCCGCTGCGCACTGGCGCTCAAGAGCCATAAGAAGGAGCTGTGCGAGTGCGACGAGCAGGAGCGCAACGATTACTGTGCAGATCTGGCTGCTGCTTCCGGCGCTATTAAGAAGCTGTGGGGCTGCACCAAGATCAACCTCGGTTCGTTCGGCGACAGCAATCCGCACCTGCATTTCCACATCGTACCGAAGTACGAGGGCGGCTTTGAGTTCGGCGGCAGCTTTGCCATCACCAATCCGGAGCCGGTTATCCTGAAGGACGAGGAGTACAAGGAAATGATCGAGGCTCTCCAGAAGGAGCTTGGCCTTTAATCCTTTGGCTGCATAAGTCACAAACAGCATCGAACTTTGCGGTTCGGTGCTGTTTTTTATACCTAAAGTTTAGAATTTGTTGTTTCAGGTATCGCGCGGCAGCGCGCATGAAATAGCATTTGCTCTGCAAATGCTCAAAAAGGGGGAGCATGTATCACCCTTTTGGAACTTCTGGAGGGAGAAAGTTTCTGTATAGGAACTTTCGGACGACTTTGGAACGGCCCACGGTCCGTTCCTGCTTGTCGGCGAAACTGTAGTTTCGCGACAGCCGACGGTTCGGTGCTGTTTTTTGTCTTATATGATACTTGCGCGCTGCGGGAACGTGCGGTATAATGTACAGTGATTTCGTATTGTATAAACAAAGGAGCAATGCTATGAAACGCTATTTTGCAGCGGCGATGCTGCTGCTTGCGCTGTCCGGCTGCGGCTCAAGCGGCAGCAGTGCACAGCTTTATACTACCACCGAGGACTTTTTTGCGATGGACACCTATATGTCGGTCGATGTGTCGAGCGAAAAGAGCGAAAGCGCGGCAGAGGACATGGCGATTAAGATCGAGCAGCGCGTCAATCAGCTGGACGCGGCGCTCTCGCGCACGCAGCAGGCGGGCGATCTCTACAAGCTGAACCACGCGAACGGTCAGCCGACCGAGGTGAGCGATGACACCTACACCGCGCTTGAGAAGGCGCTCGAGTACGCCGAGATGACAAACGGTGCGTTTGACCCGACGATGGCGCCGCTGACCGACCTCTGGGGCATCGGCACGGACAACGCGCGTGTGCCCGCGCAGAGCGAGATTGATGAAGCGCTGACGCATGTCGGCTATCAGAACGTCAAGCTGCTCGGCAACAATCAGGTGCAGCTGCTGAATGGCGCACAGGTCGATCTGGGCGGTATCGGCAAGGGTTACGCAGGCGACATCGTGCACGAAATGGTGGAGAGCGACACCTCGGATCAGTGGCACGTTCTGGCGCGGCTGAGCGGCAATGTCGAGATGTACGGCGGCAAAACCGCAGACAGCGGCACGGACAACTGGAACATCGGCATTGCCGATCCGGACGACAACACGGACTCGATTGCGGTGGTGTCGCTGCGGGACGGCTCGGTTGTTACCTCGGGTGATTACGAGCGCTTTTTTGAAAAGGACGGCAAACGCTACCACCACATTTTTGACCCCGCAACAGGGTATCCGGCGGACAGCGGCCTGCGCGGCGTGACCGTCATTGATCCCTGCTCGACCAAGGCGGATGCGCTGACAACGGCGCTGTTCGTCATGGGTCTGGATAAGGGCATGAAATTCTGCGAGGAAAACAAGATTGCGGCCGTGTTCATCACCTCGGACAAGCAGGTGTACACCACATCCAAGACAGGGGACTGCACGTTTGAGTTTCTCGGCGAGAAAAAGGGATACACCTATGCGGAATAAGCTGAAATTCGGTGATTTTATCATCATTGGCGTGGTTCTGGTGATGGCAGGCGCACTGGCGGCAGCGCTGGCGTTCCACAGCTCCGGCGACAAGCTGTACGCCGAGGTCTGGCAGAACGATACGCTCATCGAGCGGGTGCAGCTGACCGATGCGACCGACCGCACGATCAAGCTGGACGGCAACACCATTGTGCTCTCGGGCAAAACAGCGAAAATGGCGGACGCGGACTGTCGGGATCAGGTGTGCGTGCGCACCGGTACACTTACCCATGCCGGACAGGCGGCGGTCTGTCTGCCTCACCGCGTGGTGCTCAAGCTGGTCGGCGTGAATGACAGCGGCATCGACGCTGTGGCATCGTAAGGGGTGCAGCACATGAAAAATGCAAAACGATTGACGCTCTGCGGTATGCTGGCGGCGATGGCTGTTGTGCTCTCGCTGGTTGAGCGTATGTTCCCGCTGGATGCCATCGTGCCCGTGCCCGGCGTCAAATTAGGGCTAGCGAACGTGGTGACGCTGTTTGCGCTCACGCGGCTGAGCGCGAGAGACGCATTCGCCATCGTGGTAACGCGCGTTGCCATTTCCTCGCTGCTGATGGGCAGCGTGTCGGCGTTCCTGTTCTCGCTGTTCGGCGGCCTGCTGTCGCTCATCGTGATGGGAATCCTGCTCAAAGCCGAAGGCAGATTCTGCTCACTGTTCGGCGTGAGCGTAGGCGGCGCCGCGGCGCATAATATCGGGCAGATGGCAGCGGCTGTGATCTGGCTGAAAAACTGGGCCGTGATCGCATATTTGCCGTTCCTGCTCGTGATGAGCGTGCCGCTCGGACTGGTGACGGGGCTGACCTGCTCGGTCGTATTACATCATCTTAAAAAAATTGATTTCGGTGCATAAATTTGAAAAAGCAGCCTCATACTAACGAAAACAGATTAGGAGGGACTGCTATGAAAAAGCTGATCGCCCTGCTGGCGGCGCTGACGATGCTGTTCGTCTGCGGCTGCGGCAGCAACAGCAAGGATAACGGCACAGACAACGGCAATGGCACCAACAACGGCACCAACAACGCTGTTGATGAGCGGCACGACACCAACACGAATACCGTCGGTGATGATGTTCGCAACGGCGTGGACGATGCAGGCAACGCCGTCGGAGACGCGATGGATGAGGCAGGCAACGCCATCCGCGACGGTGCAGACGCCGTGACCGGAGATAACAATAACGCGGCGAAGCGGCCGAATACGGCGAACGGTACGAATGCTCCGGCGGAGAATCCGTAAAACAGAAACGGCATGGCGTAAGCTGTGCCGTTTTTCTTTGTTTCTTCTGCACCGACGCACTGGGGCACACGAGTTGCGTCAGCAATACGCTCTGTCCGGGCGGGAGTTTTTTCAGCACCGGCTGAGCGGGGTGCGCGAACTGCGTCAGCGTGTTCGCCCCTAACGGGCGGGGAGGTTTTCGCTGAACCTCAGCGGAGAGTTGCGCTCTGCGGAGCGCGGGAGACTGCGGCGCCCGCCGCAGGGGGCAAAAAGGAAGGGACACCTGCGGTTTCCCTTCCTCTTTGAACTCCTACCTTTCCCTTATTTCTTATCCTGGCGAAAATCGGAGAGCGGCGACCGCTTCGAAATAGGGGAACGGCAGTCGGGTTACCTCAGCGTGTCTTTCTCCGCCTTTTCGCAGTTCACAGACAGCGTACTGCTACACATACGGTTTACTCTACGCAGGCGCGACATGCCCGTGTCGCGCGAATCCTTGGCACGTTGTAACGCACGGCACCTGCGAGAATAAATTGCACCGAACGCCTAATCCGTAGGTGCTGTCCGCAAACTCCAGACTTACGAGTTGCGCGGCACTGCTATGCCGCGCCTGCTGGAAGTAGCCGACCTGTGTAGCAGAACGGTATCTGACACTGCGAACAGGTTGCTCAAGAGGACGGACTCCGAAGGTAGTTCGTCCGCAGCAGAGAAAAAATCCTCTGCCGTTCCCCGTATTTCGCAGCGGTCACATGTCGGCAATCTGCGCCAGACCCTCCAAGGGAAAGGGGTGATTCACAAGAGGGTGGAAACCGCAGGTGTCTACCCTCTTGTGCGCCCGCGCGGCGTCAGCGCAATTTCCGTTCGCTTCGCAAGCGGCAAAACAAGCGATTAAAACTGGCTTTATATCTTGCGTACAAGGCTGCATTGTGCTAAAATAATACTATTATGGGAAAAACACTCGTGGAGCGCACAAACCGCGTCTCCGCGCAGTCTAACGAGTTGGAGTGAGAAATAAATGGATTACAACCGTTTGGCGGAACTGCTGTTTCCGCATATCAATACCACGCCGGAGGAGATGGAGGCCCGCTATCCCAAGCGTGAGCTGCCCGAGGGCGCAAAGGTAACCCGTATGGGCCCGAGCCCGACCGGCTTCATGCACCTCGGCAACCTGTACGGTGCACTGGTGGATGAGCGCCTGGCGCACCAGTCCAAGGGTGTATTTTATCTGCGTATTGAGGATACCGACCGCAAGCGTGAGGTAGAGGGCGGCGTGCAGATGATCATCGACGCGTTCAAGTCGTTCGGCCTGCCGTTCGACGAGGGTGCAACGACTGACGGTGAGACCGGCATCTACGGTCCGTACCGACAGAGCCAGCGTGCCGAGATCTACCAGACCTTCGTCAAGTCCCTCGTGCAGCGCGGCATGGCGTACCCGTGCTTCTGCACCGAGGAGGAGCTCTCCGCTGCACACGAGCAGCAGGAGAAGAACAAGGAAAACTTCGGCTACTACGGCAAGTACGCCGTATGGCGCGACCGTCCGATGGAGGACATCGAGGCAGAGCTTGCCAAGGGCACGCCGTATGTTGTCCGTTTCCGCTCGGAGGGCAGCATTGAGCACAAGATCCGCCACGAGGATCTCGTCAAGGGCAAGATGGAAGTCACCGAGAACGATCAGGACGTGGTTATCCTCAAGTCCGACGGCATCCCGACCTACCACTTTGCGCACGTTGTGGACGACCATCTGATGGGCACGACCGTCGTTGTCCGCGGCGAGGAGTGGCTGGCAACGCTGCCGGTACACCTGCAGCTGTTCCGCGCGATGGGCTGGAAGGCGCCCAAGTACGCACACACCGCCCAGCTGATGAAGATCGACCCGGAGACCGGCGGCAAGCGCAAGCTGTCCAAGCGCAAGGACCCGGAACTGGCGCTGACGTTCTACGCGCAGGAGGGCTATCCGGTACCGGCGGTTCTCGAGTACCTGATGACGCTCCTCAACTCCAACTTCGAGGAGTGGCGCCGCGCAAATCCCGATCTGCCGATGAACGATTTCCAGTTTACCACCAAGAAGATGAGCGGCTCGGGCGCGCTGTTTGACATTGAAAAGCTGCGCGACGTTTCCAAGAACGTTATTTCGCGTATGACGGCAGAGCAGGTTTACGACTTTGTTGCCGAGTGGTCTGCTGTCAACGACAAGGAATTTAACGCACTGCTGACCCGTGACCCGGCATTCTCCAAGGCGTACCTCGCCATCGGCCGCGGCGGCAAAAAGCCGCGCAAGGACCTTGCGCTGTGGTCGGATGCCAAGGGCTACATGGACTTCATGTTCGACGAGCTGTTCCAGCCGGATTACACCATGCCGGAGCGCGTCTCCGCTGAGGACGCCAAGGCAATTCTGAGCGATTTTGCAGGCATGTTCGACGAGAACGATACGCCGGACGGCTTCTTCGACAAGATGAAGCAGATCGCTTCTGCACACGGCTATGCAGCCGATACCAAGGCGTATAAGGCTGACCCGTCCGCCTATAAGGGCGCCGTCGGTGATGTGTCCATGGTTGTCCGCGTAGCAGTGGCGGGCCGCCAGAACGCACCGGATCTCCAGACCGTAATGGGTATTCTGGGTAAGGAAAAGGTGCTCGAGCGTCTGTCCAAGTGCGCTGAGGCACTTTGATTTGTAAATTGCAATCGGGAATTACTTCCGTAATGATGAAACGCTTACCGTAGGGCGGGGTGAAGGGCAGAAGGTGAATTGCGGCATAGCCGCAAGAGAAGCCGCTCCGGAGTGTCCCGCCCTGCAATAAAACGAATTCCTGATTGAATCAAGGGGAAATAATTATGATGGAAAACGTAAATAACTTTCTGACCGAAATTATTGATGAGGATATTGCGAACGGTCTTTCCGAGCGCATCCACACCCGCTTTCCGCCGGAGCCGAACGGTTATCTGCATATCGGCTCGGCAAAGGCGATCTTCATCAACTGGTCTATCGCAAAAAAATACAACGGCCTGTTCAATCTGCGCTATGACGACACAAACCCGGTCAAGGAGGATACCGAGTATGTAGACTCCATCTGGGAGGACATCAAGTGGCTGACCGGCGAGGAGCCGAGCGGCGGTGTGTACTACGGCTCGGACTACTTTGAAACCTGCTTTAACTGCGCGGTACAGCTGATCAAGGACGGCAAGGCGTATGTTGACGATCTGACGCAGGAGGAAATGCGCCAGTACCGCGGCTCTCTGACCGAGCCGGGCAAGCCGAGTCCGTACCGTGACCGTTCGGTTGAGGAGAACCTCCAGCTGTTCCAGGACATGCGCGACGGCAAGTTTGCCGACGGCTCTAAGACGCTGCGTGCCAAGATCGACATGGCAAGTCCGAACATGAACCTGCGCGACCCGGCGATTTACCGCATCGTGCGTGCACATCATCACCGTCAGGGCGATAAGTGGTGTATCTATCCGCTATACGACTTTGCACACCCGATTCAGGACGCACTTGAGGGCATCACGCACTCCATGTGCTCGATTGAGTTCGAGAACCACCGTCCGCTGTACGAGTGGGTGGTTGATAACTGCCCGCTGCCGCATCATCCCAAGCAGCGCGAGTTTGCCCGCCTGAACGTAACGCACACCGTTATGTCCAAGCGTTACCTGCGCCAGCTGGTATTTGAAAAGCACGTTGAGGGCTGGGACGACCCGCGTATGCCTACGCTGTGTGCGCTGCGTCGCCGCGGCTACACGCCGAGCGCTATCCTCGATTTTGTACAGCGCGCCGGCATCGCAAAGGCCAACTCGCTGGTTGACATCAAGCTGCTCGAGCACTGCATCCGCGAGGAGCTGAACGAGACCGCGCTGCGCCGCATGGCAGTCACCGAGCCGGTCAAGCTGGTTATCACCAACTACCCGGAGGACAAGTGCGAGGAGTTCGAAGTGCCGAACAATCCGCGCAACGAGGAAGCAGGCAGCCGCAAGGTTCCGTTCACCCGTGAGCTGTATATCGAAAAGAGCGATTTCGCGGAGGTTCCGCCTCCGAAGTTCCAGCGTCTCAAGCCGGACGGCGAGGTTCGTCTGATGGGCGCGTATATCGTCAAGTGCAACGAGATCGTCAAGGACGATAACGGCGAGATCGTGGAAATCCGCTGCACGGCTGATCTTGAGACTCGCAACGGTATGCCGGTGGACGGCCGCAAGGTCAAGGGCACCATTCACTGGGTATCTGCCGAGCACGCCATCGACGCGGATCTGTATCTGTACGATAATCTGTTCACCCTCGAGAACGTTAATGACGTACCGGAGGGCACGGATTATCTGGATTACCTCAATCCGGATTCGCTCAAGAAGCTGACCGGCTGCAAGCTCGAGCCGTCGCTGGCTGATGCCAAGGAAGGCGAACGCTTCCAGTTTGTCCGCATGGGTTATTACTGCAAGGACCGCGAGAGCGGCCGATTCAACCGCATTGTTACCCTCAAGGACAGCTTTGCAAAAACGCTGAAAAAGTAAGCACAGATAAGAAAAGCTCTCTGAACTTTGTTCAGAGAGCTTTTTTTGTTTTGCAGTTAGGGGTTAAACTATTCTGAGGGCACCCCGCCCTACGAAAACCTGAGTGTAAATTCGTTACAGAATTGTGCTTTCTGCGACCGCATTCGGCGCCAGAACCTTCACGAAGAACTCGAGCCGCCGGAGTGCGTTCTCGATAACCGCCTTATCGGTATCCGGCGTGCCGAATACGGGATGGAACACATGGCGGCTGTCCGGATGGATGCAGGTTCGGTCGTCCGCACCGGCGATCATGCTGAAAATGATACCCGAGTTATCGCGTCCGCAGATGTCCTTCGGGTAGGTATGCGTGCTTGCGGCGCGCATACCCAGGAACGGCAGCTTTTCGCTTGGCGTGAAGATGGTCAGCGGGCCGTCCATGCGGTCGATGTCATGCGTGCCGGACAGTACGAACGTGGTCAGCTCCAGCAGGAAGGGAACCCCCATCACCGGGTCCTCCTCCGGGAACGGACGTCCCTTGAACAGCACGGATTCAAACTGCTGCATGACCGGATAGGTTTTCTTAAACTTCTTGAAGAAGCGAAAATACGGATTTTCACCGAAAACAGCCTTGCGGTCGTAGTCGGCATACTTTCCGCGCAGGGCATCCAGTTCTGCGTGAACAAGGTCGTAAAATTTCGTTATATCCCATGCAGAACGGTCGGGATAGGTGACTTCGAGGATACCGAGCGGAATATTGCGCTCGGCAAAGGTCGGGTCCTTGATGATTTCAAGCATAAGAGCACCTCGATTTGTTAAGCGGGTTCGTAGGAACTGTGATAATCGGCAGCGGCTTCGCCGGTCAGCACATCGTAGTAGTACCACTGCGATTTATCCACGCTGGTGAAGAAATACACGCCGAGGGGGTGCTCTGCGGTATCGCTGGTCAGGCGGCCGACATATTCACCGCTTGCACCGCCAGCCGCTTGTCCGGTGCGGATAATTTCGTCAACGGACACCGGATGCAGCACGGCGATCATGCCGAGCTGCGCGATGGCGTAGGACAGGTACAGCAGGAAGATGGTATAGGCGGACTGCCGCAGCGAAGCCTCCTGCAGAGGGTGGTTCATGCACTTGCCGATCAGCAGGCCGATGAAGGACAGCACGATCAGCGCCGCAATCCACCAGAAGCTGATCTCATACAGCGGGTTCATGCCGGACAGCAGGGCAATAAACAGCATCAGCGCCACCAGAAAGACGAGCAGCGCCTGTGCCCAGCGGCTGTGGTCCCTGCCGTCGGGATTACTGGGTCTGCTGTTCATAAAAATGTTGAAGATGAGCGCAACCGGCGCAAATACCCACAGATAGGCGGGGAAGCCGCCGACGGCACCGTCATACACGGTGTTCCAGTGCGTGGCGAGCAGGCAGGTGCCCAGCCAGACGATGACGGAAGCCGCAAGCAGCAGCAGATTTTTCTTGGATCGAAAAAGATTCATACAGGAAATTCCTCTTAAAAAGCAAACGGGCAGAGCCTTGCGGCTCTACCCGTTTTTGCGTTCACACGCCGCAAGGCGCAGAATATTCAGTTTGCGCGGAAAATCAAGCCTCAGCCTTGATCTTCTTCAGGTTAGCGAAGCGCGGCAGACCGGATACCTTCGGGCCAACGTTCTCGCCGTTGATGAGCGGCAGAGCGTAGTCAACGAACTCCTGCGTTACGCCGTTGCCTTCCTCGTTGATCCACTCGCGCGGAACCTTCTTCTCGGTGTTGGCAACCTCGGAGAGCGGCAGCAGCTCGATCTCGCACTTGTAGCCGTTCTCGTCACGGGTGCACTTGAAGCCCGGCATGTAGTCGGTCTTGCCTGCAACTGCGTTCTCAACAGCAGCCTTGCCGGACATATAGGACTCGTCAACGTCGGTCTTGGAAGCGCAGTGAGCAGCGCAGCGCTGCAGCAGGCTCAGCTCGATGCCGCGAACCTTGCAGTCCAGCTCGTTCTTAACGGTGTCAGCCAGCATGGAAGCCAGACCGCCGAGCTGTGCATGGCCGAAGCCGTCGGTAGCAGAGGTCTTAGCCTCGGATACGAAGGAGCCGTCAGCGTAGTGGATACCCTCGGAAACAGCTACCAGGCAGTTGCCCTTCTCGTCATAGATGCGCTTTACGTCAGCCAGGAACTTCTTCATGTCGAAGTCGGTCTCCGGCAGGTAAACCAGATCCGGGCCAGCGCCCATAGCGGTAGCCAGACCGGCAGCACCGGCCAGCCAGCCAGCGTGACGGCCCATGATCTCTACGATGCAGACCATGCCGGTGTCGTATACGCGAGCGTCCTGATAGATCTCCATGCAGGAAGTAGCGATATACTTAGCAGCGGAAGCAAAGCCCGGGCAGTGGTCGGTGCCGAACAGGTCATTGTCGATGGTCTTCGGAATGCCCATTACGCGGCACTCGTAGCCGGACTTCATCATATACTTGGAAACCTTGTTGCAGGTATCCATGGAGTCGTTGCCGCCGTTGTAGAAGAAGTAACGGATGTCGTACTTCTTGAAGATCTCGAGGATGCGCTTGTAATCGGTGTCATCAACATCCGGATCAGCCAGCTTGTAGCGGCAGGAGCCCAGTGCAGAGGACGGGGTGTAGCGCAGAAGAGCCAGCTCGTCGCGGTCTTCCTTGTCGATATCATACAGGTCGTCGTTCAGCAGGCCCTTGATGCCGTGTGCCATGCCGAATACGCGGGTGATGGACGGATTGTCCAGTGCTGCCTCCAGCGCACCCAGAACAGAAGAGTTGATTACGGAAGTCGGGCCGCCCGACTGACCGATGACGCAAGCGCCTTTCAGTTCACTCATTGATAAAACCTCCTAAGCAAATTAAAACGCAGAGCTGTGCCATGCATTTTCTTACTCATAAAGAGTATCATATAATATGAAAAAAATCAATGAAAATCCTGCGTTTTCGGCAGGTTTGGCAATTTTGGCAAAGTTGCCGCAGGAATTCGGCGAAAAAATGACAGGATTTTTTGGATATGGACTTGATTTTAGCATGCTTAACTGATAGAATAAAAGCAGAATTTTTAAGATTCAGTTTTTATCAGAAAGGAAGTATTCCCATGCCTTTAGTTACTACTACTGAGATGTTCAAGAAGGCTTACGACGGCGGCTACGCTGTTGGCGCTTTCAACGTGAACAACATGGAGATCGTTCAGGGTATCACCGAGGCTTGCCAGGAGCAGCACGCTCCGGTAGTCCTGCAGGTATCCAAGGGCGCACGCGCTTACGCAAACCACACCTACCTCGTTAAGATGGTAGAGGCTGCTGTTAAGGAGTGCCCGGACATTCCGATCGCTCTGCATCTGGACCACGGCCCGGACTTCGAGACCTGCAAGGCCTGCATCGACGGCGGATTCACCTCCGTTATGATCGACTGCTCCTCCCGTCCGTTCGACGAGAACGTCGAGGAGACCAAGAAGGTCGTAGAGTACGCTCACGCTCACGGCGTTGTTGTCGAGGCTGAGCTCGGCACCCTGGCTGGCGTAGAGGATGACGTTAAGGTTTCCGCTGAGGATTCCTCCTACACCCATCCGGAAGAGGTTGAGGAGTTCGTAACCCGCACCGGCTGTGACTCTCTGGCTATCGCAATCGGCACCTCTCACGGCGCTTACAAGTTCACCCCGGATCAGTGCACCCGCAACGAGCAGGGCATTCTGGTTCCGCCTCCGCTGCGTTTCGACGTACTCGAGGAAGTTTCCAAGCGTCTGCCGGGCTTCCCGATCGTACTGCACGGTTCCTCTTCTGTACCGCGTGAGTTTGTTGACAAGATCAACAAGTTCGGCGGCAAGATGCCGGATGCAATCGGCATTCCGGAGGAAGAGCTGCGTCACGCTGCACAGCTGTCCGTCTGCAAGATCAATATCGACTCCGATATTCGTCTGGCTATCACCGCTTCTATCCGCGAGCACTTCGCTGAGCATCCGGATCACTTCGACCCGCGCCAGTACCTGAAGCCGGCTCGTCAGGCTGTCAAGGACATGGTTACCCACAAGCTGATCAATGTTCTGGGCTGCAACGGCAAGGCATAAGATCATTTTCTGATCGAAACCAAAGAACCTCGGAATCCTGTTCCGGGGTTCTTTTTTCGTCTTGCGATGGGGAATAGAACGGATACCATATATAGTGTATCCGCTTTTTTGCGGGAGAAATTACCACAGAGAAAATAAAGGAGAAACTTTGTGGAATTTGTCGCGCTTTTTTGATAAATTTTTCGAGTCAAGAGGAAAAGTTTAGAGAATGCTCCAATAAAAATAGTGCTTTTCTTGCAAATGTGCCAAAAAGAATTTAGCGCCTTGACAGGGCGGTGTTTCGGCGGTAGAATATATAAGCAAGAGATAAGCAGACACAAGATGTTGTGCGATATTGAATGCACCACTACATAATTTAGTAAATAATCAAGAAATCGCCGTTAGGCGGTTTTTGTATGAGAGAGGGATTTTTCTTTATGATTCAGCAGATCGTCAAGCGGGACGGGCGCATGGCTCCCTTTGAGATCGACAAGATCACAAATGCAATTTTCGGCGCAGCACAGGCCTCCGGCGGCCAGGACCACGATATGGCGCAGGAGCTGGCAGAGCAGGTCGAAAAAACGCTGGAGGAGACTGCTGGAACCGAAACTCCCACCGTTGAACAGGTGCAGGACACTGTTGAGAAGGTTCTGATCGAAAGCGGACATGCCCGCACGGCCAAGAAGTACATCCTGTACCGCAACGAGCGCACCCGCGTGCGTGAGATGAACACCCGTCTGATGAAGGTGTACGAGGATCTGACGTTCAAGTCCTCGCTCGAGAACGACGTCAAGCGCGAGAACGCCAATATCGACGGTGATACCGCGATGGGAACCATGCTCAAGTACGGCTCCGAGGGTGCCAAGCAGTTCTACGAGATGTTCATCCTCGATCCGGCACACGCCAAGGCACACCGCGAGGGTGATATCCACATCCACGATCTGGATTTTCTGACGCTGACCACCACCTGCTGTCAGATTGACCTGCTGAAGCTGTTCCGCGACGGTTTTTCCACCGGCCACGGCTTCCTGCGCGAGCCGAACGACATCCGTTCGTACTCTGCGCTGGCATGCATTGCTATCCAGTCTAATCAGAATGACCAGCATGGCGGTCAGAGCGTGCCGAACTTCGATTACTCGATGGCGCCGGGTGTGCGCAAGACCTTCCGCAAGCTGTTCCGCGACAATCTCGCCAAGGCCCTCGAGGTGTTCGGCGAGGACGACAACAACGAGGTAGATGCGCGTGCGCTGACCGAGCGTGTCGAGCAGGAGACCGGCAAGTGGGCTTGTCTGGCAGGCGGCAACGGCTATGACGAGGCGATGGCTAAGGCACTTTCCGAGACGCTTGACGAAAAGACGGTTGCAAAGTGCATGAAGTTTGCTCGCAAGTACGCGGATAAGGAGACCCGCAAGGGCACCTATCAGGCGATGGAAGCGCTGGTTCACAATCTGAACACTATGCACTCGCGTGCAGGTGCACAGATTCCGTTCTCGTCGCTCAACTACGGCACGGATACCTCTCCGGAGGGCCGTCTGGTCATGGAGCAGCTGCTGCTTGCGACCGAGGCCGGTCTGGGCAACGGTGAGACCCCGATTTTCCCGATCCACATTTTCAAGGTCAAGGAAGGCGTCAACTACAACGAGGGCGACCCGAACTACGACCTGTTCAAGCTGGCATGCCGCGTTTCCGCGAAGCGTATGTTCCCGAATTTCTCGTTCCTCGATGCGCCGTTTAACCTGCAGTATTACAAGCCGGGTCATCCGGAGACCGAGGTCGGCTACATGGGTTGCCGCACGCGTGTTATGTCCAATGTGTGCGATCCGACCCGTGAGATCACCTACGGCCGCGGCAACCTGTCGTTCACGTCGGTCAACCTGCCGCGCATTGCAATCCGCAGCCACGGCGATCTGGACTGGTTCTTTGAGGACCTCGACCGCAAGATCGACCTCGTAATCGACCAGCTGCTCGACCGTTTCCGCATCCAGTGCGGCAAGCGCGTGCGCAACTACCCGTTCCTGATGGGCGAGGGCGTATGGATGGATTCCGAAAAGCTGGGTCCGGATGACGAGGTTGGCGAGGTGCTTAAGCACGGCACACTGACGCTCGGTTTCATCGGTCTGGCGGAGTGCCTCAAGGCGCTCATCGGCGTACACCACGGCGAGAGCGACGAGGCGCAGAACCTTGGTCTGGAAATCGTTGGTCACATGCGTCAGCGCATGGACGAGGCAACCGAGAAATACCACCTCAACTTCTCGCTGATCGCTACCCCGGCAGAGGGTCTGTCCGGCCGATTTGTCAAGATCGACCGTGAGAAATACGGCAAGATTCCGGGCGTTACCGACCGTGATTACTACACCAACTCCTTCCATGTGCCGGTTTACTATCCGATTTCGGCGTTTGAGAAGATCGCCCGCGAGGCGCCGTATCACGAGCTGACCAACGGCGGTCATATCAGCTACATTGAGCTGGACGGCGACCCGACGCAGAACCTCGAAGCGTTTGAGGCTGTCGTTCGGGCGATGAAGGAAGCCGGCATCGGCTACGGTGCGATCAACCACCCGATCGACCGCGATCCGGTCTGCGGCTATACCGGCATTATTGGCGAAGTATGTCCGCGCTGCGGCCGCCGAGAGGGCGAAGGCGTTCCGCTGTCCAAGCTGCAGAAGCTGGGACTATATAAAAATTACAACAGCACCACGATCGGCTATCACGGCGACCCTGCCGAAGAAGCCGACCGTCAGCCGAATACATTGAAAATCGTCAAAAAGTGACAGGAAAGGGAGAATTCTATCATGGAAACTAAGAATATCGCTGCACAGGAGCCGATGATTGGTGAAGGTGTAGGATTTGAACGTATCCGCCGCATTACGGGTTATCTGGTAGGTACGCTCGACCGCTTCAACAACGGCAAGCGCGCGGAGGAGCACGACCGCGTAAAGCACAGTGTTCCGAGCTGCTGCTCCATGCGTCAGGAGCACACCGCCTGATGGAAGGTAAAATTCGCATTGCAGGTACAGTCGGGGAGTCCATTGTGGACGGCCCCGGCTTCCGCTATACGCTGTTTGTGCAGGGCTGTCCGCATGGCTGTCCGGGCTGCCACAATCCGCAGACGCACGACTTTGAGGGCGGGCAGGATATTGAGCTGGACACGCTGCTGAAGGATATGTGCCGCAATCCGTTCATCAAGGGTGTGACGTTCTCGGGTGGCGAGCCGTTTTGTAAGGCGGAGCCGCTGTATTATCTTGCGGTGGAGCTGAAGCGCAAGGGCAAGCACCTGATGGCGTATTCGGGGTACACGTTTGAGCAGCTGTTGGAGTTGAGCGATCCGTTTGTGAAAAAGCTGCTCGGGCAGCTGGATTTACTGGTAGACGGGCCGTTTCTCATGGCGGAGAAGAACATCGAGCTGCGGTTTCGCGGCAGCGCGAACCAGCGGGTGTTGGATGTACCGAAGTCGCTGGAGGCGAATGAGGCTGTCTGGGCGGAGCAGTATCGGTGAGGCTGGTCGCTTGCGAAGCGAGCGGAATCTGCGCTGACGCCGCGCGGGCGCACAAGGATGGACACCAAGGTTTCCACCCTTGTGAATCTCGTTTCCGTTATTCCTGATCTGGCACAGACCGGAGACCGGTGACCGCTTCGGAATAAGGCGTTTGCACGTTGCTACGGACGGCACCTGCGAATTTCACTTATTGACGGATTTTACCGTATAAACCGTCTGCATTGATTTATAAACAACGCGATTGACACGAAAATGACAACAAAAAAGCACCGAAACTTACGTTTCGGTGCTTTTTTCATCTTCCGACGGTTCATTTTCCGCTTCTGCCTTCTCTGCGAGGTGCGGATTCCGGACAACGCATCTTACACACGGTGCGGTCTTGCCGAAGGCGGTATGGCTGACCTTTTCGGTCGGCTGCATACGGCAGGCAACGGCAGTATGCAGTCCTACGAGATCATCCTTCTGCACGAAGGCGCTGACCTCGTCGGCGTGCATGGATTCGAACGCGTACAGCAGGCACGCAGCGATGCACTCGCGGCCGACGCCGATGCCGCGCAGCTCATGCCGGACGATGCAGTTCGCGGTCAGCACGCGTTCTGCGCCGACCTGCTCGTAAGTCAGGCCGCACAGAGCCGCGGGAACGCCGGTCGGCTTATCAAGTGCGAGCTGCCAGCCGCAGCCTTCGGTCTGATAGCGGCGCAGCGTATCCACTAGCCAGTCCAGTGTCTGCTCGTAGGAGAGTGCGCCGCCGAGCGTCTGCATGGTTTCCTCACTGCGCAGGAGCGGCGTCAGCAGGTCGAGGTCGTCCGCGCTCAGCTCGCGGTAGTCCATGCGGCTGGAGTTTAGTTCGTAAAATTGCATAGGTTCAATTTTCTCCCAACAAAACGGTGCGGCTTTTATAGCAATCCAAACAAATACTGCAACAAGTGCGCGCATACAGCACGCGCATAGCAGCGTCGCTTTCACTTGCTATGCGTCAGCATAGCTGCGTAAAATCTCCTTGCTATTCACGCGCTGTATGCGCTACTTTTGTCGCATTATCTATTCGGATTGCTATAAGCCGCACCGCAAAAGTGTCCTTAAAAGTGTCTCTATCTGTTTTGGTACCAGAATACAAATTTGCGCACCAGTACGCCCAACGTTAAGCCGACCAGCGAGGGAACAAGCCCGTAAAACAGGCTTTGCATCTCGGTCGAGCGGAACGTGGCAAACGGCAGAACAATCGCCCACAGGCCGACGAACACGGGCATCAGACCGTACCACGGCAGAGCGCGGTATGCCGCCCGAAACGTGCACAGCAACGCCGAAAACGGCAGGATCAGCCAGAAGCCGAGCAGCCAGTACCCCATTTCGTTGCCGTACAGCAGACTGGGGATCAGCCCGACCGCCGTCACAAGACCATAGCAAAGGACAAAATTCCAGTATGGAGAAAAGCGTTTGATGCCATCAAATGTCATACGGTTCACCCTCCTCTGCAGGAACGGTCGGTGTGAAATTGTACTGCAGATACCGAAAATTCAGCGGTATATTGCTTACTTGGTGCCGAAGATACGGTCGCCGGCGTCACCCAGACCCGGAACGATATAGCCGTGGTCGTTCAGCTTCTCGTCGATACCGGCAACGAAGATCTCAACGTCCGGATGTGCCTTCTGAACAGCGGCAACGCCTTCCGGAGCAGCGATGAGGTTCATCAGCTTGATGTGCTTTACGCCGCGGCGCTTGAGGCCGTCGATGGCAGCGATAGCGGAACCGCCGGTAGCCAGCATCGGGTCGAGCAGCAGTACGTCGCGATCCTCGATGTCATTCGGCAGCTTGCAGTAATACTCGATCGGCTGCAGGGTTTCCGGGTTGCGGTACAGACCAATGTGGCCGACCTTAGCTGCCGGAATCATCTCCAGAATGCCCTCAACCATGCCCAGACCTGCACGCAGGATCGGCACGAGCGCAATCTTCTTGCCGGAAATAACCTGTACGCGCGCATCAGAGACCGGAGTCTCGATGGTGATCTCCTTGAGCGGCAGATCGCGGGTAGCCTCGTAGCACATCAGCATTGCAATCTCAGCAGCAGCCTCGCGGAATTCCTTAACGCCGGTGGTCTTGTCGCGCATCAGCGCCAGCTTGTGCTTGATCAGCGGGTGGTCCATTTCATGTACGGTTGCCATAATAAAAATCTCCTTTATCCTAAAACTTTTTTGCTTCAGGTAATATCGCATAATTGAACAAGAGCGATTTGCGAGTGGGTTTTGCGCACTGACAAGGCGCGGTTTTGCAGTAATACTTTGTGTATTACCGTGAAATCGGAACGAAGTCAGGATACAAAATTTCCGCAAAGCGCCGCGGCAGCGCGACCGGAGCCTGCGCA
Source organism: Butyricicoccus sp. AM27-36 (assembly GCF_003480945.1). Lineage (NCBI taxonomy): Bacteria > Bacillati > Bacillota > Clostridia > Eubacteriales > Butyricicoccaceae > Butyricicoccus > Butyricicoccus sp. AM27-36. The sequence continues at coordinate 434,240 of NZ_QUJR01000001.1, forward strand.
AGAAGCCGCAGCTTTCATTGTGCGGTGATGTCTGCTATTTGGTCTGTGCCAGACGCGCCATGCGCTCGCGCTCTGCCTGTGGACGACGCAGATAGAAGGCGTCCAACTCCTGGGGGGAGCAGGCTTTGCCCTCGCGGAACAGGGGGAGTGCGGCGGCGGCAACACCAAATCCGGTCGCAAACCGCAGCTCGGCGGGTGCGAGCCGCAGACCGGTGCAGTTCTCTTTGATAGTATTATAACACAGATCCGCGCCATCTCCAACCAGAAAATACGGCGCTTCTCCGATTTCTTCGGCAAGCTCGGTCAGCTTGATCGCACGGTCATCGCACAGACGGCGTACCCTGCCGTCCTCTACGGTGAAAAGCGCATTGTAAACCTGACCCGCACGCGCATCCATCACGCAGCACAGGTCGCCGCCGAGTGCGCGGGCGCCCCATGCCATCGCCTCGAGCGTGGAGACACCGAGGCACGGCTTGTCCGCACCGAGCGCCAGACCCTTGACCGTGGCCACACCGATGCGCACACCGGTAAACGAGCCGGGGCCGTGCGCGACAGCGATCGCGTCCACGTCAGCGAGCGATACGCCGCAGTTTGCCAGCAGGTTTTCCACCATCGGCAGCAGCGTGCGCGAGTGCGTCAGGCCGCAGTTCTGAAAGGACTGCGCCACCAGTTTTTCGTCCTCGGTGAGTGCGACAGACGCGCTGACCGCCGAGGATTCCAGTGCAAGAATTTTCATACAGTCACTTCTCCAATCGTAATGCGGCGGTCGTTGTCCGCATCGCCGTAGGCAATATGGACGGTTTTGTAGGCTTCCGGCAGAACGTCTGCGGCGTTTTCGCTCCATTCGATGAGCACAATGCGGCTGCCGTCGAGATATTCGTCAAAGCCGATCTCGAACAGCGCTTCGCTGTCGAGAATGCGGTACAGGTCGAAGTGCGCGACCTTGACCGTCGGCGTTTCGTATTCGTTTGCAATGGCAAAGGTCGGGCTGGTGACGCGGCCCTCGTAGCCGAGTCCGTGCAGCACGCCGCGCGTGAATGCGGTCTTGCCGGCACCGAGGTCGCCGGAGAACGCAACAACATCGCCTGCTTTGAGGCTTTTTGCGTATTCTGCGCCGAGTGCTTCGGTCTCCTCGGGTGAGTGGGTGATATATTCCATGAAAACACCTTTCTGTCAATCATAACTATACATTTATAATATACCACGGTACACTCGGAATGGCAAGTCAGCCCGCTGCAAAGTATAACTTTTTTATGACATTTCCGCCTGTTTGCTTGCGGGATGGCATAAGTTGTGGTAAGGTATAAAATAACATAAGAAAAACTGAACAAAAATTTTAAGGAGGAAAACCCTGTGATAGAATTGCTCAAAGCATTTCTGTTTGGCATTGTAGAGGGCATCACCGAGTGGCTGCCGATCAGCAGTACCGGACACATGATTCTGCTCAATGAGTTTGTAAAGCTGGACGTGTCGGAAGCATTTTACAGCATGTTCGAGGTGGTTATTCAGCTCGGTGCGATACTCGCGGTCGTTGTCCTGTTCTGGGGGCAGATTTTCCCGTTTGAACGGCGAAAGGGCCGTCACGGCGGCGCATCCATCGTGCTGAATATGGACACCGTCAAGCTGTGGATCAAAATTCTGGTAGCTTGTGTTCCGGCGGCAATCGTCGGCCTCAAGTGGAATGACCTGTTTGAAGAACTGTTCTATAATTACCAAACGGTTTCCATCGCGCTGATTGTGTTCGGCGTAGCGTTCATTCTGGTGGAGAACGCGCACAAGGGCAAGCCGGCGCGCATCAACGCACTCACTGAGCTTACTTACCCGACCGTGTTTATGATTGGCATGTTTCAGCTGATCGCAGCTGTGTTCCCGGGCACCTCGCGCTCCGGTGCGACCATCGTCGGCGCACTGCTGCTCGGCGTGTCGCGTACCGTGGCTGCGGAGTTTACGTTCTTCCTGGCTATTCCGGTCATGTTCGGCGCAAGCCTGCTCAAGATTCTCAAGTTCGGCTTTGCATTTACATCCACCGAGCTGATGATCCTCGGCATCGGTACAATCACCGCGTTCGTGTCCTCACTGCTCATCATCCGTTTCCTGATGGGCTTCGTCAAGAAGCACGATTTCAAGGTGTTCGGCTGGTATCGGATTATCCTCGGTATCGCCGTGCTGGCACATTTTATGCTGGCGAAGTAAATAGGAAAAGAGGTCTGCGGGGCAGACCTCTTTTTGAGGCTGTCGAAAAACTATCGTTTTCCGAGCAGCCTCTCGCTCGAAACCACGCTTTCGAGTGAATACTGAAGAAAAACCGCGCCCTGACGGGCACATTTTTTCTTCCCTTGTATAAAAAGTCAGGTACACGCCCCGACTTTTTATGAATTTGCTTCGCAAATTCTATTTTATGCGTGCTGCCGTACGAAGCGTAAAAATTAAAATAATACTTTTTTGACAAACTGAAAAGAGGTCTGCATTGCAGACCTCTTTTGTTGTATGGTTTTCTATTAGGTACGCTGTTCCAATCCACACCGAATCCTTCGCCAAACCACGCACGACAGGATGATGGTGATATAATCCGTGATGGATTGTCCGTAAATAACGCCATTCAGACCTGCAATGACATTCAGCAGATACAGCAGGGGAATGAGCAGCAGACCCTGCCGCAGCACGGACAGCACGGTAGCAGGAAGGGCGCGTCCGACCGACTGCATGCAGTTCATATTGACGAACAGAAAGCCGATGAACGGGCCGGACAGCATGTAGGAAATCAGCATCTGCACGCCGTATGTAATAACGCCGCTGTCGTCCACGAACAGGCCGATGATCGGCTTGCGCAGGAAGAAATAGAGCGCGGTTGCCGCCAATCCGACAACAAAGCAGCACAGCTTGGTAAAACGCTCGGTATCGGCAAAACGCTTGATATCACCCGCACCGTAGCTGTAACCGAAAATCGGCTGTACACCGTTTGCAAGGCCCATTTGCAGGAAGGTGATGAACATATTCGCTTTGAACACGATGCCGATCGCCGCAACCGGCGCGTTGCCGTAGGCGACCAGAATCAGGTTGAGTACAATGGTTGAAACACACATCAGCGCGGAGAAAATGGCGGTCGGGAAGCCGGCAGAGCACACGCGCACGGCAATGTGCGTGCCGCAGAGCGCGTCCTTCGGCGCAAGCGAAAACCGCCGCGACTTTTTGAGAAAATACCACAGGTAGTACAGCGCCGCAAGCATATTGCCGATGGTGGTTGCAATGGCTGCGCCTGCCGCGCCCTGTTCCAGACCGGAGACGAAAACCGGGTCGAGTACGATGTTCGCAATTGTGCCGATCATGCTGCCGATCATGGCCTCCTTGCTCGCGCCTTCCGCACGCACAACGAAGCTGGCTGCCGCCGACCAGATGACGAACGGTGCGCCGAACGCGATGTAAACCGTGTAGCCGCGGGCAAACTCAAATGTGCTTGCATCCGCGCCGAACAGGTGCAGGATGGGCGCGGTGAAGCACAGCAGTACGGCGGCAAACGCTGCGCCGATGACCAAGCTCGCCCATGAGATGAACGAGGAGGTTTTCTTCACGCTTTGGTGATTGTTCTCGCCGAGCGCGACCGAGATGATCGCACTGCCGCCCATGCCGAACATGTTGGCGAACGCCATCAGCAAGATGAAGATCGGGTTGGTCAGGCTGACGGCGGCTACCTGCAGGGCATCGCCGGTCTGTCCGACGAAAAAGGTGTCCGCCATGTTGTACACCACGGTGACAAGGCTGCTGATGACGCTTGGAATCGCCATTGCGGCTACTGCACGAGGTATCGGCGCTTTGCCGAGAAGAGTATCATTATCCAAATTGTTCACGTTCCTTGCTTTGGAAATTTAACGATTGTTTCCATCGAAGCGGCAGGGCAGCCCGCCCTGCGGTAAGGGTTAATCGGTTTTTTCAAAATTTGAAAGCATTTTCAGCCCGATCCGCATGAATGTGTCCCGCTCCTCGGGCGAGATGCCGCGGAGCAGCATGGCTTCGGTCTCCGTAATCTCCTGCAGGCAGGCGGGACGGAAGGCTTCGGCTTTTGCGGTGCAGACAATGCACTTGCGCCGTGCGTCCGCAGGATCGGGTTCGCGGCGGATGAGATCGGCGGCCTGCAGGGCCTGCAGCATTTCGGTTGCGGTGGAAGGCCGTAGGCCAAATTCCTGCTCGACGTCGCGCTGTACGAGCGGGTGTTTTTGACTTTCTATCAAAATATAGTTGAGAATCTGACCTTTGGTGCCGCTGATATGAATGCGCTTTTGCGTTTCCGCTGATCGGCGGCGCAGGCAGTTGGATAGCTTGTTGATAAGCCGCCCGGTATCCATGAAATCACCTCGTTTAATTACTTCGTTTCCTAAGTAATATTGTAGTCGGTGATTGCGGAATGTCAAGAGGGAATTTTACTGCTTGTCCGGGGATATGGGAGCCGTCCGGACGGCTCCTTTTTCCTGCATCGGATGACTGGGGAACACGAACTGCCGTAGGCGGGTTCGCTCTGACGGGCAGGCAGGACTCCGCTTGCTTCGTAAGCCACAAATCACCATTTCAGCAGAAACTTTCCTATTGACAGCCTGTCGCAGAGTTTTATACAATAAAACAAAACAACGAAACGAGGTGCCTGCTATGCACATCCACCATTTAGCGCTCCGCGTGCGCGATTTCGAAAAATCGCTGCATTTTTACCAGACGCTCACCGAACTCAAGATCCACACGCAGTTCTCCGCGAACGGCGGCAGCATTGCCTACCTGCAGAACGCCTCCGGCGAAACCCAGCTGGAGCTGATCGGCATGCCGGAGGGCGAGACCGTCAAGGCGTCCGGTATGTTCCTCTGCTTCGGTACGGAGGATATCGCCAGCGCACATGAGCGTGCCGTCCTGCATGGCATGAATCCGTCCGATATCCGTCAGCCGGAGCCGGACGCGCGCTATTTCTACGTTTACGATCCGGACGGTCTGTCAGTGCAGGTGCGTGAATACCGCTAAAACAGATTTTTAAGCGTCGGACGCTGCACCTCCGGCAAATGTCTCAGTTGAGCGAGCAGCTCAGCACGGTCGAGCGCCAATTCGTCCGTCAAGCCGTTTTGCTGCGCGGCAAGCACGCGGTCAAACAGCCGGTCAGCCTGATCAATCTCGCTGTGCAGCAGCAGAGCGCCGAGCAGGGTCTGTGCTGCGTCCCATGTCTCCCGCGCTTCGTTCAGGCGGTCGTTCTCTACGTCGAGGGCGACCGCCTGTGCCGTGTTATCCACGGCTTTTACGCTCCACACACTGCCGAGAATGAGCACGGCACACAGCACGGCAGCCGTCAGCAATCGCTTCATGCGCGGCCCTCCTTTTTCTGCAGGAACGTGTTGCCGCAGTCGTCAAGCGTCATCAGGAACACGTCCTCGACCGCGATACTCTGGTTTTTCAGCCGCCGCTCGATATCTGCAGGGGAGAGGTGCAGCAGCTCGAGCGAGCGCGGAACCACCTTGCCGTCCGACACGACTACAAGCGGCAGACCGGTATCCTTGGGCGTAATGCCGAGCATTTCCGCCGTGACCGGCTGCTGCGGCTGCTTGAGGATAACCGTCAGCGTGCCGTCCGGCTCGATGACGCCGTATTTCACATCGGACACGGCTGCAACGTTCTGTTTGCGGAGTGTCTCTATCACCTCGTCGGTCGTCAGCCGCATTTGCCGCAGCTTGTCAATATCGAGCTGTCCCTTGCGGATGATGATGGCCGGCTGACCGTTCAGCAGCCGCCGGAATCTGCGGCTTTTGAGTGCGGCGAAGCTGAGGAAAATCTCGAGCACCACGAGCGTAGCGATCGGCACCAGACCGGAGAGCAGAGGAATCCCTAAATCCTGCATGGGCACAGCCGCCAGATCGGATACCAGAATGGTAACGACCAGCTCGGACGGGTCCAGTTCGCCGATCTGCCGTTTGCCCATCAGCCGCACGGCGCAGATGACCGCGCAGTATAAAATCAGCGTGCGCAGCAGCGGCACTGCCATACGCCCGCACCTCCTTTGCTTATGAAAATCGCACAGTTTACCGGAGTAAAAACTGTATATGTTTGGCATTGTGTAGTATGGCGAAAAAACAAAGAAATATGCACGACAGTTTTCGCATATTTGCAGTCGGAAAGACGTTGACATTCTGAGAAAACGCCTTTATAATATAAACTACATTCAAAAAGATACAGGCTGCGAACGGAAAAGTAGCGTCCCGAACCCATGATAGAGAGCTGTCGGCTGGTGTAAGACAGTGGGAAACGGAAAGTGCGAAAGTCCTCCGGGAGCCGGATTGCTGAAATGAAATGAAACAGGGTTCAGTGTAAGTTATCCCGCATGATCTGCGTTAAACGATCGGGTGAGTGGTCATGCCGCCGAATAGGGCAGTGTGGCAAAAAGAGTGGTACCGCAGAGTTTTTGGTCTTTGTCTCTTTGTGAGACAAGGGCTTTTTTATTTATACGGTATCTTGCGGCAATCGTTATCCGGCTGCTGCATAAGTATGTATGTTATGTTGAAATGAGAGAAAGGAGGCGGATTCGCAATGGTAAAGAACGGCGCAGAGATTCTGATCGACGCACTTGTAGAGCAGGGAGTTGATACCATTTTCGGTTATCCCGGCGGTGCGGTTTTGAACATCTATGACGCACTTTACAAAAACAGCGACCGCATTCGACATATCCTGACCGCGCACGAACAGGGCGCGGCACACGCAGCGGACGGCTACGCCCGTGTGACCGGCAAGGTAGGTGTCTGCCTGGCAACGAGCGGACCGGGTGCGACCAACCTCGTAACCGGTATTGCTACCGCGTATATGGATTCCATCCCGATGGTTGCCATTACCGGCAACGTCGGCACCAGCCTCATCGGCCGCGACTCCTTTCAGGAGGTTTACATTGCCGGTATCACCATGCCAATCACCAAGCACAATTTCGTTGTCCGTGATGTTGACGAACTCGCTGACACCGTGCGCGATGCGTTCCGCATTGCTGCTTCCGGACGTCCGGGTCCGGTGCTGATCGACATCCCGAAGGATATTACCTCGGCACAGTGCGAGTTTATCCCGAAGGGCAAGGTCGAGATCAACGAGACCTACGAGATTTCGGACGAGGAGCTGCAGACCGTAGCGGATATGATTGCCGCCTCCGAGCGTCCGATGATCTATTACGGCGGCGGTGTTGAAACCTCTGACGCAGGCGACATGCTGCTGCAGCTGCAGCGCAAGGCGGATATTCCGTCGGCGCACACCATGATGGCCATCGGCTGCATCCCGGATACCGAGCCGCTCAGCCTCGGCATGATCGGCATGCACGGTACGGTTTCTGCCGCATGGGCGGTTGAGCGCTGTGACCTGCTGGTCTGCATCGGCGCCCGCTTCTCCGACCGCGTTGCGACCAACACCAAGCGTTTTGCACCGTCGGCGAAGGTTATCCACGTTGACATTGACAACGCAGAGATCAATAAGAACATCGGCGTTGACTATGCCATTGTTTCCGATGCGGAGACCTTCCTCGAAAAGGTTATGCCGTATATCAAGGAGGCAAAGCACGACGCATGGCGCGCGCAGATTACCGAATGGCAGACAAAGCTCGACTATGTGCCGAAGGACGATGAGAGCGTTATCCATCCGCACCAGCTGCTCCGCACGGTTGCGGAGGAGACCCCGGAGGACACCATTATCGCAACCGACGTTGGTCAGCACCAGCTTTGGAGTGCACAGTACAACGGCCGCAAGCACGTTCGCCAGTTCCTGACGTCCGGCGGTCTGGGTACGATGGGCTTCGGCTACGGCGCGGCTCTCGGTGCGCAGGTGGCCTTCCCGGACAGAACGGTTGTCCACATCACGGGCGACGGCTCGTTCCACATGAACCTTAACGAGATCTGCACCGCGGTTTCCTATAACCTGCCGGTGATCACGATCATTATGAATAACCGCGTGCTCGGCAACGTGCGTCAGTGGCAGACCATGTTCTATGGCAGCCGCTACTCGCAGACCGACCCGCACCGCAAGACAGATTACGTCAAGCTGGCCGACGCCTTCGGCGCACGCGGCTTCCGTGTTTCCAATATCGCCGAGCTGCGCGACGCGCTGCGGGAAGCGATGAAGCGTACCGGTCCTGTGCTGATCGACGCACAGATCGACAAGGACGAGCGCGTCCTGCCGATGATCCCGGCAGGCGGCACGGTTGACGATCTTGTAACGGAATAAGGAAGGAGAAATTATGGAAAAGTATATCCTTTCTGTCACCGTACAGAACAACGCCGGTGTTCTGGCCCGCGTATCCAGCCTGTTTGGCCGCCGCGGCTACAACATCGACTCACTGACCGTTTCGGCCACGACTGATCCGAAGGTTTCCTGCATGTCTATCATCGTGCAAGGCGACCATATGGTGCTTGAGCAGATTATGAAGCAGCTGGCAAAGCTGGAAGAGGTCATGCACGTTGTCCACCTCGAGGAGGACAGCTCGTGCTGCAGTGAGCTGGTGTTTGTCAAGCTGCATACGCCGGACGTGAGCGTTCGAAATGATATCCGGCAGTTGTGCGACCTGTACGGCGCACGGGTCGTAGAAACGCAGGAGAGCGAGATCATCATCGAGCTGTCCGAAGTGCCGAGCCGCATCGATGCCTTCCTCGACGTCATCTCGAACTTTAAGATCCTCGAGATGAGCCGTTCGGGTGTTACGGCAATTGAAAAATAATTTTGGTTAATTAGGAGTTAGAAATTGGGAATGAAAAGCGCTGCCGCGCCGGAGAAATGTTTCATAACCGGGGAGGAAGCACCTTGCAATCACTGATTACTGACTGCTGATTCATATAATTGACTCTTTATAAATTTTTAGGAGGAAATAAAAATGGTAAAGATGTTTTATGACGCAGACTGCAACCTGTCTCTGCTCGACGGCAAGACCGTTGCAATCATCGGCTTTGGTTCCCAGGGTCATGCTCACGCAATGAACCTGAAGGACTCCGGTGTACACGTTGTAGTAGGTCTGCGCCCGGGCTCCAAGCACGAGAAGAAGGCTAAGGACTACGGCCTGGAGGTTATGACTCCGGCTGAGGCTGCAGCAGCAGGCGACATCATCATGATGCTGACCCCGGACGAGAAGCAGGCTGACATCTACAAGGACGTTATCGAGCCGAACCTGAAGCCGGGCAACGTACTGGCTTTCGCTCACGGCTTCAACATCCACTTCAAGCAGATCGTTCCGCCGGCTGACGTTGACGTTATCATGATTGCTCCGAAGGGCCCGGGTCACATCGTTCGCCGTACATACGAAGAGGGTCAGGGTGTACCGGATCTGGCTTGCGTATATCAGGACGCTTCCGGCAAGGCTATGGACATCGCTCTGGCATACGCTTGCGGTATCGGCGGCGGCCGTGCCGGCATCATCGAGTCCACCTTCAAGACCGAGACCGAGACCGACCTGTTCGGTGAGCAGGCTGTCCTCTGCGGCGGCGTTTGCGAGCTGATGAAGGCTGGCTTTGAGACTCTGGTTGAGGCTGGTTACGCTCCGGAGAACGCTTACTTCGAGTGCGTTCACGAGATGAAGCTGATCGTTGACCTGATCAACGAGGGCGGCTTCGCTAAGATGCGTTACTCCATCTCCGACACCGCTGAGTACGGCGATTACCGCACCGGCAAGCGCATCATCACCGAGGAGACCCGCAAGGAGATGAAGAAGATCCTGCGCGAGATCCAGGACGGTACCTTCGCTACCGAGTGGATTCAGGAGAACCGTGCAGGCGGCCGTGCCAAGTTCCTCGCTACCCGTGCTCTGGAAGCAGACACCGAGCTCGAGAAGACCGGCAAGAAGCTGCGCGGCATGATGAGCTGGCTGAAGAAGTAATCTTCTTCGTTTGAAATCACGATTTCAAACGAGGGGATATGCCGAGCTGCGCTCGGACATATCCTGTGAGCAAATCAGCGCGTCGCTGCGCGGCACACTGATTTACTCCCTTGTGTAAAAACCGAGATACATGCTCCCGGTTTTTACGGATTGCGATGCAATCCGATTGAATGCGCGCCGCAGGCGCGTATAAAAAGCTACCCCGAACGGGCGGACGGATTTTCCCGTCCGCCCGTTTTTTCTATCAGGCAGTCTGTTGGACTGCTTTCAAAGGAGGAAAATCCCCGTGAGAAGAAGTGATAACATCACTGCAGGACCCGAGCGCATGCCGAACCGTTCGCTGCTGCGCGCCTGCGGTATGACCGATGAGGAGATCAGGCAGCCGATCATCGGCGTGGTTTCGGCGTATTCCGAGATCATTCCGGGCCACATCAACCTCGATAAGATCGCGGATGCGGTTAAGGCAGGCGTTCGCATGGCAGGCGGTACGCCGGTGCTCGTTCCGGCTATCGGCGTATGCGACGGCATTGCCATGGGTCACATCGGCATGAAGTATTCGCTGGCAAGCCGTGAGCTGATCGCGGACAGCGTAGAGACGCTGGCACAGGCGCACCAGCTGGACGGTCTGGTGCTCATCCCGAACTGCGACAAGATCGTGCCCGGCATGCTGATGGCTGCCGCTCGTCTGAACATTCCGTCCATCCTGGTTTCCGGCGGCCCGATGCTTGCAGGCCATTTCGGCGGTGAGGAGGTATCCCTGTCCAAGACCTTCGAGGCGGTTGGCGCCTACAAGGCCGGCATGATGGACGAGGAGACCTTCTACGAAGCCGAGTGCAATTCCTGCCCGGGCTGCGGATCGTGCGCAGGCATGTACACCGCAAACTCGATGAACTGCCTGTCTGAAGCCATCGGCATGGCGCTGCCGGGCAACGGCACGACCCCGGCGGTATCGGCTGCCCGTATTCATCTGGCAAAGCACGCCGGCATGAAGATCATGGAGCTGATCGAGAAGGACATCAAGCCGCGCGACATCCTCACGCCGGCAGCATTCCGCAACGCGCTGACCTGCGAGATGGCGATCGGCTGCTCGACCAACTCGGTTCTGCACCTGCTGGCTATCGCAAACGAAGCAGGCGTTCCGCTCGAGCTTGAGACCCTGAACGAACTGTCCGGCAAGGTGCCGAATATCTGCCATCTGGCTCCGGCAGGCCCGCATCACATTGAGCAGCTTTACATGGCAGGCGGCGTTCCGGCCATCATGAAGGAGCTGACCAAGCGCGATTTCCTCGACCTGTCGCTCATCACCTGCACCGGCAAGACGGTCGGCGAGAACCTTGAGGGCGTTGTCAACAAGAACCCCGAGGTCGTTCGTCCGCTCGAGAATCCGTATTCGCAGACCGGCGGCATCGCTGTTCTGTGGGGCAACATCGCAAAGAACGGCTGCGTTGTCAAGCGTTCGGCAGTTGCACCGGAAATGATGGTGCACGAAGGTCCGGCACGCGTGTTCGACTGCGAGGAGGACGCAATTTCCGCCATTTACAATGGCAAGATCGTGCCGGGTGATGTTGTTGTCATCCGCTACGAAGGCCCGAAGGGCGGTCCGGGCATGCGCGAGATGCTCAACCCGACCTCTGCGCTGGCCGGCATGAAGCTGGATACCACGGTTGCGCTCATCACCGACGGCCGTTTCTCCGGTGCGTCCCGTGGCGCATCCATCGGCCACGTTTCGCCGGAGGCTGCTTCCGGCGGCGAGATCGGTCTGGTGCAGGAAGGCGATATCATCTCCATCGATATTCCGAACAGCAAGGTAAATGTCAATGTTTCCGACGAGGAGCTGGAGGCACGCCGTGCCAAGTACGTTCCGCGTGAGCCGAATGTCAAGTCCGGCTGGCTGTACCGCTATTCGCGTTTGGTCACCTCTGCAGATCAGGGCGCTGTGGTTCGTTGATTTTTGCGTAATGAAAGAAGTCCGAAAATTTTTCGGACTTCTTTTAATTCTTCATTCCGCAATCGCAAAATTTCTGCTCCAAGCGTAGACAGAACTGCACCGCAGTGCTATAATAAAGTAATTCTTGAAAAACGAAAAAGGGAGGTCATTTATTATGAAAAACCCTGAAAAGCTGCTTGATCTGCTGGCGCAGGACGCGCGTCTGACTCCGGCACAGCTGGCCGCGATGCTCGGTGAGACCGAGGAGGACGTGGCTGCTGCGATCAACGCGTATGAGAAGAATTCGACGATCCTCGGCTACAAGACCGTGGTCGATTGGGATAAAACATCCAAGGAGAGCGTAACCGCACTCATCGAGGTCAAGATCACCCCGCAGAAGGGTATGGGCTTTGATGAGATCGCCCGTCAGATCTATTCGCACCATCAGGTGGAGAGCGTGTATCTGATGAGCGGCGGCTTCGATCTGACCGTTATCATCAAGGGACGCACCATGCGCGAGGTTGCCCGCTTTGTCTCCGAGCAGCTGGCGCCGATGGAGAACGTGCTGTCCACCGGTACGCATTTCATCCTCAAAAAATACAAGGACAACAGTGTGGAATTTGACCCGGCAGACAGCGATAAGAGAGAGGTCATGGCATGGTGAACTACGAGCAGATTCTCTCTGCGCGTGTAAAAGAGGTACAGCCTTCCGGCATTCGCCGCTTTTTTGAACTGGCGGCTAAAATGCCGCACGCGATCTCGCTCGGTGTGGGCGAGCCGGATTTTGAAACGCCGTGGCAGATTCGCCGCGCCGGCATTCAGTCTCTGGAAAAAGGACAGACCTTCTATACCTCCAACTGGGGTCTTGCCGAGCTGCGCAATCAGATTGCCGCGCTCGTGCGCCGCAAGTACCGCCTGTGCTACGATGCGGACAAGGAGATCCTTGTGACGGTCGGCGGCTCCGAGGCGATCGACAACACCATCCGTGCGATTGTCAACGTGGGTGACGAGGTGCTCATTCCGGAGCCGAGTTTTGTATGCTACAAGCCGCTGACGCAGATGGCGGGCGGTGTTCCGGTGCCGCTGCCGACCCGCGCGGAGGACCAGTTCAAGCTGACGGCGGACAGTCTGCGCGCCGCTATTACGCCGCGCACCAAGCTGCTCATCCTGCCGTACCCGAACAACCCGACCGGCGCGATCATGACGCGCGATGAGCTGCAGGCGATTGCGACGGTTATCAAGGACACGAACATCATCGTGCTGTCGGATGAGATTTACAACAGCCTGACCTACGGCCCGGATCGCCACGTCTGCTTTGCGGAGCTGGACGGCATGAAGGAGCGCACCATTGTTGTGGACGGTTTCTCCAAGTCCTATGCGATGACCGGTTGGCGTCTCGGCTGGGCAATGGGTCCGAAGGAGCTGATGCGCCACATCTGCAAGATTCATCAGTTCGGTATTATGTCCGCGCCGACGACCGCGCAGTTCGCGGGCATTGAGGCTATCCGCACCGGCGAGGACGATATCGAGCGCATGCGCGAGCAGTATGACCTGCGCCGCCGCTACCTGCTCGGCGAGCTGCGAAGCATGGGCCTCGAGTGCTTTGAGCCGCAGGGCGCGTTCTATATGTTCCCGTCGATCGAGTCTACCGGCCTGTCGAGTGACGAATTCTGCGAGAGACTGCTGCACGAGCAGGAGGTCGCGGTCATTCCGGGCAGCGCCTTTGGTGAGAGCGGTGAGGGTCATGTGCGTATTTCGTATTCGTACTCGATGAACCATCTGCGCGAGGCTTGCCGCAGGATGCGTAAGTTTTTGCAGACTTTGCAGGCGGAAAAGTGAGATAAAATGAAAGCACCGCCCGAAATGGGCGGTGCTTAATCGTTATGCAGGCTTTCATGCGCTTCACGGATAGAAATGTTATGCAGACGGGCGTATTCCATTGTGGTTCTAATATATCACAGCAGTGGGAAAAAGGCAAACAAAAAGAACGCTCTCGAGCGTTCTTTTTGCTTTCTTATGCGATTATGCCGCGATAGTTAAAATACACAATACTGCTTCATATAAGCATCCATCAGCGGCAGCAGATGCGCATACTCCTCCTTATCCGCAAGATACTCGCGGATATCCTGCACGGTGACAAGTGCGTGCACCTTGATGCCGAACTCCTCGCCGACCTCCATAACAGCGGTCTTGCCCGGGTTCTGGCCGACCTCACAGCGGTTTACCGAAATGAACATATCGGTAACCTTCACATCTGCGCAGGCCTGCAGCACCGGCATGGTCTCGCGGATAGCGGTGCCTGCGGTGATTACATCCTCGATGATGATCACGCGGTCACCGTCCTGCGGCTTGTAGCCGACGATATTGCCGCCTTCGCCATGGTCCTTGGCCTCCTTGCGGTTGAAGAAGAACGGCTTGTCGATGCCGTAATTGCGGGCCAGCGCACCGGAAACCGAGGTAGCAAGCGGGATGCCCTTGTACGCCGGACCGAACATTGCGTCGAACTGATCACCGACGGTTTCCTTGACCAGAGCTGCGTAAAACTCACCCAGACGGGAGTTCTGCAGACCGGTCTTGTAGTTGCCGGTGTTGACGAAATACGGGGTCTTTCGGCCGGATTTGGTTGTAAAATCGCCGAAGCGCAGTACGTCGGCACTCATCATAAATTCGATAAATTCCTTTTTGGCAGCAGTAAGCATGATCGTTCCACCTTTTTCTATCAATATACTTATCTTCAGTATACCAGAATTTTCGGCAGGGAACAACCCTTTCTGTCAAGCGGCGGTCAACAAATTGCACAAATACACAGGGAGATTAACGTGTTATGAACGGAAAACTGTCAAACTCCTGTTGCAGAAAATGAAAAAACGCGGTAAAATATACTTAGGTATTTCTATGCCTGAACGACGATTTACAATCGTCAAAAACAAAAAGGTGGCTAACAACACAAATGGCATTTCACGGTTTTTCCGCAGAAGGCGTGGATCTTCTGCAACTGAATCGCCTGCAAAACAGCAAAGAATTTTACGATGCACACAAGGACGAGATCAAGCGGTTATCCATCCGGCCCTTTCACGAACTGATCGCGGAAATGACGCCGGAGATGGTCAAGATTGACCCGCAGTTCGTCACCGTGCCGTCCCGCATGGTATCCCGCGTGCGGCGTGATACCCGATATACCAAGGATAAAACGCTCTACCGGGCGAACATGTGGCTGTTCTTCCGCAGAGCACGACGGGAACGCGAATCCGTTCCCGCATACTATTTTGAACTGCATCCCGAATACTGGGCCTTCGGCTGCTGGGGCGCGTGGGGCAGAGGCGAAATGGAAGCGCTGCGCGAAATGATCCTCGCAGAAGACAGGCTGTTCCTTGACGCCTTTCGTGCAGTGAACAGCTGTCCGCAGGTGCACCTTGCGGGCGAGATGTACAAGCGCCCGAAATTCCCGGACGCAAAGCCGGAATATCAGGACTGGCTGAACCGCAAGGAGATCGGCGTGGATTACACGAACGGTGAGGACTTTGCTCCGGTGCTGGACGGCACGTTTGTTCCGTTCATGCTGAAGACCATGCGGCAGCTTGCGCCGCTGTACAGACTGCTGCTCGCGGCGAAGGAACGCGCAGACGCGGCCGGACGGGAGGCGCTGCAATGAGATATCTTGCACTGGATTTCGAGACCGGAAACGCCTCGCCGCTGAGCGCGTGCGCACTCGGCGCAAGCGTGTTTGAGGATAATCAGCTGGTGGATGAGAAAATCTCGCTCATCCGTCCGCCGGAATGCGTGGGCAAGTTCCACTGGGGCAATGTTCGCGTCAACCACATCAAGGAGAAGATGGTCGCGGACGCACCGTCGTTCGCCGAGGTGTGGGAGCCGCTCGCCGACATCGCGGAGGGCAGCGTCATCGTGTGTCACAACGCTATGTTCGATACGAATGTGCTTTGCAGCTGTCTGGCGCATTACGGACTGAAAATGCCCGAATGCCGGTACTTATGCACGGTAAAGGTGTCCAAGCGGGTATGGCCTGAGTTGGAAAATCATAAACTGGATACGGTATCCGCCGCGCTGCACATCGACCTGAACCACCACGAGGCCGGATCGGATGCGCGGGCTGCGGGACTGATCCTGCAGGCGGCTCTGCGCAGGACGGGCAGCGCGGACGCCGACGCACTGGCAGAAAAAATCGGCATGCGTCTCGGCCGTATTTCCTCGATGGGGAAAACGCCGTGCAGCATCGCCGGGGACCCCAAACCCAGGGAGCACAGGCGGACAGCGCGTCCGCGTAATACGGTAAAACGAAAGGGAGAGAACAAGCTATGAAAAACTATCTGGATAGTATTGACCGCGATGCACTGCGCAGCCGTGCCGAGCAGATGCTGCACACCGCAGGAAACGCTTGCGATCAGGCAGGACGCTTCATGAACACCACGACCGAAAAGATCCGCGGCTTCTCGCTCATCGAGTTCTTCATCTACGAGACCTGCCTGCTGTCGTTCGGTCTGTGGCTGGGCACCTGCTTCTCTAAATTTTTCAAGAAGTTCCGCGCGATCATCTTCGCAGCGTTTGCCGCAACGTGGCTGTACCTGCTGTGGCGCGTGTTCTTTGATGAGGATGAGGACTAAGCGTATTCAATCTTCGTTTTCATCCTCTGACAGCTGACAGGAAGGAGTTTATTGTTGGAAGATCCCAATCAGGAAAAAAAGTCCCGGTTTGACCTGCAGCCGCACTATATCGAGTGGGGGCTGACTGCGTTAGGTGTCATTGTAGCCTGCGTGCTGGTCGTGTTCGTGCTGTTCCGCATGACAATAATCTGGGGCGTAATCAAGAAATTTTTCAGCATCCTCAGCCCGTTCATCTACGGCTTTGTGATGGCGTACCTGCTCATGCCGGTGTTCAACATGCTGTACCGCAATCTGCAGCCGCCGATGTCGCATAAATTTAAAAACGGCACACGGCTTGCCAAGGGTTTGTGCAGTGCGCTGACGCTGGCCTTCGGTCTGGCGGTTGTAGGCGTGCTGCTGTGGATGGTGCTGCCGCAGCTGGTCACGAGTATCACCTCGCTGGTGGATTCGATGGACCTGTATATGAACGAGATATCCGGCTGGGTAGCGTCGCTGCTGCACAACAACCCGGAACTTGAGCACAGCTTCATGCGCCTGTACGATCAGTTCTCCGCACAGATGATGAACTGGGCGCAAAATGACCTGCTGCCGCAGCTCGGCAGCATGATGAGCGGCGTTGTTACGACCGTAAATGTGCTGATGAACCTGCTGATCGGTGTCATTATCGCGCTGTACATTCTCAACAGCAAGGACACCTTCTGCGCACAGGCGAAAAAGATGACGTACAGCTTTTTCACGGTTGAAAAGGCGAATGCCATCATGGCTCGTGTGGCGCATATCCACCGCGTGTTCGGCGGCTTCATCACCGGCAAGCTGATGGACTCGTCGATCATCGGTGTGCTGTGCTTTATCGGTATGCGTCTTATGATCTCGTTCGGCTGGATGACCATGCCGACGTCGTACGCGCTCCTGATTGCGGTTATCATCGGCGTGACCAATATCATCCCGTTTTTCGGGCCGTTCATCGGTGCGGTTCCGAGCACCATTTTGATCATGGTCATCAGTCCGGTGCAGGCGCTGTATTTCGTCATTTTTGTGCTGCTGCTGCAGCAGTTTGACGGCAATATCCTCGGACCGAAAATCCTCGGCAACGCCACCGGACTGTCGAGCTTCTGGGTCATGTTCGCCATTCTGCTGTTCGGCGGCGTGATGGGCTTCGCGGGCATGGTGATCGGCGTGCCGCTGTTTGCCGTGCTGTACAGCGTGTTGACCGAGAAGATCAATCATCTGCTGAAAAAGCGCGGCCTGTCCGTGGATACGAACGACTATCGCGGGCATAAGCGCATCGACCCGGAGACACACGCGTTCGTTGAAGCGCGGGAGACAATGCCTCCGGTGAGCGCAAAAGAGCGCCGCCGTGCAGCACAGCAGAAAGATCAGGAAAACAAAAACCAGTAATATGTGCAAAGAGGGACACTGCGAGGCAGCAGTGTTCCTCTTTTGCGTTCTGGTGCAGAACGGCAGAGTGTCGCTTGTGAAGCGAACGGAACTGCGCTGACGCCGCGCGGGCGCACAAGAGGGTAGACACCTTCGGTTTCCACCCTCTTGTGAATCACCCCTTTCCCTTGGATGGTCTGGCGCAGATTACCGACATGTGACCGCTGCGAAATAGGGGAACGGCAGAGGATTTTTTCTACCGTAGGGGAGCACAGTGTGCTCCCATGCTGAAACCTATACGCAGTGCCAGATACCGTTCTGCTACACAGGT
The DNA here is from genome assembly GCF_003480945.1 of Butyricicoccus sp. AM27-36. Taxonomy (NCBI): domain Bacteria; kingdom Bacillati; phylum Bacillota; class Clostridia; order Eubacteriales; family Butyricicoccaceae; genus Butyricicoccus; species Butyricicoccus sp. AM27-36. The sequence goes on from NZ_QUJR01000001.1 coordinate 452,347, forward strand.
CGGAGGGCCTGCGCAGGCGCAACATACCCGTGTTGCGCAATTCGTGAGCGCGTTATGATAGACAGGGCCTGCGAGGATAAATTGTACCAAATACTTAATCCGCAGGTGCCGTGCGGTATAACGCGTTAAAGAGTTGCGCAACACGGGTATGTTGCGCTTGCGTGGATTTAACCGTATGTGTAGCAGTAAGCTGTCTGTGAACTGCGAAAAGGCGGAGAAAGACACGCTGAGGTAACCCGACTGCCGTTCCCCTATTTCGAAGCGGTCACATGTCGGCAATCTGCGCCAGATTAGGAAGTAAGGGAAAGGTAGGAGTCCAAAGAGGAAGGGAAACCGCAGGTGTCCCTTCCTTTTTGCCCCCGCGGCGGGCGCCGCAACGTTCCCGCCGTCCGCAGACGGCGAATCCCCCCGCTGAGGTTCAGCGAAAAAACTGCCGCCCGGAAAGGGCGAACCCGCCAGCGGCAGTTCGAGTACCCCGCTCAGCCGGTGCAGAAAAGGAGCCGCCCGGATAGGGCGAACACGCTGACGCAGTTCGAGTGCCCCGCTCAGCCGGTGCAGAAAAGGAGCCGCCCCGTCAGGGCGAACACGCCTGCGGCAGTTCGAGTACCCCGGTCAGCCGGTGCAGAGAAAAAGGCTGCCGCCCGTTAGGGGCGAACCGCTTATGCGGTTCGTGTACCCCGCTCAGCCGGTGCCGAATAGAGAAAAATCCGATTTTTAACCGAAAAAATCTGCGGAAACCCGCTTGGACTGATTGCTTATCCCATTTGTATTTGTTATAATAAACAGTAAAGCAAAAACCAAAACGGCACGGCAGGACAAACTGGAGCCTGCTCCCGGTGCCGGACCTTCGATGCGCCGCCGCATGACGCGGCAGGAATTCCGAGGGTATACCACTTAAACTTTTTATATAGATTTTTGGAGGATTAAACGCCTTATGGAGCATATTAAGGATTGCATCGCGGCACTGCGAGAGGCCGCACCTGAAATAGATATTGCAGAAAACGAACTCATGCGCCGCCATACCACGTTCGCCATCGGCGGACCGGCCGACCTGTTCGTGCAGCCGAAGACCCGCAGGGAACTGACCGCGGCACTTGCCGTACTGCGCGAGCGCAATATTCCGTTCCTGCTGCTCGGCAACGGCTCCAACATGCTGGTGGCCGATGCGGGCATCCGCGGTGCGGTTGTCTGCACATCCGAGCTGGATGAAGTCCGCGTAAATGAGGATAACACTGTCTCCGCCGAGGCGGGTGCGCTGCTCAGCCGCATTGCCCGCCGCGCACAGCGTTCCGGTCTGACCGGAGCCGAGTTTGCAGGCGGCATTCCGGGCAGTCTGGGCGGCGCGGTTTACATGAATGCGGGTGCGTATGACGGCACGATGGCCGGCATTGTGCAGGAGACTGAATTTGTAGACGGCGAAGGCAACATCTGCACCCTCAAGGGCGATGAGCACGGCTTTGACTACCGTACGAGCGTGTTCCGCAAGCATCCGGACTGGACGGTGCTACGTTCGACCATGCAGCTGCAGAACGGCGATTCGGCGGCGATTCTGGATAAGATGAACGATTTCGCGCAGCGCAGACGCGACAAGCAGCCGCTCAACTTCCCGTCGGCAGGCTCGACATTTAAGCGTCCCGTGGGACACTTTGCGGGCCAGCTTATCGAGCAGGCCGGTCTCAAGGGCACGAGCGTCGGCGCGGCACAGGTTTCGGAAAAGCACGCGGGATTTCTCATCAACCGCGGCGGTGCAACATGCGATGACATGCTGCGTCTGATCGAACTGGTGCAGAACAGGGTGCGCGAGCAGTTCGGCGTGGAGCTGGAGTGCGAGGTGCGCATCGTAAAATAATCAGCAGCGCCGCTCGGCGGCGTTATCACAGCAGAAACACAGGGCAGGGGGAAAGGTAACATGTATTTTTTGATCATTTCCGGTATGTCGGGCGCAGGCAAGAGCCGCGCGGTCGCCACGCTTGAGGACTTAGGCTATTACTGCGTCGATAATCTGCCGATCTCCCTCATACCGCGCTTCGCGGAGATCTGTCTGGCGGCAACCGAACGCTATGAACGTGTGGCGCTCGTCACCGATGTGCGTGCAGGCGGCGATTTCCAGCAGCTGTTTGATTCGTTGGATTCGATCAAGAGCATGGGCTGCGATTACCGCATCCTGTTCCTCAACACGGACACGCCGACGCTCATCCGCCGCTACAAGGAGACGCGCCGCAAGCATCCGCTGATGGAAAAGGGCATGTCCATGACAGCCGCCATTGAAAAGGAGCGCGAAATGCTGTCCGGTCTGCGCGACCGTGCCGACTTTGTGGTGGACACCACCGGACTGTCTGCTGCCGGTCTGCGCGAACGTCTGCTGACGATGTTTTCCGGCACCGAGAGCGGAGAGGTGTTTGAGGTCATCGTACAGTCGTTCGGCTTCAAGTACGGCATTCCGCCCGAGAGCGACCTTGTGTTTGATGTGCGTTTCCTGCCCAATCCCTATTACGAAATGAGCCTGCGCGAGCGCAACGGCACCGATCCGGAGGTGCGCGATTATGTGTTCCGTGGCGGTACGGCGGATGTGCTGATGCGCTACCTGACGGGCATGATCGACTTTCTGCTGCCGCGCTATATCGCGGAAGGCAAGGCGAATCTGATTATCAGCATCGGATGCACCGGCGGCAAGCACCGCTCGGTCGCTATCACCGAGGCGCTGAGCGAACACCTGCGCAGGCAGGAATACGGTGTAGTAACCATGCACCGCGATTACCAAAGATAAACCCGCTTCGTTCCGGACAGGCGAAGCGTGCTGTACAGAACGGAGAGAATATATGTCTTTTTCAACCGAGGTAAAAAACGAGCTGTGTCGGGTATCCATGCAGCGTACCTGCTGCACGCGTGCCGAGATTTACGGCGCACTGCTCCATGCCTCGGTTTTTTCGCACAAGGAGATACGGCTGTCGGCGGAGAACATGACCGTTGTCCGCCGCCTGCAGGCACTGCTGCAACGCGCGTTTTTTGTCGAGTGCGAGCCGCAGAAGGCAGGCCGCAAGCAGCAGCTTGTGCTCACCGAACCGGCGCAGATCGGACGCGTGTTTGATGCGCTCGGCTACGACTGCAAGAGCCATATCACCTATCATATCAATCGCAATCTGCTCGAGGAGGACTGCTGCATTGCGTCTTTTCTGCGCGGTGCCTTCCTCATGGGCGGCACGGTCGCGGGACCGGACAAGAAAAGCCATCTCGAGTTGAAAACCACCCACCAGAGTCTGTCAGGTGAAGAGACAAGTCTGATGCTCGATTTAGGTTTATCGCCCAAGCAGGCACGGCGCGGCAGCGCGTATCTGCTGTACTTCAAGGACGGCGCAAGCGCGGAGGATTTCCTCACGCGCATCGGTGCGCCGCACGCGGCGATGGAGCTGATGCAGGCCAAGGTAGAGAAGAATCTGCGCAACACGATCAACCGGCAGGTCAACTGTGAGACCGCGAACATGATGAAGGCCGCCGATGCATCGGCACGGCAGATTGCGGCGATTCAGGCGCTGATCGACAGCCGGGGGGAGGACGCATTTCCGGGCAACCTGTGGGAGACTGTGCGCCTGCGTCTGGAATACCCGACGGACAGCCTGTCCGAGCTGGCGCAGCGGTTCGATCCGCCCATCTCCAAACCGGGACTGAGCCACCGCCTGAAAAAGATTATCGAGCTTGCGGAAAAGGAGGACTAAATTGGTACCATTTGCACATCTGCATGTCCACAGCGAATACAGCCTGCTGGACGGCGCCTGCCGTATCGAAAAGCTGGTGGACCGTGTGGCAGAGCTGGGGCAGACCTCTTGCGCGCTGACCGACCATGGCGTCATGTACGGCGTGATCGACTTTTACCGCGCTTGCAAGGCGAAGGGTATCCATCCGGTCATCGGCTGCGAGGTGTATCTGGCGCCGCATTCGCGCTTTGACCGCAGCTACATCAACGGCGAGTGGCACACGCACCTCATCCTGCTGTGCGAGAACATGACCGGCTACCGCAACCTCATCCACATGGTGTCGTGCGGTTTCTCCGAGGGCTTCTATATGAAGCCGCGTATCGACATGGAGCTGCTGCGCGCGCACAGCGAAGGTTTGATTTGTCTGTCCGCGTGTCTGGCGGGCGCAATTCCGCGTGCGCTGGCGGACGGCGATATGGACGGCGCGTATGACCTCTGCGAGCAGTTCCTCGATATTTTTGACCGGGAGCATTTCTACCTTGAAATTCAGGACCACGGCATTCCGCTGCAGCAGAAAGTCAATGAAGGTCTGTACCAGCTTTCCAGAGAGCTGAATATCGGTCTGGTGGCAACGAACGACGCGCATTATCTGACTAAGGCGGATGCGCGCATTCAGGACGTGCTCATGTCCATCCAGATGGGTAAGACCGTGGATGACCCGACCCGCATGAAGTTCGAGACGCAGGAGTTCTACATCAAGGACGCGGACGAAATGGCGGCGCTATTTCCAGAGCACCCGGAGGCACTCGCCAACACGGTAAAGATTGCGGAACGCTGTCAGGTTGAGTTTGAGTTTGGCAAGTACCACCTGCCGGAATTCGATGTGCCGGACGGCTACACCTCGCTCGAATATCTGCAGAAGCTGTGCGATGAAGGCTTCGCAAGACGCTACCCGAACGACGACGGCACCGTGCGCAAGCGTCTGCAGTACGAGATCGACATGATCGCCAAGATGGGTTTTGTCGATTACTTCCTCATCGTGTCCGACTTTATCGGCTACGCGAAAAGTCAGGGCATTCCTGTCGGACCCGGACGCGGCTCGGCAGCAGGCTCGATCGTGTCGTACTGCCTCGCTATCACCGACCTTGACCCGATTCACTATTCGCTGTACTTCGAGCGATTTTTGAATCCGGAGCGTGTCTCCATGCCGGATATCGACGTGGACTTCTGCTATGTTCGCCGTCCGGAGGTTATCGAGTACGTTACCCGCAAGTACGGCAAGGACCGCGTGGCGCAGATTGTCACGTTCGGCACGATGGCTGCCCGCGGTGCCATCCGCGACGTCGGCCGTGCGCTCAACATCCCGTACAACGACGTTGACGCGGTTGCCAAGCAGGTGCCGAACGAACTGCACATTACGATCGACAAGGCGCTGACCATCAACGCGGAACTCAAGAAAATGTATGACGAGCAGCCGCAGGTGCGCGAGCTGATCGACACTGCGCGTGCGCTCGAGGGCATGCCGCGCAATGCATCGACGCATGCCGCAGGCGTGGTTATCACCAAAAACCCCGTGGACACCTACGTTCCGCTTTCGCGCAACGGCGACCAGATGGTAACGCAGTTTACGATGGTGACCATCGAGGAACTTGGTCTGCTCAAGATGGACTTCCTCGGCCTGCGCAACCTGACCGTTATCGCGGACGCGGAAAAGCTGATTCGCCGTCACACGCCGGATTTTTCCATCGAGAACGTGGATATGAGCGACCCCGCGACTTACGAGATGCTCGGCAAGGGCTCGACCATGGGCGTGTTCCAGCTGGAAAGCGCGGGCATTACCAACGTCGTTACCGGTCTGCGCCCGCAGTCCATCGAAGATATTACCGCAGTCGTTGCACTGTACCGACCTGGTCCGATGCAGTCCATTCCGCGCTACATTGAGTGCCGCCACCATCCGGAAAAGGTGACGTACAAGCATCCGCTGCTCGAGCCGATTTTAAGCGTCACCTACGGCTGTATGATCTATCAGGAACAGGTCATGCAGGTGTTCCAGAGCCTTGCGGGATATTCGCTCGGCAAGGCAGATATGGTGCGCCGCGCCATGAGTAAAAAGAAGATGAAGGAGCTGGAAAAGGAGCGCGTTAACTTCATCTACGGCAACGAGGAGCTGGGCATTGACGGCGCTATCAAGCGCGGCGTGCCCGAAGCAGTTGCGGCAAGTCTGTTTGACGAGATCATGGATTTTGCAAACTATGCGTTCAACAAGGCACACGCGGTTTGCTACGCGGTCGTGTCGTTCCGCACGGCGTACCTCAAATGCCACTACCCGCGCGAGTATCTGGCGGCGCTGCTGACGAGCGTTCTGGATGTTTCGGACAAGATCTCCGAGTATATTCAGGCGGCGCGTGATATGGGCATCGCGGTGCTCCCGCCGGACGTAAACGAGTCTTACGATGAGTTTTCGGTTGCGGGCGAGAATATCCGCTTCGGTCTGGCAGCCGTCAAGGGTGTGGGACGCTCGTTTATGAAGCAGCTTGTCGAGGAGCGAGAGGCGAACGGCCTGTTTACCTCGTTCCAGGATTTCTGCGAGCGCATGTACGACCGCGAACTCAATCGCAGAGCCCTTGAAAGTCTCATCAAGGCAGGCTCGTTCGATTCCATGCACTACTACCGCAGTCAGCTTTTGAAAATCGTCAATCCCGTGGTAGATGCCATTGCCCAGAACCGCAAGAAGAACATCGAGGGGCAGATGGACCTATTCGGCATGGGCAACGACGAGGTGCGCGACACGCAGATTGCGATGCCGAACATTCCGGAAGTACCCAAGCGGGAGCTGCTGGCGATGGAGAAGGAGACCACCGGTCTGTACCTCTCCGGTCACCCGATGGACGAGTACCGCAGCCTGACGCAGAAGGCACAGGCGGCCTCCGTCAAGCAGATCATCGACGACCTGACGGGCGAGAGCAGCCAGCCGGTCTACAAGGACGGCATGACCGTACGGCTTGCCTGTGTTATCACGGCGGTGCGTCTGAAATCGACCAAGAACGGCTCGATGATGGCATATGTCACCGCAGAGGATGACACAGCGGCGATTGAGCTTGTCGTGTTCCCGCGTTCGCTGCAGCAGTGCGGCGCATATCTCACCGAGGACAGCGCAGTCCTGCTCACCGGTAAGATCGACGCCCGGGAGGATGAGGCGCCCAAGGTGCTGCTGAACGAAGCGCAGCCGCTCACCGAGAGTGCGGTGGAGAGCCTGCAGCAGCCGAAAAAGGGCACGCAGAAATCGGTCTACACCGATGCACAGGCGGCAAAGCTGGCGCCGCAAAAGCTGTTTCTGCGTATTTCCAGTCTGCAGGGTGATGAATGGACGCAGATTAAAGAGGTTTTGCGCACGCAGCCCGGCGATACGCCGGTCTATCTCTACCCGATGGACACGAAGAAAAAGACGCTCGCTGCCCGCCGGTACTGGTGCAAACCGGATATTGCATTTTTAACAAAATTACGCTTTCTCTTGCGCGAGGAAGATGTTATAATACAATAGGAGACTGTGTTTATCCGTAGGGAGAGAGACGGTTTCCGCAGAGGGAAACAGAACTGCAATACAGAGGTCAGTGCGGCATCGACTGTGCCGCTAAGAAAGAAAACAGACCCGACAACAGGGAGGCTTTATCATGGATAAACAAATTCGCAGAATCGGCGTACTTACCAGCGGCGGCGACGCACCCGGTATGAACGCACTTATTCGCTCGGTAGTCCGCAGCGCAAGCGCACACGATATTTCCGTTCTTGGCATTCGCCGCGGCTACAGCGGTCTCATCAACGGTGACATCATCGAGATGGGTGCCCGCAGTGTAGACGGCATTATCCGCAAGGGCGGCACCATGCTGTACACCGCACGCTGCAAGGAAATGCTGACTGAGGAAGGTCTGCAGAAGGCGGCTGACACCTGCCGCTACCTTGGCATTGACGGCCTGATCTGCTGCGGCGGTGACGGTACATTCCGCGGTGCACAGGCGCTTTCCCGCAAGGGAGTTCCGTGCATCGGCGTTCCGGGTACCATTGATAATGATATCGGCTGCTCGGATTACACCATCGGTTTTGACACCGCCTGCAATACCGCGATCGAGTGCATTGATAAGCTGCGTGACACCATGCAGTCCCACGAGCGCTGCTCTGTTGTAGAGGTTATGGGCCGCCGTGCAGGTCATCTGGCACTGCAGGTTGGCTGTGCAGTCGGCGCGACCGCGATCTGCCTGCCCGAGCGTCAGCTGGATTTCGACACCGAGATCGTAGAGAGAATGCGCATCGGCCGTATCAAGGGCCGCAACCACCATATCATCATCGTAGCCGAGGGCTATGGCTCCGCACAGGACGTTGCAGACCAGATCCACGAGGCGACCGGCATTGACACCCGTGTAACGATCCTCGGTCACATCCAGCGCGGCGGCTCTCCGTCTGCTATGGATCGTGTTATGGCGACCCGCATGGGTTATGCTGCAGTTCGTGCTCTGATGGAGGGCAAGACCAACCGCGTTGTTGTTTCGGATAACAACATTGTTACCGATATCGACATTGAGGAGGGTCTGGCACAGAGCAAGGATCTGAACCAGTGTCTGTTCGAGGCACAGCAGACGGTTGCCATCTAACATGGCGCAGACTGTTCTCATCACCGGAGGCTCGCGTGGTATCGGTGCCGCCTGTGTGCGCGTGTTTGCCGAAAACGGATGGAATACCGCGTTTACTTACAGCAAAAGCAGGGAAGCGGCGGACAGGCTCGCTGGGGAGACCGGCGCACTTGCACTTTCAGCCGATCAGCAGGATACCGCGGCAGTGGAACTCGCGGTCGCGGAAGTGAAGGCGCGGTTCGGCACGATAGATGCTGTGGTCTGCAACGCAGGCATTGCCGAACAGAAGCTGTTCCAAAATATCACGGACGCGGACTGGATGCACATGTTGGATGTCAATCTCATGGGTACGGTGCGCACGATTCGCGCCGTGCTGCCCGAAATGCTGCACAACCACAAGGGAAGCATCGTTACGGTGTCGTCCATGTGGGGGGAGTGCGGCGCGTCCTGCGAGAGCCATTATTCCGCGAGCAAGGCTGCGATTATCGGCCTGAGCAAGTCGCTCGCGCAGGAGCTTGGCCCGAGCAATATCCGGGTCAACTGCATTGCGCCGGGCGTGATCGACACCGACATGAACGCCATGCACAGTGCGGATACCATGCAGGAGCTTGCCGATCAGACACCGCTCGGAAGAGTCGGCGCGGCAGCCGAGGTCGCGGACAGTATTCTGTATCTGTGCTCGGATAAGTCGTCTTTCATTACCGGACAGGTGCTCGGTGTGACTGGCGGTTTCTAATAAAATAAGCGCAAAGCGAGAGGTAAAACCTCTCGCTTTTTTTCGTTAATACGGTTCAAAATCAAAGTAGCTGAGCAGACCGTTATAAATGCCCTGTGCAAACCCGAACGGATCGTTTTCCAGCTTCATCGCATCGGAAGCATTGGTCAGGTATGCCAGCTCGACCAGAATCGAAGGCATCTGTGTCCGCCGCAGGACATACAGGCTCGGACGGATGCGCACGCCGTTATCGCGTGTGCCGACACGCGCAACAATGCCGGCGAGCACATGCTGCGCCAGCCAGTACGCCTGCGTATTTTCCTGATAAACATACACCTCAGTGCCGTTGATGGCAGGATTTACGTTCGCGTTGCAGTGGATGCTGATGAAGTAATCCGCAGGCCACTCATTCGCCAGCCGCACGCGCTCGGCCAGACTGGTGGCGTTGCTTGTGCCGAGGATTTCCTCGGGTGCGTTGCGGCTCAGCCGCACCTCAAACCGCGGGTCGGCCCGCAGAAGATCAGCCAGATACACGCCGACAGCGTAGGTCACATCCTGTTCGAGCAGACCGCCGCCTTCCGCGCCGGTGTTCGGACCGGACGGATTGTGTCCCTGATCGATAAAAATCTTGATCGCCAAAGTATCACCTCCTCGTGTCAGCCTATGCGGCAGCGCGGCAGAACGTCCGTGCTTGACGGTCAGCACACGCCGTGTTATCCTGTAAGAAAAGAGGGGTGGATCAATATGAAATTATATATCAAACAAAAGGTATTCTCCTGGGTGGATCGATTTACTGTTTTTGATGAAACCGGCGCCGACAAATACCATGTCGAGGGTGAGTTTTTCTCGTGGGGCAAGAAGCTGTATGTCACCGACTTGACCGGACACGAGACTGCCTTCATCCAGCAGAAGGTGTTCAGTATGATGCCGCGGTTCTTTGTGTACATCGACGGCGTGGAACGCGCGGAAATCGTCAAGCGGCTTACATTTTTCTACGAAAAATACGAGATCGAGGGTCTCGACTGGACGATCGAGGGTGATTTCTGGGCGCATGAGTACCGCATCACGCAGAACGGACGCGAGATCGTGTCCATCTCCAAGGAGTGGTTCACCTGGGGTGATTGCTACCAGCTGGACATTGCCGATTCCGCAGACGAAACACTTGCACTGGCGGTCGTCCTCGCAATCGACGCAGTGCACGCGCAGGCGAACGCGGCAGCGGCTTCGACTTGAAAGGAAACGATATGATTGAGATAAACCAGGACTTCGCGGACGGTGTACTGCATTCGCGCAATCCGGAGACAAATAAAAACGACTACGGCCGCATTCTGTGCGTGTGCGGCTCGGCAGGATATACAGGTGCGGCATATTTTTCGGCACAGGGCGCGGTCCGCATGGGAAGCGGCGTTGTGACGCTGGCAGTTCCGCAGGGTGCGTGGCCGGTGCTGGCGGTCAAGCTGAATGAGCCGGTCGTGCGGCCCATGCCGCAGGATGAAAACGGGTTGTTTTCCATGGACGCACTGCCGAAGCTGCTTGCGCTTGCCGAAAAGGCGGACGCGCTGCTCATCGGGTGCGGACTCGGCCGTTCGGATACGCTGACCGAAATCGTGTGTACTCTGCTCGAAAAAGCTGCCTGCCAGATTGTACTCGATGCGGACGGCATAAATTCGATTACCGGGCATAAGGATATATTGCGGCGAACGGCAAAGCCGGTCGTGCTCACGCCGCACGCGGGCGAGTTCGCACGGCTCAGCGGCAAGCCGGCCGCGACCGCTGCGGACGCGGCACAGTTCGCGCAGGACTATCGGTGCATTGTGCTCTATAAGGGACACCGCACCCGCATTTTCACGCCGGACGGCGGCTGCTATCGCAATACCTCGGGCAATCCCGGCATGGCGAAAGGCGGCAGCGGGGATGTTCTGGCAGGCATGCTGGTTTCGCTGTGCGGACAGGGCATTGACGCGGTTCGGGCGGCCTGTACGGCGGCGTGGCTGCACGGCAGAGCCGGAGATCTGGCGGCGAACGCTCTGAGCGAATACGGTATGACGCCGAGCGATATGCTGACGCAGCTGCCGATTCTGCTGAAACGATATAACTCGAAAACATGGTGATAAACCGGTCAAAGGAGTGGTAATCTGAACAGGCTGCTGTGTGGTTTGGCGGCGCTTGTTCTGCTCTGCGGCTGCGGCCGCTCGGCGGAAAAGAGTGCCGAGGATGTGCGTGCGCATTTCGCATCGCTGGACAGCTGTACGGCGCATTTGAAAATAATCTCGGATTTGGACGAATCTGTACTGGAATTTGAAAGCGACTATGTCTATAATAGAGAGGACAGCGATTCCTTCACGCTGACCGCACCGGAGTCGGTCGCCGGTATCGGCGGGCGCATCTCAGGTGAGGAGAACGGCGCGTTCACGCTGCAGTACAACGACTTGCAGCTGGATGATATTGCTCCTCGGCATACCGGACTGACACCGGCAGACGCGTGGTTCTGCCTGCTGAACGATCTGCGGTATGCTGTGCCTGCGCAGGTGTGGAGCGAGCGCACGAACGGCGAGAGCCTGCTCGTGCTGCGCTATGAAAATGCAGACGACAGCGTGGAAAAGCAGGTGTGGCTGCGGCAAAGCGATCTGCAGCCGGTCTATGCCGAGCTGTATGAGGACGGTGCGCGCGTGCTGACCATACAGGTGGAATCCTGTCAGTAAATCAGGAGCCAAACGGTTCTGTTGGAGTGACGAAAACAATGGAAGTAAATCAACACCGCACTTGGGCGGAGATCGACCTCGGTGCGATCGAGCATAATTATCGCGTGATCTGCGAGCAGGCGCAGGCGCCGGTCCTGTGTGTCGTTAAGGCGGACGCATACGGTCACGGTGCCGTACAGGTGGCTAAGCGGCTGGAGAAGATGGACGCACCGTATTTTGCGGTAGCGACCATTCCGGAGGGTGTGGAGCTGCGAGAAGCAGGCATCGAAACGCCCATCCTCATCCTTGGCTATGTGGACGAGAAGGACATGGACACGGCGGCACAGTACGGCATCACCGTGCCGGTGTACGACCGCGAGACCGCAGAACTCATCAGCGCGGCAGCAGAGCGCACCGGCAAGCCGGTCACCGTACACTACAAGCTGGATACCGGCATGACGCGGCTCGGCTTCCCGTCGTGGGAGTGTGAGCAGACCGTGCAGGATATCCTTGCGTGCTCCAAGCTGCCGGGCCTGATCAGCGAAGGCATTTTCACGCATTTTGCGGTTGCCGACGTGCCCTCCGGCGAGGCGTACACGGAATTGCAGTACAAGCGCTTCTCGGATGTGTGCGAGGGTCTGCAAGCGGCCGGTCTTGACCTGCCGCTGCGCCACTGTGCGAACAGCGGCGCCATCCAGACCTACGAGAAGATGCACTGCACGATGACCCGCGCGGGCATTATCCTGTACGGCTATCGCCCGGATGCCTCTGTGCCGCCGGTGCTCGATCTGAGACCCGCCATGACCGTCAAGGCGCGTGTGGTGCAGGTGCGCGATATTCCGGAGAATACGACCATCAGCTATGGCCGCACCTTCGAGACGGCAGAGCCGACCCGTATGGCGGTTATCTCGATGGGATACGCGGACGGCTATCTGCGTACCGGCTCGGGCAAGGCGCAGGTGCTGCTCGGCGGCGTGAAAGCGCCCGTGCTCGGCCGTATCTGCATGGATATGTGCATGGTGCGTATTCCGGAGGGCGTAGACGTACATCGCGGCGATGAGGTGACCGTGTTCGGTCCGGAGGGCTGGACGGCAGAGGACGCAGCAGACGCGGCAGGCACCATCTCGTACGAGGTGCTGTGCGCCATCAGCCGGCGCGTGCCGCGCTTCTATCGGTAATTTACTGACATTGCGTGCATAAGATGAAGCGAGGGATTTTCCCTCGCTTCATTTGTCTCTCAAAGTCGGTATCCTGTTAGTTTGATAGTATCGCGCGGCAGCGCTATTAAAACAGCATTTGCGTTGCAAATGCAAGAAAACCGGGAGCATGTATCACGGTTTTCTTACTTCTGGAGGGAGAAAGTTTCTGAACAGGAACTTTCGGACGACTTTGGAACGGCCTGCGGTCCGTTCCTGCTTGTCGGCGAAACTGTAGTTTCGCGACAGCTTTGAAGCGGAGGAGATTTTTCTCTCTCCGCTTTTCTGCATTATACAGTTATAATTTTGTGTGACACGGGGAAAATAGGTTTGCGGGAAAACCATCAGGCAGCACCGTAAATCTATTTCATCGGAGTGTGAACCAAAGTGGATAGCAACATCAAACGAGGCGATATTTACTATGCCGATCTCAGTCCGGTGGTTGGCAGTGAGCAGGGCGGCATCCGACCGGTGCTGATCGTGCAGAACAACGTCGGCAATCGGTACAGTCCGACCGTGATCGCCGCCGCTATTACATCGCAGATCAACAAGGCGAAAATGCCGACGCATATCACGGTCGGTGCGCCGAACTACGGACTGACCAAGGATTCCATCATCCTGACCGAGCAGATTCGCACGCTGGACAAACGCCGCCTGCGCGAGAAAATGGGCTCGCTCGACGAAAAAGCCATGCGGCACGTCGATGAAGCACTGGCAGTCAGCTTCGGACTCGGCTCGGTGCAGGGGTAAGCCGTATAACGGCGGGAGAAAGCGCATATCCTTTTATGGGGTATGCGCTTTTTATGTACAAATGTTGATTTGTGATCCGTTTCACAAACGGGGAATGTGACGCGCCCGCGGCTGGGGCAAGAGGATAGACACCAAGGTTTGCCCGTAGGCCACTAAACCTTGTTCCCGCGCCGTGCGCGGATTAAATGAGTACTACCCTCTTAACTCCCTTTTCCCTTTGTTTCTTAGCTTGACGCAGACCAGAGACCGGCGACCGCTTCGAAAAGGGGAACGGCAGTCGGCCTACCCTTACACGCTGACAAGGGTCTCTTCTGCGTCAGACAGCGCGTGCCACACTGCAATCGCAGGCGTAATCTTTGGGCGGCATAGCCGTGCCGCCCTCTGCGTAGGCTTTCCGATATGTGTAGCAGTACGCTGTCTGTGAACTGCGCATATTTTGCGAAAGAAACGCTGTGGTAACCCGACTGCCGTTCCCCTTTTCGCAGCGGTCACATATAGGAAATTGGCGCCAGACTAACAAGCAAAGGAAACTGGAGTCCCAAGAGGATAGTACTCATTTAATCCGCGCACGGCGCGGGAACAAGGTTTAGTGGCCTACGGGCAAACCTTGGTGTCTATCCTTTTGGACCTCCCAGCCAAAGGTTGGCTCCCATTCTATATGCTTTAGCAAGTAGTAAAATTCAAATTTGCACAGAAAGGAGAACCGCCCATGCGCGCAGACGTATTCTGTAACAACAACCCAATCGGTACGATCGACTGGACCCCGGATGCCTGCGGCGTACAGGTCAATCTCGACTGCGCCGTCTGCGGGAACGAACTGCTGCGCTGCTATGCGGTTGTGAACGGAAACATCCTGCGGGTCGGTCTGCCTGCACCGGAGCATGGCCGTCTGCGTTTGCGCCGGCATCTTTCGCGGCAAATGCTGCATGAGACTGGCTGTGAGGGCGAACCCGAACGGTTCTATCTCGCGTCTGCGCCGGAGCCTTTGCCGCAGAGCAATGCGCCGCCTAAGCCGCCGCTTGTCACCGGAGATACGGTCCTGGACGCGCTTTTATCCAGCGAAAACGTGCAGATTCAGCCGACCGAGACCGGACTGCGTCTGCAATGTCCGTTCGATCCGAAAAAGCCGTTCGCGCTGGCACCGGCGTTTGTACTTTGCCGCACAGAAGGAAACACGGCAGTTCTGGAATGGAAAAAGGACGCAGCCGATGCGGCTGCGTCCTCTGAAAAGGCGTAACTTTAGGTAATACCGCATAATTGAACAAGAGTGATTTGCGAGTAAATTTTGCGTACTGGCGAGGCACAGTTTTGCGGTAATACTCGATGTATTACCGTGAAACTGCAACAAAGTCAGGACACAAAATTTCCGCAAAGCACCGCCGCTTTAATTGTGCGGTGTTGCCTTTACTTTACGATGGTCTTGGCCTCCATGTAGTAGCGCTTCTCGTGCGCCTCGCCCATGGAGAAGGTCTTGCGCGGCAGAACGCCGTCGAAAACAACGCCGCGGAACAGGTCGTTCTTGGCGATGTCCGGCAGGATGAAGCCGAGGTTGCCCGGCTTTTCCGCCAGCGAAACAACAACGTCCGTGCCGTGGATGTAGTCGATCTTCGCGGAGGTGTGGGTTTCAAGATAAGCGTCCAGACCGGTCTGGATGGTAGCGACCGGAATGGCCCACTTCGGGTTCTCGACAATGAACACGCCCGACTTGTTCGCCGAGCAGAACGGGAAGAAGTGCGCGTTTTCGCTCTTGGGAGCCTCGTCGGCAACGTAAGCCTTGCAGCCCTCGCCGTTGTAGAAGTCGGTCAGAGCACCGAGCAGCTCATCTGCGTCTACGCCGAACAGGGCACGGTGGATCGGCTCGATGATCAGGCTTTCGTCATGGATGTTGACAACCTCAACGAGTGCAAAACGTGCCGGATGATTCTCCTGCTCCTCAGCAGTCAGGCCCTTCTTGACCTCTTCCCAGTACGCCTTTGCGGTGGCCATGGAGTGGTTGCCGTCGCCTACTGCATACGGCAGCAGCGCCTGTGCGTCCGTGCAGCCGTACTTCTTGTTGAAGGTCTCGCGGTCGCAGAGTGCTTCGAGCTTGGCCTCGATGGCCTCGGTCTCCGGACCGTTCGGCAGGAACCAGCCGGTGATATGGCCGCCGTTCTGCATCAGGTCGGTATCGTACAGCTTGTCATAAGAGGCGGTCTGCTCGAACAGCGGCTCGATGATCTGACGGTCGGGATCGTCGATCAGGATCATGATGTGCGGCAGCTCCAGGCATGCGCCCTGACGAACCTTGAGACGGGGCGGAATACGCTCGACAACCGTCTTTTCGGTCGGGCGGATGAGGGATGCGGAACCGGGCGTGTATTCATACGCTTCCAGATCGACCGACAGCACGATGCCGCGGCGCGGGCACGAGCCGCCGGACCAGCGCTCGGTCAGCACGACGCCGGCGGGCAGGGTGCGCAGCGTGCCGTCCTGCACATACTGCTGCATGGTCTGATGGATTTTCTCCGTGCGGGCAGCAACGTCCGCGTCCTCCAGATAAACCTCCGGCAGGGTCAGACGCAGAGTAGAGGGTGCGTCACCGACGGTCTTGTCAGTCTCGGCCCAGTAGTCCGGCTGAGAGGTGTACTGGTCGCAGGCGATGACTGCCCACTTGGACAGGTCCACGCCTTCACGCGGAAACATGATCTCGGGAATACGAGTGCAGCGATTAGCCATAATTATCCTTCCTCCAGTAGAAGTAGTGTGGAATGCCTCTATTATAGCAGACAAATCTCAAGTACGGCACTCGTTTTTCAAAAATAAATGTCGGTTTGCAGAAAAAACTTTATTTGCTTGACGAAAGTATGGGGATGTTGTACAATATAATATAGGTTTGGTTGCGAAATTTGTATAAAAATACAATCGTAAAAACGGAGGAAAACCCCATGGTTAAATTCAAGGCTATCGGCGTTTCGGAGGGTCTGGCGAAGGCAAAGGCTCTCGTGATCAAGGAAGAAGATCTTTCGGTGGTTAAGGAGACCGTTGCCGATGCGGAAGCCGAATGCAAGCGCGTTCTTGACGCAGTGGAAAAAGCCAAGCAGCAGATCGAAGTGCTGCGTGACGATGCGGAAAAGAATATCGGTGCGGCTGAGGCGGAAATTTTTGACGCGCATCTGATGATGCTCGACGACCCTGATTTTGTCGAGGGTATGACAAACATTGTAACGGATGAGAAGGTTTGCGCGGAGTACGCGTGCTTTGTCAACTGCGAGAACTTTCAGGCGATGTTCCGCGCGCTTGACGACGAATATATGCAGGCGCGTGCAGCAGACATCGGTGATATTTCTCAGCGGGTCATTAAGAATCTGAAGGGCATTGCGGACAACGCGATTGACACGATCACTGAGCCGTGCATTATTGTGGCGAACGACCTTACACCGTCCGACACGGCGAAGATCGGCGGCAAGCCGGTTGCCGGTTTTATCACGAAGATCGGCGGCCGCACGAGCCATTCGGCGATCATGGCGCGTTCGATGGGCATTCCGGCGATTGTCGGTGCCGGCGAGAAGGCGGATGAGATCGCGGACGGCGACCTGCTGCTGATCGACGGCGCGGCAGGCGAAGTCGTGGCGCAGCCGGATGAGCAGACGCTTGCCGACTTTGCCGAGCGTCAGAAGGCAGATGCGGCGCATCGTGCCATGCTCGCGCAGTACAAGGATAAGGAGGGCGCGACCTCGGATGGTCGCCGTGTCATTATCGAGGGCAACATTGGTACGCCGGATGACGCAGTCCGCGTAGCGGAACTTGGCGGTGAAGGCGTCGGTCTGTTCCGCTCGGAGTTCCTGTTCATGGATCGTACCGACCTGCCGAGCGAGGAAGAGCAGTTCGCCGCCTACAAGAAGGCGTGTGAGATCATGCAGGGCAAGCCGGTTATCATCCGCACGCTGGACATCGGCGGCGACAAGGAAGTGCCCGCACTGGCGCTAGAGCAGGAACAGAATCCGTTCCTCGGCTACCGCGCGATCCGCATTTGCTTGAATCAGCCGGAGCTGTTCCTGATTCAGCTTCGCGCGCTGCTGCGTGCCGCGCAGTACGGCGATCTGCGCATTATGTTCCCGATGATTTCGTCGGTGGATGAGGTGCGTGATGCAAAGCAGGTGCTCGAGCAGGCGAAGGACATGCTGACCGCGGAAGGCGTACCTTTCAACCCGAACGTCAAGGTCGGCATTATGGTCGAGATTCCGGTGGCGGCTGTCTGCGCGGATGTGCTGGCGAAGGAGGTTGACTTCTTCTCAATCGGCACGAACGACCTGATTCAGTATTCCTGCGCGGTGGACCGCATCAACGAGAAGATTTCCTACCTGTACCGTCCGCTGCATCCGGGCGTGCTGCGCCTGATCGCCATGACGGCCAAAGCAGCGAATGAGAACGGTATCGAAGTCGGCGTATGCGGCGAGATGGCAGGCACGGCCGGCATGGCGCCGGTGCTGTGCGGTCTCGGCGTGACCAATCTGTCCATGTCGGCATCCGCAATGCTGGCAGCAAAGGCAGACCTTGCAAAGCACTCCTACGACGAATGCAGGGAACTGGCTGACAAGCTGCTCGCGTGCGCAAGCGCGTCTGACGCAGAGCGTATTTTCGCGGACTGGAGAGAGTCCTGAGTAAGAGTAAAAAGCCGCCGTTTCCCTGTGAAGCGGCGGCTTTGCACTGTTCGGATGGATAGAAATTGACTTGTATCGGAAAACGATATTGTTTATCAGGATAACAAGCATTATCTGAGCAAATCCATGTCGTTTTCCTCGCCCGGTGCGACGCCTGTTTCGTTTTGGGCGTAAGCGCAAACGGCTGGGCGGAGTGGAAAGACAAGTGCGGCAGAACACTTGATGAGCTGTTCCGCAGACAGGCAGAGAAAGCATAAGTAAAGGGACACGGAATGATTCTGTGTCCCTTTTTACGCAGGAAAGAGAAGCGTTTAGCCCTGGTTTGCCATATTCTGCTCGTAGGATTCGATCATCTTCTTCACCATCTGACCGCCTACGGAGCCGGCCTGACGGCTGGTCAGATCGCCGTTATAGCCCTGCTTGAGGTTTACGCCGACCTCGGCAGCTGCCTCCATTTTGAAGCGATCCATTGCCGCGCGTGCTTCCGGTACCATGCCCTGATTAGAACCATTTTTCGTGTTAGTCATGTTTGTTCGCTCCTTTTCGATTCGGTTTGGTGTGTTGGGTTTTGCTGATAGTAGGTTGCGCACCAAAGGTCGAAATATGAGATGCAAATGCTGTGACGGAAGCCAGAAAATATGATAAGCAAACGCGTTTTGCCAGCGCAGGAAAACAAGCGTTGAAAATTTGCTTTTGGACAGCGCATAAAACCTGCTCTGTTCATATAATAAAGGAAAGCACAGACATATACAGCCTTATTAGTTATGGTATATACTGCAGATGGGTTAGCTTATTCTAACTTATCGTTTCCGTCTGTCACCCAACCGTCCGGATGTGTTTTTCACTAAATTGTAAGCAAACACGTCTTGCAAGGATTTGTGCAATATGCTAATATGATGGTGATACATGTCCGATGCACAAATGTACAATATGCGAGCACGGGAACGAATCCCGAGAAAGTCTGACAGCGATCGGAAGCGGCAGTGGAGGTGCCGCTGAAAAAGTCATATTCACTCAGATTAGGATGCTTAACCTTTTACAAGCACAGATTTACGTGGAAATAGGGCGGCTATGCCGCTTTATCAATAATGGATAGAGAACAGAAAGGACATCATAGTATGAGTCAAAACGAAAAGAAGGTATTCGGCAGACACAAAAAACAGGAAGAATCGCCTTTAGAGCAGACGCAGGCGGTGCCTGCGGTACAGGATGAAATCGCGGCAGAGCCTGCAGCCGAGGCGTCGCCCAAGCGCAACAAATACGCAGACAAAATGAATCGCAAAAAGCGCAGACTGAGCAAGGGTGCGCGTATCGGCATTACGGCGGCGGCAGTTGCGCTGCTGCTTGGCGGCGGTATCTGGGCTGTGGTGAAATCCCGCGATGCGGGCACGGAGAATGTGACGCAAACCACGGCTGCGGTCAGCTGCGGCGATCTGGAGACCTACATAGAGGGAAGCGGCGTTACTGCTGCAAAAAAACGTGAGGAGCTTGGCCGGGAGGTTAAGGGCAAGGTAACACAGGTGCTGGTTGCCGAGGGCGACGAGGTGCACACCGGCGATCCACTGCTGGTGATCGACCCGACCGAAACCCGCAAGGAGCTTGCGGATGCACAGAAGGAGCTGACCGAGGCGGAACGCGGTGTCTCGGACGCGCAGCTGGAGGTCTCCAAGGCACAGTCCGACTTGAGCGCGGCGCAGAGAAAACTGAGCCGTCTGCACATCACGGCGCCGTTTACCGGCAAACTGATTCCGACGAAGGATTCGGACAACAAGGATGTGTCCTTCCGTGTCGGTGAGCAGGTGAGCGAGGGACAGGTCATCGGCTACATGGTAAATGACCGTCAGATGAAGCTGACGCTGGCGTTCAGCGCAGAATATGCCCGCAGTATTCGCACCGGACAGGCGGCCACGGTATCCATCGCTTCTGCGATGAGCGAGGTGAGCGGTACGGTATCGTCGGTCGAGACAGCGCAGCAGATTTCGAGTGAGGGTGTGCGCGTTATCCGCGTTGGCATTACGGTGAATAACCCCGGTTCGCTGACAAAGGGCATGACAGCCACAGCGACAATCAATGCCGGACGCCTCGGTGCGATCTATCCGGCGAATGCGGGCACACTGGAATACAGCCGCGAGGAAGCCGTCACCGCACAGATAAGCGGCGAGATCATCAAGCTGAACGGCACAAGCTACAGCACCTACAACGGCGGTGCGCTTATCATGTCCCTGTCGAGTGACGCTTCTCAGGATGAGATTTCAGCCGCGCAGAATGGTATTGCGGCGGCAAACCGCACGGTTGCCAGCGCAAAGACGGCTGCAGACGAAAAGCGGGCACACATTGCCGAACTGCAGCAGAAGATTCAGAACTCGACCGTTACCTCTCCGATAGACGGCGTTGTTGTCAGCCTGAACGCCGTTGAAGGACAGGAGGCGACCGGCTCGGAGACGCTCGTTGTGGTTGCTGATTTGAATGATATTGCCGTCAACGCCGAGGTCTCTTCGATGGATATCGGCTCGGTGCAGCAGGGACAGCAGGCGACTATGACGATGTACGCGTCGGACGGCTCCGAGATTTCGCTGACCGGCGAGGTGCAGTCGGTTGCGCTGGAGCCGACACAGAACTCCAGTAACGGGCAGGGCAGCATGCCGACCTTCAAGGCGGTCATTTCGGTGGACCCGCTGGAGGGACAGAAAATTTACAGCGGTATGTCGATCGAATATAAAATCACGACGGCCTCGTCCTACGGCTGCCTGATGGTACCGTCGTCGGCTATCGTCAACACGGACAGCGGCACAGCTGTATTCGCCAAGCCGCTGACGGACGAGAACGGAAACGAGATTCCGTTTGAGGAAACCCTGCCGATCCCCGAGGGTACCGAAGGCATTCCGGAAGACTATCAGCTTGTACCGGTCGAGACCGGCATTGCCGATTCGACCAACACGGAAATCCTCGGCGGTCTGGAAGAGGGCACCGAGGTATTCCTCGCCGGACCGAGCGACCTGTATGCCGATATGTCGGATAACGGCATGTCAGTCAGTATGTCAGTCGGTTGAGGAGGGCGCGCTTATGTGGGAAAGAAACGCGCAGACTCCTGACACGGAGCGCCGCGCTGAATTGTTAATTGACGTTCAGCGCATGAGCAAGATTTACAACGAAGGAAGAGAAAACGAAGTGCGTGCACTGGATGATATCTCGCTGCAGGTATCCTGGGGAGAGTTCCTGTGCATTCTCGGACAGTCCGGCTCGGGCAAGTCCACGCTGATGAACATTCTCGGCTGTCTGGATATTCCGACCTACGGCTCTTATCATCTAAACGGGCAGCTGGTCAGCGATATGAAGCCGTCCGTGCTGTCCGGTATCCGCAACCGGGAGATCGGGTTTATCTTTCAGGGCTTTAATCTGATTCCGGCGCTGACGGCGCTCGAAAACGTCGAGCTGCCGCTCATCTACCGCGGTATGCCGCGGGAGGAGCGCCGCCGTCTGGCACAGGAGGCGTTAGTCTCGGTCGGGCTGGAAAAGCGCATGGATCACCGTCCGGGTGAGATGTCCGGCGGACAGCAGCAGCGTGTTGCGATCGCGCGGGCAGTGGCGGCAAAGCCGCCGATCATCATGGCGGACGAGCCGACCGGCAACCTGGATTCTGCCTCCGGTCTGGATATTATGCGCAAGCTGACTGCACTCAATGAGCAGGGAACCTCCATCATCCTCATCACGCATGACAACCATCTTGCACAGATGGCAAAACGCATCGTGACGATACAGGACGGCAGGATCATTTCGGACACGAAAGGAGGGGCCGTATGAATTGGATGCAGACGGTTCGTATGGCGTTCAAGTCCATCCTGAACAACAAGGTTCGCTCGATTCTGACCATGCTGGGCATCATCATCGGTGTGGCATCGGTTATCGCTATCGTGGCGTCGATTCAGGGCACGAGCAAGCTGCAGCGCCTGCAGTATGAGGCGATGGGCGTCAACCGCATCGACATCTACGGATACGGTGCCAAAAACCGCGACTGGCAGGAGTTTGAGGACTATATGACGAATGATCTGTCCGACAAAATCGCTGCATGGTCGCCGCAGAGCCAGTATTACGACTGGCAGAACAGCGGCATCCAGTACCGGGCCAAAAGGCTGGATAACAACGACAGCAACAGCGGCTACACCTATATGTACTTCGGCAACGAGCATTACGGCGAGGTGACAAGTCATGCGATTTCCGCCGGACGGGATATTTCCGCTACGGACTGCCGCACGCGCGCCCGCGTCTGTGTGATCGGAGAAACACTGCGCAAGTATTTCTTCGGGGCGATGAGTCCGATCGGGCAGAAGCTGCAGATTGGCGGCAAGGGCTTTGAGGTCATCGGCGTGTATGCCGGCAAGTATGACGGTAAGCTGAATACAGACGATCAGATGATTGTGATGCCGTACACGCTGCAGAGCACAATGATGAGTGTATCCGGCATGGCAGACCGCCAGTATGTCGTGAAGGCGGCGGACAAGGAAGCGATTACCGAGCTGACAGACGAGCTTCTGCCGGACTTTATGCAGGGACGCTGCGAGGCGGGAAACGGATACTTTTCTGCTTCGTCGGACAGCCAGTGGCAGGAGCAGAGCGAGTCCTCCAACAACATGCTTGCGCTGCTCGGCGGCGGTGTCGCCGGAATCTCGCTGCTCGTCGGCGGTATAGGAATTATGAATATCATGCTGGTGTCTGTTACCGAGCGCACCCGCGAGATCGGTATCCGTATGGCAATCGGCGCCCGCAAGCGGGATATTATCGGGCAGTTTCTGGTAGAAGCCTCGGTGGTCTCGTGCTGCGGCGGTGTGATCGGTATTGTACTCGGCTGCTTTCTTTCGGCGGTGCTGGGCAATCTGCTGCTCGCGAAAACGCAGAACAGCTACATGCCGACCGTGGAGCAGTTCACCGTACTGCCCTCTGCGGGACTGGTCATCGGCGCATTTCTGTTTTCTGCGCTGCTGGGTATCATCTTCGGACTGTATCCCGCCAATAAAGCCTCGAACCTGCAGCCGGTAGATGCGCTGCGGACGCAGTAAAAGGAAAGGACAGGTAGGAAAATGAAAAAAAGATTTGTCAGCCTGTGTCTGGCAGGCTTGATCATGGTTGCACCGGCTTCGGCGGTGTTTACCGATATTTCAGACAGCAGGGTATCGCAGACGGCCGCCGTTCTGGATGCACTGGGTATCATGCAGGGCGTAGGCGGCGGCAGCTTCGCGCCGGGTAAGGCGCTGACGCGGGCGCAGTTCTGCAAGCTGGCGG
Organism: Butyricicoccus sp. AM27-36; assembly: GCF_003480945.1. Taxonomy (NCBI): domain Bacteria; kingdom Bacillati; phylum Bacillota; class Clostridia; order Eubacteriales; family Butyricicoccaceae; genus Butyricicoccus; species Butyricicoccus sp. AM27-36. The sequence continues at coordinate 475,923 of NZ_QUJR01000001.1, forward strand.
TTACCGCCATGGGTGTGACGGATGTGAGTCCGTATGCCAGCTACACGATTTTTCCGGATGTTAAGCATTCGCACTGGGCAGCGCCGTATATCAACGCGGCAGTACGCCATCCGGAACTGAAGGAAAAGTCCATCATCCGCGGCTATGCGGACGGCAGCTTTGGCCCGGATAAGATTGTCAGCTACGGCGAGGTCTGCACCATGCTGCTGCGTATGCTGGGGTATAAAGAGGAGGATGTCGGTCCGTTCTGGCCTGCAGACTATATCGCGCAGGCACAGGCCATCGGTCTGACGGACGGTGTCACGATTGCGGATGCGCGTGCCGCAGTTAAGCGCGGAGATGCGGCGGTGCTTCTGCTGAACGCTCTGAATACGGATAAAAAGGGAGAAGAGGGCGGCACACTGCTTGACAAGGTTGCGTCCTCGACGGTCAAGGACTGCATTCTGCTTGAGACCGGAAAAACATACAGCGCCCTTGCTGCGGATGCGGCATTGTTCTATGAGGACGGTGTTGTGGATACGGAATCTCCCCGTAAGACCGCCGGTACGCTGGACAGCAGCATGATCGGCGTGTACGGCACGATCGTTATCGGCAAGGGCAGCAGCAAGGTTGCGGTCGGTGTGATTCCGAATGGCAACAAGACCGAAGCCTATGAGGTTGTCAATGCGACAGCAGATCGTATTGTTACCACGAACGGAACACTGCGTCCGGACCGCAAGACCAAGCTGTATATCAGCCGCGATTATGCCATGGGCGAGTATGAAAATGCATGGGCGAACCTGCAGTCCGGCGACACGCTGACCCTGTACTACAACGAGTACGGCGTGCTGCAGCTGATGGCAGTCCTGCCGAAAACGACAGCAGGCACCGCGCACTCGTTCGTTTACGGTCTGGCGACCTCGCGCCGGATTCCGGCGGAGTATACGATCATCAAAAACGGTGCGAAGATCGACGCGAGCAAGCTGAAAAAATACGATGTTGTGACGCTCGATGCCGCAAACCGTCAGGCGATCGTTTCGGATACTAAGCTGAGCGGCAAATATCAGACTGACTCGACAACGTACAGCCATCCCTCTCAGGTGAAGATTCTGGGAAAGGAGTTTGAGGTTTCCTCCGAGGCGGCGGCAACGTTCAAGGATATGAAGCTGAACGATTACATCACGCTGCTGTTTGACGCGGACGGCAATGTTGCGGCTGCGTATCCGAAAAAGGATGTCAGCGCGGAGATGCAGGGCATTGTCACCAAAATTGACGGGAAAAAGGCTACGGTCACGCTGACAAACGGTCTGACACTGCGGGATATTCCGATCGCCAAGGACGTAAAAACCGATGTGATGGGTCGTCTTGTTACGGTCAGCCAGTCCGGTGATGGGGCAGACCTGATTCGCCGCACGCTCTCCGGAAAGACCGCCGGAAACTGGTCTGTTGCGGAGGGCAAACTGGGCAGTAACGCTGTTTCCTCCAAGGTGCGCGTGTATGAGGAGGTGCTCTCCGGCGCACCGCTGAACGCGATCAACGTCAGCGATATTGACCTGACCTCGGTTCCGGCTTCGCAGATTAAGTATACCGTGCAGGATAATGCAGGAACGGTTACGAATATTGTTCTGGGCGATGTGACCGGAGAAAGCTGGATTTATGGTATTGGCTATGGCAAGAAGATAAAAGGTAACTTTTATCCTCCGGCTGATTCGGGATATTCAGATATGCAGCCGGAAGAGCAGGAAGAATATCAGCGTAAGCATCCAGAGTATTATTCGTATACATATGCTGTTGTTCCGAAATACTGGCAAGATGGGAAAATGGTAGATGATAAAGAGTATCGTGTACCGTCCCTGCCGAGCGGCTTAAACGGCAATCCGATTGGCATTCCCAGAGGGTACTCAACCGATGAAAGCATCGTCAATACCTCGCTGGATACGCTCAAGCTGACATTGATCGACACGGTAAAGCCGTCGGCATTTGACGGTTCCTCCGGTGTCCGCACCAAGGACGGCTATTACGAGCTGGCAGAGAACATCGGCGTTTACGTCTCGGAGCAGAACCGGTTTGTTTCGCTGCAGACGGCGAAATCCAACTACACGAGCTTCCGCGTATACGCCAATAAAACAGCGGAAAACGGCGGAAAAATCCGTGTGATTGTCGCTTCGTGATTTGCTGTGTGCTGCGGCTATAGTTTTTCGTTAAATAATTGAAATTGCAAAACGGATGCTTCTCTGTGCTTGGAGAGGCATCCGTTTTGTTTCGGCTTGGATTTTAATGCAGTTTTCAGGATTTTGAAAACGCCAAATAAGTTACAAAAAAAGCCGCTCTTTCCAACAAAAGAACGGCTTTGCATGGTCCGAGTGACAGGACTTGAACCTGCGGCCTCTTGACCCCCAGTCAAGCACGCTACCAGCTGCGCTACACCCGGATTTGCAACGGTCTATCAAACCTTGCCTAAATAGGATACCAAATCCGGAGGGAAAAGTCAAGTGTTTTGTGAAAATTCCTGCAGAAAATTTGCTTTGCAGCGCTTGCTTTCGGTGCAGTCGAAACAACCATCGCATACGCTGCACCGTATGCGATACACCGCACTTTTCCCATCATAGCACCTGATTTCTCTCGGTACAAAAAGAAGCCCGCAGAAGCGGACTCCTTTTTTCATTTGATTACTGAACTTCCGCTGCCTCGACCTCACGCTTTTCCTCCGCGATATGATGCTTATTCGCGTAGCCGGTCAGAATAAGCGTCAGCGCGCCGTCACCGGTGACGTTGCAGGCGGTGCCGAAGCTGTCCTGCAGGGCAAAGATGGTCAGCATAAGCGCGGTGCCGGTGCCGTCAAACAGCAGGATGCCGGTGATCAGACCGAGCGAAGCCATAACCGTACCGCCCGGCACGCCGGGTGCGCCGATGGCGAAAATGCCGAGCAGCACGCAGAACAGGATCATGGTTCCGACAGACGGAATCTTGCCATACAGAATCTGCGAGATTGTCATGACGAAGAAAACCTCAGTCAGCACCGAGCCGCACAGATGGATGTTGGCGAACAGCGGAATACCGAAATTAACCATGTCCTTGCGCAGCACTGTGGATTTCTTTGCGCAGCGCAGAGCAACTGCCAAAGTCGCCGCGGAGGACATCGTGCCGACTGCGGTGATATACGCCGGACCGTAGTGCTTCACTACTTCGATCGGGTTCTTGCCCGAGTATGCACCCGCAACTCCATAGAGCAGCGCCATCCAGATATAATGACCGATCATAACGATGATGATGACCTTGATGAACACCGGAAACTGCTTGGTGATCGTGCCCTCATACGCCAGACCGCAGAAGGTGGACGCGATAAAGAACGGCAGAATCGGGATGATGATCTTGGTGACGATGGCGAGGACAATGTTCTGCACCTCGTCAAGCAGGGACTCCATCATCTTGGATTTGGTCCAGGTGATAGCCAGACCGACCATCAGCGACAGCGCCAGTGCGCTCATCACGTTCATGATCGCCGGAATCTCCAGCTGGAACAGTACCTCGGGCAGTTCACGCAGGCCGTCAACCTGCGATACGATCGACAGGTGCGGAATGAGTGCGTAACCGGCTGCCGTGCTCATCAGCGCCGCGCCGACCGACGACACATACGCGATAATGAGCGCAATGCCCAGCATCCGGGATGCGTTGTGGCCCAGTTTGGTGATGGACGGCGCAATAAAGCCGATAACGATCAGCGGCACACAGAACGTGATGATCTGACCGAGCACCTGCTTGATCGTCACGACCACGTTCATCACGGCCTCGTTCGCCACCAGACCGAGCACGATGCCCACCGCAACGCCAAGCAGCAGCTTGAACGGCAGGCTGTTTAGAATTTTTTTCATACCTACATACTCCCTTTGTTTGCGTTGCATCTGGATGACATCGGCGGATTTCTCCTCAGCCTGTCACGCTGCCGCCAAGTTGCCATGTGGACACAATGATATACCTATATGATACAATTTACAGCGCGTTTCGTCAAGGCAAATACGGGAAATGGCTGCGCCAAATAAAAACAGAGCGGTTTTTTCCTGCAATTTATGGTATACTTAAGGCATACCACAATCGCTTCTGTTCAATTATGCGGTATTGCCATAGAAACACCGACAAGGGAGGAAAAACCATGTCACAAACCTTAACCATAACGGCGGAGCAGGTGCTTGCGTCGGCAGAGCGCATCCGCGAGGATATTGTCCGCGACCGGCGGACGCTGCACGCTGCACCTGAGGTCGGCACCGATCTGCCGAACACCGTAGCCTGCGTCAAAAAACGCCTGCTGGAGATGGGCTATCAGCCGCGCGAGCTGGCAGGCGGTGTCGTCGCGGAGATAACCGGCACCGAGACCGGCCGCTGTCTGCTCTTGCGCGCCGACATGGACGCGCTGCGTGTGACCGAGCAGACCGGACTGGATTTTGCATCCGTGAACGGCTGCATGCACGCCTGCGGCCACGACATGCACGCGGCGATGCTGCTCGGTGCGGCAAAGCTGCTGCGCGAGTACCAAGGTGAGCTGAACGGCACGGTCAAGCTGGTGTTCCAGCCGGACGAGGAAGGCTTTACCGGCGCGAAGGCCATGCTCTCGGCGGGCGTGCTGAAAGACCCGGCACCGCAGGCAGGCTTTGCGCTGCACGTCAATTCGGGTACGCCGTCCGGACTGGTTCTGTGCGGACGCGGTACGTTCATGGCGGGCTGCACGCTGTTCCGCATCACGGTAAACGGCGTTGGATGCCACGGCGCAATGCCGGAAAAGGGCGTGGACCCGCTCAATATCGCAAGCCACATTTACCTGTCGCTGCAGGAGATCATCAGCCGCGAGATCGGCGCAAAAACGCCTGCTGTCGTGACTATCGGCCGCATGACCGGCGGTGAGGCGCCCAATATCATCCCGCAGACCGCGGTGCTCGAGGGCACTATCCGCAGCTTTGATCGCGACCTGTCCGCGCAGATCTTCACTCGTATCGGGGAAATCGCCCGGTGCACCGCACAGGCGTTCCGCGGCACAGCCGTTACGGAAGAGATTGTGTCCGCGCCGCCGCTCAGGAATGACGCTGCGCTGACCAATCGTATGGCAGACCTTGCCGGGGCGCTGTTCGGTGAAAAGCTGGTCTATCGGCTGGACGAGGGCGGCATGGGCTCGGAGGATTTCGCGTCCTACACCTACGATTTACCGTGCGCATACCTGCTCATCGGCGCAGGCACCAGACAGGAAAATCCTGCGTTCGGTGAGCCGATGCACAACGAAAGAGTCGTGTTCAACGAGGATATCCTGCCGCGCGGCGCAGCACTGCATACCTGGTGCGCGCTGAACTGGCTGGCAGACGAGGATAACGCATGAAAACCGAACAATTCTTCATCGAAAACACACCGGCGGTGTTGTACGGAGAGCCGTCGGACACGCTGTGGCTGTTCGTTCACGGACAATTTGGCTGCAAGGAAGAAGCCCTGCCGTTTGCCGAAATCGTGGCTCCGGACGCACAGGTTTTGTCCATCGACCTGCCGAATCACGGCACACGCCAAAACCGGAATGAGGAATTTGCACCATGGACAGCCGCACCCGAACTCACCCGCGTGATGGCTTACGCAAGAGCACACTGGCGCGCGACAAACGTGCGCGCGACCAGCATCGGGGCGTATTTTGCGCGGCTGGCGTTTGCCGCACCGGAAAAAGCGCTGTTCGTGTCGCCCATCGTGGATATGGAGCGCTTGATCTGCGACAGAATATGCGCGGCAGGCATTACCGAGCAAATCCTGCGCGAGCGCGGCATGTATCCCGCAAGGGAAGGGGATATGCTCTCGTGGGACTGCCTTTGCTGGGTGCGTGCGCATCCGGCAAAGGACTGGCACTGCCCGCAGTACATTCTCTACGGCGAAAATGACAGCATGACCGACTTGGCGACTATCCGCACTTACACGGCAAAATCCGGTGCGGAGCTGATCATCGTGCCGCAAGGCGAGCACTGGTTCCACACACCGGAGCAGCTGGCCGTCATGGCCGACTGGGAACGCAAACATAAATAAGGAGCACAGTATGATTCAGGAAATCTGCAAAGACGAGAAATTTTTAGCGCAGAAGGCCGAGCAGGCCACGCCGGACGATATCCAAACCGCAACCGACCTGCTGGAAACGCTCGAAGCGCATAAGGACGGCTGTGTCGGCATGGCGGCGAACATGATCGGCGTGAACAAGCGCATCATCGCGTTCGATAACGAGGGAACGTACATGGTGATGTTCAACCCGCAAATCGTCAAGCAGTCCGGCGGCTATGAGGCCGAGGAGGGCTGTCTGTCGCTGACCGGCACGCGCAAAACGCGCCGCTGGCAATCCATCAAGGTGCAGTACCAGAACGAAAAGTTCCAGACGAGACTGAAAACCTTCACCGGCTGGACCGCACAGATTATTCAGCATGAGATCGACCATTGCGAGGGCATTATCATCTAAGGAAAAGGGAATAGGCAAAAGAGGAACTCACCCAAGCCACCCATTACATACAGAAAGGCACACCCGATGGGTGTGCCTTTCTGCCGTCCGCAACGCGCAGGCAGCGGCGTACCGCAGTACGCCGATCAAATTCCCTGAAAAAGTCCGGCTCTGCCGGACTTTTTCTCCACTGCCCGTGCTCCGTTGCACGGTCTCGTCTGCCGTGCAGACGAGAGGGGGATATCCCCGGAAGTTTCTCCAGAACTTCCGGGGTATCTAAGGGGGACGGAGTCCCCCTTAGAGTCCGCAAGGGCATCAGCCCGGCGGCCAGGTCATATCCCGTCCGGAAAGAACGTGGAAATGCAGATGGAACACGCTCTGACCCGCCTGCTCTCCGATGTTGGAGACCACGCGGAAGCTGTCCATGCCGCGCTCCTTGGCAATCTTCGCGATAACCTCAAAGCAGTGCGCCACAACCGCGCTGTTGGACGCATCAACGGCGGCCACAGACTTGATGTGCTGCTTCGGGATCACGAGAAAATGCGTGGGAGCCTGCGGGTCAATGTCGTTGAAGGCGTAGCAGAGGTCATCCTCGTACACCTTGCTTGACGGGATATCGCCCGCGATGATTTTACAGAACAGACAATCTTCCATGGAATGATCGCTCCTTTCTGAAAGGGGAGTGCCGCGAGAGTGTTCCCGCGGCTTTCCCCTAAAGTTTATTACAGCATTGCTTCAACGATGTTGTTGACAGCCTCGAGTGCTTCCTCCAGCTTTGCCGGATTCTTGCCGCCTGCGGTTGCGCTGTCCGGACGGCCGCCGCCGCCGCCGCCAACGATCTTGGCAACTTCCTTGATGATCTTGCCGGCGTGTGCGCCCTTCTTAACAGCTTCAGCGCCGCAGACACAAAGCAGGCTTACCTTGTCGCCGTTGACTGCGGAGAGAACAGCAACCATGTTATCCTTCTTGCTCTTGATGTCATCGCCCATGGTGCGGAGCATGTCGGCAGATGCGTCATCCAGCTTGGTGGCAACAACGTCCACGCCCTTGATGTTGCGGGATACGTTGAACAGGTCAACCATCTGCATTGCAGCGACCTTTGCGCCCATCTTCTCGAGCTTCTTGTTGAGGGCACGCATATCGTTTACCTGCTGCTCAATCTTGGCAGACAGCTCGTTCGGGTTGGTCTTGAGTACGGCAGCAGCCTCGTTGAGAACCGCCTGACGGTCGTTCATCAGCTTGAGAACAGCCTTGCCGGTAACGGCCTCGATACGGCGCACGCCTGCTGCAACAGAAGCCTCGCCGATGATCTTGAGCGAACCTGCCTTGGCAGTGTTGTCGAGGTGAGTACCGCCGCAAAGCTCGATGGAGTCACCGGCCTGTACCACGCGGACGGTCTGGCCGTACTTCTCGCCGAACAGCGCCATAGCGCCCTTCTTCTTGGCATCATCAATGCTCATTTCCTCGGTGATAACCGGGCTGCCAGCCAGAATCGCATCATTTACCATATCCTCGACCTTGGCCAGTTCCTCGGCGGTCAGCGCTGCAAAGTGGGTGAAGTCGAAGCGGATATGATCGTTTGCGGTGTAGGAGCCTGCCTGCTCAACGTGGTCGCCCAGTACGGCGCGGAGCGCCTTCTGGAGCAGGTGGGTGGAGGTGTGTGCACGGCAGATGGCCTGGCGGTAAGCCGCATCAACGGAAGCGGTGACCTCATCTTCAACCGACAGCTCGCCCTCGGTGACAACGCCGATGTGCATATACTTGCCGTCCTTGGTCTTCTGAACATCGGAAACGGTCATTGCGCCGTTCTTGCCGGTGATAACGCCGTGGTCACCGATCTGACCGCCCATCTCCGCGTAAAACGGGGTGCGGTCGAGTACAACGGTGATCTTCTCACCCTTGGCAGCTGCGCCGGAAACCTCGCCCTCGTTTACGATAGCAAGGATCTTTGCAGACTCCTCGAGGGTGGTGTAGCCATCAAATGCGGTCTTGATGGACTTGTCCAGACCCAGATCCTCGCTCTGCCAGCCGAGGTCGCCCATCTTCTTGCGATCCTCACGGGCACGCTTGCGCTGCTCGTTCATCAGGCGGTCGAACTCCTCACGGCTGGTGGTCATGCCCTGCTCCTCGAGTACCTCAAGGGTCAGGTCGATCGGGAAGCCGTAGGTGTCATACAGCTGGAATGCGTCCGCAGCGGACAGCTCCTTGCCGTCGGAAGCCGCGATCTTGTCATTCAGGATAGCCAGACCGCTGTCGATGGTCTTGTTGAAGCTGGCTTCCTCGTTCTCGATAACCTTGTGGATATATTTCTGCTTCTCAACCAGCTCCGGATATGCGCCGCCGGACTCGTTGATAACGGTGGAAGCAACGTCGGACATAAACGGCTTGTCAATGCCGAGCAGCTTGCCGTGACGAACAGCGCGGCGCAGCAGACGGCGCAGAACGTAGCCGCGGCCCTCGTTGGACGGGATAACGCCGTCGCAGATCATCATAACGGTGGAGCGGATGTGGTCGGTGATAACGCGCAGGGAAACATCGGTCTTGTCGCTGTCGCCGTAGTGCTTGCCGGCGATCTCGGAAACCTTGTTGGTGATGTTGCGCACGGTGTCAACGTCGAACAGGGAGCCAACGCCCTGTACCACGCACGCCAGACGCTCCAGACCCATGCCGGTGTCGATGTTCTTCTGCTTCAGCTCAGAGTAGTTGCCGTGGCCGTCGTTGTCGAACTGGGAGAATACGTTGTTCCATACCTCCATGTAGCGGTCACAGTCGCAGCCGACGGTGCAGCCGGGCTTGCCGCAGCCGTACTCGGGGCCGCGGTCGTAGTAGATCTCAGAGCACGGGCCGCACGGACCGGAGCCATGCTCCCAGAAGTTGTCCTCCTTGCCGAAGCGGAAGATACGCTCCGGTGCAATGCCGATCTCCTTGTTCCAGATCTCGAATGCCTCGTCATCGTCAACGTAGATGGACGGATACAGGCGATCCGGGTCAATGCCGACCCACTCCGGACTGGTCAGGAATTCCCAGCTCCAGTGAATGGCCTCGCGCTTGAAGTAGTCGCCGAAGGAGAAGTTGCCCAGCATCTCGAAGAAGGTGCCGTGACGGGCGGTCTTGCCAACGTTCTCGATATCGCCGGTGCGGATGCACTTCTGGCAGGTGGTAACGCGGTGGCGCGGCGGCTCCTGCTCGCCGGTGAAGAACGGCTTCATCGGCGCCATGCCGGAGTTGATGAGCAGAAGCGACGGGTCGTTCTGCGGAATGAGCGAAAAGCTCGGCAGGCGGAGATGACCCTTGGTTTCAAAGAAACTGAGGTACATCTCGCGCAGCTCGTTGAGTCCTCTGTACTGCATATAAATTGATTCCTCCAAAAAAGAATTTACGGAAATAAAACAGAAAATGAAAAAAAGCCTCCGCCCGGACTTCAAGGGCGAAAGCATGCTTCCACGGTACCACCTTGATTTGAATATGGGTATGCCATATCCATCTCGGTAATCCGGTATCGGGGATCGGACGGTCTGTTTCAGTTGCAGACTGCTCGGAAGTGGCTGTTTTCCGCACCGGACAAGGACTTACAGCGAATGTCCTCTCTCTGAAGAACGGCGGATGGAAAACTCGTTCCCTCATCGCATTTTCTGTATTGCGTATCTATTATGCCACTTTTGCGGGCAGTTGTCAACTGAAATCGCGGAAAGTTGCGCTCTGCGGGGTAACGCCGTACCCGCGGCGGGGGAACGCCGTACCCACGGCAGGGGCAAAAAGGAAGGGACACCTGCGTTTTCCCTTCCTCTTTGAACTCCTGCCTTTCCCTTGTTAGATAGTCTGGCGCAGACCAGAGACCGGCAACCGCTCCGAAAATAGGGAACGGCAGAGGATTTTTCCTCTACTACGGACGGACTGCCTTCGTTGTCCGTCCTCTTGAGCAACCTGTTCGCAGTGTCAGATAGCGTACTGCTACACAGGCGGTTTTGTCTCCGCAGGCGCAACATACCCGTGTTGCGCAATTCGTTAGTCTGGAGGTTACGGACAGCACCTACGGATTAGGCGTTCGGTGCAATTTATCCTCGTAGGCTCTGTCTATAACAACGCGCTAACGAGTTGCGCGGCACGGGTATGCCGCGCTCTGCTGGAAGTAAACCGTCTGTGTAGCAGTACGCTATCTGTGAACTGCGAATAGGTTGCGAAAGACACGCTGCGGTAACCCGACTGCCGTTCCCTTATTTCGCAGCGGTCGCCGCTCTCCGATTTTCGCCATGCTAATAGGGAAAGGGGAGTTTCACAAGAGGGTGGAAACCGCAGGTGTCTACCCTCTTGTGCGCCCGCGCGGCGTCAGCGCAGTTCCGTTCGCTTCGCAAGCGAAAATCCCCCGCCCGGATAGGGCGAACCGCCTGTGCGGTTCGTATCCCCTGGAAACCCGGTGCAGAAAAAAGGAGCCCGCCTTACAGCGAGCTCCAAAGAGAGAGGTAGGATAAATTCGATTTTAACCTTCTGCGGTATCCGGACGCGTAACCTTCTTGACCCACTTCCAGCTGTGCAGGCGGATAGCCACGGGAATGATCTTATACAGCTGATCCCACTTGAGCAGGAAGAACACGACAACCGGCGGGAACTTCCACCAGAAAGCCGCCATTGCCGAGAACGGCACAACGATAAGCCACATGCTGATGATATTCATCTTGGCGCTGAACTTGGTGTCGCCGCCGCCGCGGATGATGCCGTTATCGCACGCCATCTGGTACGAGGTGCCGACCGTCGTGATGGCGAGCACCAGCATGAACTGCAGGGAATACTTGTACGCCGTTTCGGTGAGCGTACCGCCGAGCAGCGCAAGGATCGGTACGCGCAGAAGGAAGATCAAAAGACCCGAGCACAGTCCGATGGAGACGAACAGGACCTGCAGCGTATGTACAAGCGGACGCAGCCGCTGCTGGTTGCCCTCGCCGATGGTGCGGCCGACCACAATGCCGGATGCGGACGCGGCGCCATAGCAGACAACCGACAGAACCTGATATACCTGCACCGCGATCGCGTTGGCAGCCGTGGCATCGCCGCCGAGATGACCGAGGATACCGGTCTGTACCATCTGCGCGATGCCCCAGAGCGCCTGATTGATGAGCACCGGCAGGGAAACGTGCATGTAATCCTGCACATAGCTGGTGTCGATGTGAACCAGCTTGCGCAGGCTCAGGTTCAGCTTGTGCTCCTTAAACTTCAGGTAGTAGATAACGATGAGCAGCTCCACACAGCGGGAAACCAGCGTTGCGATAGCCGCACCGCGCACGCCCAGCTCCGGACAGCCGAAGTGGCCGTAGATCAGGCAGTAGTTCAGGCACACGTTGATGATGAGCGTCGAACCCGAGATCATGTAACCAATCTTTACTACACCGATCGAGCGGAGGGATGCGACCAGAATATTGGTTATTGTAAAGATAATATAGGTAAAGCAGATGATCTGGAAATACTTTTCACCTTCCGCGATGACCGTTGGCGAGTTGGACAGCAGCGACAGCAGCTGGTGCGGGAAGAACAGCACAATGCCGAACATCAGCACCGCCAGAGAACCGCCGAAGCGCAAAGCCACACCGATGATGTGCGGGATCGGCTCCAGTTTGTTTTTGCCCCAGTACTGCGAGCCCATAACGACCGCGCCCTCGCCTGCACCGACGACCAGCATCTGCAGCAGAAACTGCACCTGATTGCACAGGCTTACGCCGCCCATGGCATCCTGACTGTACCGGCCGAGCATCATGGTGTCCATCAGGTTTACGCCGTAGGTGAGCAGGTTCTGCAGCGCCAGCGACAGTGCCAGCACCATAAAGGATTTATAAAACGTCTTTTCCTTTATCATTACAACAACCCCCTGCCTTTAAAGCTGATCGGACGGAACGAACCGCAATATCTATCGTTCCGGTTCAGCTTTTTTACTTCTGCTAACAGCATACCGAATTTTCTTTGATTTGGCAATAACAAAATACTGCAATCTATTCATATTTTGTGCTATCATAGAAGGCGGAGGAGGAAATGCCGTGAAGGTTTTCAGTGAGCCGGGTGTGCTGTCGCGCTCGGAACGATTTTTCTCAACGCCGTCCGCGACCGCTCGGCGGCTGTTTTACTACGTTACCCGCGTGGGACATTATTACTACGATGCGCGGTATAATTTTCTCGACAGCTGCGACATCGCCCATCTGGAGAGCCACAAGAATCTCTTTCTGACCTACGTTCGCTCGGGTACGATGTACTTTGAGACCGACCAGCTCTACTGCGTCGAGCGCGGACAGATCGGACTGGTGGACTGCCGCAGACCGCATCATTTTTATACCAAGGGCGACGCAGAAGCGCTCTGGATTCACTTTGACGGCGCAAACGCGGCGGCATTTTTCGAGCAGATACTCGCGTTCCGCGGCGGCAGGCAGGTGCTTACGCCGCCGGCGGATTTACGCATCGAGCAGGAGCTGGCACAGATCATTTCCGGCCTGCGCACCGGCGACATGACCGAGCTTGACCGCTCGCAGCGTATCTACCGAATCCTGTGCGCGCTGCTGTTTCCGGCGCAGGCGGGACCCGACCGGAAAAACGATGCCATTGCGCAGGCGGTCAAGTATATCGGAGAACACCTGTTTGAATCGTTGTCCGTGGAGAAGGTGGCGGACGCGGTCAGCCTGAGTCCGTCGCATTTCTCGCGGCTGTTCCGCAGCACGACCGGATTTTCCCCGCACGAGTACATCATGCTGCACCGGATCGACGAGGCCAAGGCCCTGCTGCAGTCCACGTCGCTTTCGGTCAAGGAAATTGCGTTCCACGTCGGCTACCGCAGTGAGGTCAACTTTATTACAGCCTTCACCGAGAAAACCGGCGCAACACCGACCCAGTTCCGCAGAAGTACGCTGTAAGGCGGTCTGCGGTTGCGGCGCGTTCCGGTCTTTGCTATAATAGTAGAAAAGGCAAGGGAGTGACCCGTATGCGAGAACGCCCTCTGGTTTATCTGGTGCCGCCGATGGCTGCCGCGCTGTACGCGGCAGTCTGTCTGGAGCTGCCGGTGCAGCTGCATATCATTGCGCCGATTGCGCTTCTGCTGGTGCTTGCGGCTGTGTTCCTGCGCCGCCGCAAGTGTCTGCTGAATGTGTTTGCTGTGCTGGCGGCTGCCGCTCTTGCGCTGACCGGCTTTGCCGTGTTCCGGGATTTGCGGGTCGCGCCCATTCGTGCTTTAGCCGGCGAAACGCAGGAGATCACCGCAACCGCCTTGCGGGATGCCGAGGTGTACGACACCGACCAGCGCGTGCTGCTCTCGGCGGAGACTACGGACGGCAGGCGGTTTCGCCTGCGGTGCTACTTACCGGAAACCGAACCGCCATTGCTGGCAGGAGACAGGGTGCGTGCCGCGGTCGCGCTTTATGTGCCGGACACGCTCGGCGGCTTTGACCGTGCGGCATATCAGGCGTCCGAGGGCTGCTACATCGCAGGCGCGTATGCGACCGATGAGGAGCACAATCCGGTAAAATTTGAGGTCTTAGATTCCAAGCGGGACAGTCTGCGCTTTGCGCCGCAGAGGATCGCACGGTTCTGCCGAAATGCGGTGCAGCGTGCCCTTCCGAAACGCGAAGCCGGACTGCTGACCGGACTGCTGGTCGGCGGAAGCAAAAATCTGAGCGACACCGACCAGACCGCGTTCCGCATTGCGGGTCTCAGCCATCTGGTGGCCGTTTCCGGACTGCACATCGGCTTTCTCGTCGGGTTCTGCACGCTGTTGTTCGGCAAACGGTGGGGAACGGTTGTGTCCATCCCACTGGTGCTGCTGTTTGTGCCGGTCGCGGGAGCCACGCCGTCCGTGCTGCGTGCGGCGCTGATGTACCTGACGGCTGCAGGCGGATTTCTGCTCCGGCGCCGGTCGGGCGGATTGAACGCGCTGCTGATGGCATTGGCTGTTCTGCTGCTTGTCAATCCGTACTCGATTGCAAGTGTGGGACTGCAGCTTTCATTCGCGTCTACGCTCGGTCTTATCCTATTCGCAGGGAAGCTGCAGCATGCACTCGAAAAGCCGTTTGCCGGTGCGCCGAAACTCGTGCGCAGGGTGCTTGCGGTCATCATGAGCGCACTCAGCTGCACGGTTTGCGCTACGATATTTACAGTACCGATTCTGCTGACCTCGTTCGGCGCGGTGTCCGTGCTGTCGCCCATCAGCAACCTGATGACGGTCGGCGTGACCTCACTCTGCTTTGTGGGCGGGTTCGTGCTGTGTGTTGCAGCAGCCGTCTGTCCGACGCTTGTGCCGATGCTCGCCGGACTGGTTCGTCCGCTCATAAGCTATCTGCTCTGGTCAGCGAATACCATCGCGGACCTCGGCTTCGGCACGCTGCACCCGAACAACACCTTCGGTCTGGCGGCGCTCGGCATCGTGTTCGCGGTGCTGCTCGTGTGGCTGACTGCCGGAAAGCACGTCAAATGGAAAGCCGTGCTGCCGTGTCTCGCTGTGGTGCTGACCGGCCTGTGTATCGCCGAGGTGCAGTACCAGAACGGCCGGTATATGGTGACGTATCTGCCATGCGGCAGCGGTCAGGCCGTTCTGCTGAGCGACACCGAACATGCGATGCTCATCGACTGCGGCAGCTACCGGAATGCTGCGCGTCAGGTGCGCGAGTGGCTGCGCTGGAATGGTCTGAAGCGGCTGGATACGGTCGTGCTGACCGCGGTCGATCAGGGACATGCGCGCAACCTGCCGGAGCTGATGGAAACGGTCGAGGTTGGGGAACTGCTCATGCCCGCAGGCTGTCAGGAGCGCAAGACCAACGCCGATTTGCTTTCCTTCGTGCACGAGCGTGAGGCGCGGGAGATAAGCGAGCCGGTGACGCTTGCGAACCCGATCGCACCGGTGGAGATTTTCCCGGTCACCGAGGGAAAACTGGCCGTAAGCATAGCAAACGAGGTGCTCATCCTGCACAGTCCGACCGAGAAACAGCTATCGGCCTATTTAGAGAAAAACACGCTGCCTGCCGCAGCGGAGCTGGTGCTCAGCGCGAACCATCTGAGCAGCGGCGAAAGCATGGCACAGTACGCCGAAGCGGCAGGCGCACAGCATATCATCATTGCGGCGAGTTCGGAGAAGGGACTGCGGTCGCACAAGGGACTGGACGTGCAGAGCACCTATAAGGAAGGTGAGATTGCACGGCAGTTCAAAAAGGAGTAACACATGGCGGCAAGAGAAACCAAACCAAACGGAAAATCACAGCTGATCCGCGACCTGAAAAACGGCGAATTTGCCACGCTGTACATCATTTCGGGCGAGGAAAGCTACATGAAGGAATACTATCTGCGGCAGCTGCGGCAGAAGGTGGTGGACGAGACCTTTGCGGATTTCAATCTTATTGAGTTCGAAGGTAAGGGCCTGACACCGGAAATGCTGACCGAAGCCATTGACAGCTATCCCGCGATGGCGGATAAAAAGCTGATCATCGTCAAGGACTTCGACCTGTTCAAGCCGCCTGCCGGCTTCGCAGACGTGCTGCCGGGCGTGCTCGGTGACCTGCCGGAGTACGTCTGCCTCGTGTTCTACTACGACGTGCTGGACGGCAAGCCGGACAAGCGAACCAAGCTGTACAAGACACTCGAGAAGCGCGCCTGCTTTGCCGAGTTCGCACACGCGGAGGAGCAGGAACTGGTGGCGTGGCTCGAGCGGCGTGCCAAGGCGCTCGGCTGCATGATCGAACCGGGAGATGCGTCGTACATGATCTTCCTGTGCGGCAATTCCATGACCAACCTCGCCGGTGAGATGGAAAAGGCAGCCGCGCACACCACGACCGGCGTTATCAAGCGCTATAACATCGACGCGGTATGCTCGCCGGTGCTGGATGCCGTCGTGTTCGACCTGACCGACGCGGTAACCGCAGGCAGGTTTGATCGGGCGGTCGCACTCGTCGGGGAGCTGCTCGCGCAGAAGAACAACGAGGTCATGATCTTCACTGCCATCACGCGTCATATTCAGCGTCTGTATGCCGCCAAGCTGTGCGCAGAGAATCGCGGCGGCGAAAAACAGCTGATGGAGATGATTGGCTCGAAATCGCCGTACTACGCAAGGCAGATTCAGAATGCAGCACGGCGTGTGCCGCTCAGCTGGCTGCGAAAGGCGGCGTCGCTGTGCGCGGAGACCGATGCCGCACTCAAGGGTGGCGCAGCAGACCGGCAGAAGCAGATCGAGCTGACGCTGCTCACCATGGCGGCAGAGCTGAAGGGGGAAAAGAAATGACGCGTATCAGGGAAGCGATTCTGGTAGAGGGCCGGTATGATGTGAACACCGTCCGGCAGGTGGTGGACACCGTGGTGCTCGAAAGCGGCGGATTCCGCATTTTTAACAATAAAGACCAGCTCAAGCTGCTGCGCCGTATCGCGGAAACGCGCGGTCTCATCGTGCTGACCGACAGTGACGGTGCGGGCTTTGTCATCCGCAATTACCTCAAGGGTGCGCTGCCGAAGGGCTGTGTCAAGCAGGCGTATGTGCCCGATATCGCGGGCAAGGAACGCCGCAAGCGGCATGGCTCCAAGGAGGGCAAGCTGGGCGTGGAGGGCATGCGTCCGCAGGTGATTCTGGACGCGCTCCGCCGAGCGGGTGCAACCTTTGCACAGCAGGACGAAATCGAAACACCTGTGCATCCGGTCATCACCAAGGCGGATTTTTACGAGTGGGGACTGTCCGGCAGATCGGACAGCACGGCGCGCCGCGCTGCCGTTCTGCACGCGCTGGATTTGCCTGCGCACATGACGGCAAATGCGCTGCTGGAGTTTATCAACGCCGTTGGCACGCATGAGCAGGTTGCGGAAATCATTCAGCAGTATGCGGAGAAAATTGAGGAATAATTTCCGCACGAATGATTGAAAAACCTGTCGAAGTATAGTACAATGGTAAAATACCAAGTGCAGCTATTGCAGAGCTGATGAAAATAAAGCAAAAAACAGGGAGTGGCAGCATGAACTTTTTAGAGGAACGAATTGTCAAGGATGGCGTTGTTAAGGAAGGCAACATTCTGAAGGTAGACAGCTTTCTGAACCATCAGATGGATATTAACCTGTTTGATCAGATGGGTGAGGAGTTCAAGCGCCGTTTCGCGGACAAGCCGATCAACAAGATCGTTACCATTGAGGCATCCGGCATTGGCATTGCCTGCATCGTGGCTCGTCATTTCGGCGTTCCGGTCGTGTTTGCGAAGAAGACCCAGAGTGTCAACATCGACGGCGAGGTTTATGTTGCCGAGGTTGAATCCTTTACACATAAGTGTAAGAATCAGGTTATCGTTTCTAAGAAGTTCCTCGGTCCGGACGACCATGTGCTTGTTATCGATGATTTTCTGGCAAACGGCTGTGCGCTGCAGGGCCTGATCTCCATCGTGGCACAGGCCGGCGGTACGGTCGAGGGCATCGGCATTGCCGTGGAGAAGGGTTTCCAGCAGGGCGGCCGTATTATCCGCAATCTGGGCTATCAGCTCGAGTCGCTCGCTATCGTGGACGGCATGGACGCTGAGACCGGTAAGGTGCACTTCCGGGAGCAGTAAAATATATGGAATTAAAAAGAGGGAGACGTGTAGTCTCCCTCTTTTTTGTGGATTGGTTAATTTTTCTGTCGGCGGCTTGTAATATTAAATGCGAAAGAACAAATACCACGTCGAATGACGGGTACGCGTTCTATCGCATTTATTTTTTTACCATCAACAGAGCTAAAACACAATAGAAACGGGGTGAAATGGTGCGGCAGTACAGATACATAGATTTTCAGGACCGCAAGGAGATTTCCACACGATACCTGAACGGCGACCGGGTGGCAGACATCGCCGATGGGCTGGGTATGGCAACGGCTACCGTCTACCGGGAGTTGAAACGCGGCGAAACGGGCGGGCTTGACCGCAACCAGCGGAGAGCATACAACCCCGTTCTTGCACAACAGCGCGTGCAAGAGAACTTCAAACGCCGCGGCAAAACCGCGGTCAATTCGTAAAGGAGGTTCCACGGTGAACAATTTTGAAGAAATCACGAAGAACCCGGAAACGCTGGGCGCTTTCTTGCGGGGCCTGCCCGTCATTGAAGCGCCGTGGGACGAAGCATTCCAGCGGAAGTATTGCGCCGGGTGTGGGAAAGTCAGTTGTGACGATGGTAGCCCTTGTCCGTATGAGGACAAGCGGAACAATCCGCTTTGGTGGCTGTCGCAGGAGAGCGAGGGAACGCAACGTGCTTGAAATCGTACCGATGACGCTTAGAGAAGCAAACGCGTTTGTCGAGCAAAACCACCGACACCACGGGGCAACCGTGGGGCATAAGTTTTCCATTGGGCTATCTGACGGTGAAAAAATCGTAGGGGTTGCCATTGTGGGCCGCCCTGTATCGCGCCACCTTGACGACGGTTGGACATTGGAGGTCAACCGACTTTGCACAGACGGAACCCGCAACGCCTGTTCAATGCTTTACGCCGCGGCATGGAGAGCGGCGCGGGCGATGGGCTATAAACGGGTAGTCACCTATATTCTGGACACAGAAAACGGCGCAAGCCTGCGGGCCGCTGGGTGGAAATGCGTTGGACAAGCCGGGGGCCTGCGCTGGACAGGGACCCGCCGCCCGGAAGTGGACCTTTGCCCCGCACAAATGAAAATCAGGTTCGAGCGGGAGGAAACAACATGACGAAAAAGGAACAGCACCCCGGCGGGGTCAAGCTGACGGCGAAGACGGCCCGCACCCTCGCAATGCAGGAGTTCGGGACCGCCCGCGGTCTGACGAAAAGTACGTCATTCGTCGGCGCGTACTTCATGGAGTTTGGAAACCTGCGTATCGAAATTTGCGCGGACGCGGCTTGTATTGCTGTTCGCGTGGTTCTGGCCCACGGTACGGGTTCCAGCGTGAAATACTTTGACCCGGACACCCTGCAAGAGAACTTCAAGGCTATCGACAAACACCGTGAAGACGAAGACCGCGCCATTATCAGTGATTGGGTCAACCTGAACGGCCCGGAATACTGCCGGAAGCAGGTTGAAGCGATTTGGAAACAAGGAGGTTGAAAACGTGGAGAGAAACGGGAAGCGCATCGCAAAAGAAGCAACAAACGGCATTATTTACGACAGCGCCGGACAGATCGTACACAATGGGCTGTTGGAGATTTGCCCGTTCTGCGGCGAAATGAACAACCATTTTGGAAGCGGCGGAAGCGTGAACATTTGGACGGTTGGCGCGATTGAACGCAGGGAGTGTACGAAGTGCCGAAAGCAGTTCCATAAAATCAGCCTGACGGTTCCGCCCGATGAAACACCGGAAGCGTTCTATTTGCGGGTCATAAAGGCGGTGACAGCATGAAACGTCAATTCTGCTTGCCCTGCTTCCTCGAAATCAAGAAAGCTGGGAAACACGATATTGAACGCGTTCGCGGCGGCGTGAATATGAAAATCACCTGTTGGCGGTGCAAGCGCCGCCGTTTCGGGGCCGAATATGAGATTTCCCGGAAAGGCGGTGCGCCCCGTGACAACGGCTGATTTGAAGCGGGCGTTCATAGACGAATGCCCGGTACGATACAACGGCATCACCTACCAGCGAGTAACGGCGGTGATTTACCGCAAGACCCCGGACAAAACCGGGTTGCTGGTACAAGGTGAACTGCTGGACAAGAACGGACGTGCCGTTATGATCGCGGCGGCGGAGCGAATCGAAGTGGAGGAACCGAAATGACACAAGAGATTATCACAATCACCGTTGAAGCCGGGCAAATGACCGCCCGGCGGAAGTCCCGGAAAATCGCCCAGCGCCGCCCGGTCCCCGTGTGGGCTATCGTGAAGTATGCGGCCCTGACGATTGCCGGAATTATGCTGTTCCGTGAGGGCGCGGCCCGTGCGCTGGCCTACCGTGGCTATTTCGCCGTCGGCGGAGAGGTTTTCACCCTCTTGCTCCCGATTTTCTATTACTGCCTTTCCCGGACGGTCCGGGACCTTATCACGGACATTAAGAACGGCTTCAAGCCGGAATATGAGGAGGACTAAACCATGAAGAAAATTTCGCAGATCGAAACGGGCGGGCGCTTCCTGTACGGCGGTGTTGAGTGGGTCAAACTGTACGCAGGCGACGGGACCGTTGCGATTTCCGCCGAACCCGTCTTTGAACGCGCTTTCGACGAAGACAACAAGAACGATTGGCGTTCTTCTTCCCTGCGCCGCGAACTGAACGGCGCGTTCCTCGACGCGCTGGTTGCAGAGGGCGCGGACCGGGCGGCGTTCCTCGATTGGGAAAGCGACCTGACCGCCGATGACGGCATGACCGACTACGGGACCGCCACCGACAAAATCGCTTTGCTGTCGGACAAGCTGTATCGAATGTTCCGCGGCATTATCCCGCGCGTGGACGCGTGGTGCTGGAACCTGACCCCGTGGACCTGTGAAGCGCCCTACTCTTACGACGTCCGCGCCGTCTATTCCTCTGGCGCGATGCTCTGGAACCACGCTTACTACGGCAACAACGGCGTTCGCCCGCTTTGCTATCTGAAATCCGAAATCTTGGTATCTGTCCCCGGAGAGGACGACGAAGAGAAAAACGTTGAAGTCGCCGAAGAGGACCGCGCACAGCTTGTTCTTATCGCAAGCGACAGAATTTTGAATGCCCTGAATGAATACCCCGTGGAAGTTTGGGGCGAAGCGCTGGGCGCGACTGTGGCTTCTCTGTTCACGTCGAAGCAGGACGCGGCGCAGATCGCGCAGGAAGACAAAGACAAAGCGGCGGAGGTCTGAACCCCCGCCGTCGTGAAAACTGGATAAAGAAAAACCGCCCCGCGTTTGCTTGGGAGAGCAGACGCGAAGCGGGTTCCGCCGATGAAAATATATCAGCTATCAACCTACCGTTAGTATATCAAAAACGGCGGAAAAAGTCAACAAATAACGCCGTTTTTGCGCGGCGTGGCGGGCTTGTAATGGGTATTAACGTTCCTGCGATTAGCCTTGTCACGCATGACAACAGGACCGGGAAGAAAGACACGTCCTATCTGGTGTTCTTCCTGCCTGCATAGACAACTACACACGCCGGAAGTAAAGCCCCGCCCGCTTCCTCTACCCGCAAAAGGAGTGAAGCAAGTGCGAAGTTTTATGAGAGAAAAGAAAATCTACTGCGGAAAGCATTATCGGGAGGTAGATATATACCCCTATACCGCCGCGCAACTGACAGCATCTACGCGCGGGAAGAGGTCAAAGAAAATCAAGGAAACGGAGCCGAAGCAAAAGAACCTGAATGACAAGAACGCCCGCCGCTACTTCACGCAGACGGCGAACCTGAATTTCGGTTCTGACCCGGAAGCCCTGCACGTTACAGCTACATACAGCGGAAAATATCTGCCTGACACGGTGGAACAGGCCGAACAGGAAGCAACAAACTTCCTACGCCGGGTCCAGTACCGCCGGAAGAAAGAGGGCTTGCCGCCGCTAAAGTACATGATCGTTACCGCCTACACCACGAAGCGAAACAGCGAAACCCCCGTTCGTATTCATCACCACATCATTATGAACGGCGGGCTTGACCGTGACGTTGTGGAAGACCTGTGGAGAAAACGCAGGCGCAAAGGACAGAAAAAGGGCGACAAAATCGGTTTTTGTAATGCTGACCGCCTGCAAGCCGATGAAAACGGCATAGCCGCCCTTTGCACCTACCTTGTGAAGCAGGGGTGCGGGAAAAAGCGGTGGAATTCCTCGCATAACCTCGAAAGGCCGTACAGCCGGACGAACGACGGCAAGTACAATCGCCGTCAGATTGAGAAGTGGGCGAAAGAACACCCGCCCCGTGAGTTTTGGGAAAAGAAATATCCCGGTTGGACCCTGACAGACGATGACTACGGCGTTCAGTACGAATACAACGACTTCACGGGTTGGGCGGTCTATCTGAAATTGCGAAAGAAAGAATAAAGAAAGGGGTTGTTCAATATGGCAAGGCCGTTCAAAATCTGCCCGGACTGCGGCGCACACCTCGACGCTTCCGAACCCTGCGACTGCAAGGACGCAATCGAGCGGGAGCCGCCGAAGCCGCGGGAGCGGTTGAAACTGCTTGCCGTCTGCCGGGAGGTAGACAAGGAAAGCGGGCGCGTCAGCGTTTACCCGCTTGACCTCGAAATTACAAGTGAAATCCTTACGGGCCTGAAAATGCGGGCGCAGTTCAACCCGGAATTGCGCTACTTCACGACCACGACGGCACGTTGGGACCGTTACGGCGAAGTCATGGCGGGTATCCTGAAACGCCGAACGGTGAGCCGGGCCGATTTGGACAATATCGGGGGTATCTGCGAGATATGAGAAGAAATGAGCCGACCCCGGAAGAACAGGAAGTCGAAGAAATGAAGCAGGCCGCGCGGGTCATCAAGAAAATTTGCGACCGCAGGACGGCGGACGACGCTTGTTCGTTCTGCCCGTTCTACGATATGTGCCGCACGGAACCTTACACATGGGAGGTATGACAATGACGGAGCGGGAACGCCTGTTAGAGAAGATACGCAAGGTTCAAGCCCTTGCAAACCGCGGCGCAGACGGTGAAAAGCAGTCAGCCGCCGCCCTGCTTGACAAGCTGATGAAGCAATACGGCATCGACGAAGCCGAAATAGCGGAAGAGCGTTTGGAAAAGTGCTTCTTCCGTTACAAGACCCCGTATGAAAGAAAACTGCTGGTTCAGGTGATTTATACCGTGACCGGGAAAATTCCCTTTAAGTGCGTCGGGTCCTATTCAGGCCGCGCACGAAAGCAAGTCGGAATTGACTGCACCGCGGCGGAACGGCTGGAAATCGAATTCAGCTATGAGTTTTATAAAGCCGCGCTGGAAGAGGAAATGGAACGGTTCTATTCGGCGTTCCTGATGAAGAACGACATCTTCCCGCCTGCTTCCAAAAAGGCCGAAGAAATCCCGGCGGCGGAAATCAGCCGAAGCGAAGCACTTAAACTTCAAGCGCTTATGGCGGGCATGGGCGACCACACGCGCCGCCCTGTGTTGGGAAGCGGGGTGGAACCGTGATAGACAACCAACGCGCCGCCCTGCGGTATCAAAACAAGGTCAACAACGCACAGGGCCACTTTTTCGAGAGTGCCATAAAAGCCGCCTGCGCCCTCTATTCTGACCGGGAGCGGGCCGACGTAGACAAAACCCCTGAACCGTTCCGCGTTCTGGAAAAGAGCCGCGACGGAAAGTTCAAGGGCCGCTTTACCGCCCGCGCACAGCCGGACTTTCAAGGAACGCTCGACGGCGGGCGCTCCATAGTCTTTGAAGCGAAGTACACAACGACAGATCGTTTGAAGTGGGACGTTCTGACACAGGAACAGCGGGACACGCTGGAACGCCACGCCCGGCGGGGTGCGCTTGCCGCAGTCTGCGGCGGGATTGGAAACGACTTCTTCTTTGTCCCGTGGGCGGTATGGCGGGACATGAAAGAGCATTTCGGCAGGAAGTACGTTACCGCGGCGGACCTCGAACAATGGCGGGTTCGCTTCAATGGGGCGGTGCTATTCCTCGATTACGTCCACCACGAAAGGAGCGGGACACCATGAAAAAACAGCACACACAGAAAATGACGGTCCGCGTCACGGCACAGACGGCCTACAACCTCGAACGTCTTATGCTTATGAGCGGGCAGAAAACGCCGGGCCGCGTCGTCGATAAACTGGTTCGTGAAAAAATGCTTGCCCTGCGGGGCCGAAACATCGAAACGGAGGAAACGAAATGAAGTATGACTGCATGAAGCCTGAATGGGCCGACAATGAGCCTTGCCCGCTCGACACGGGCGAACTGGAAAACTGCGCCGAATGTGTGTGGGCGCATGAACGAGAAACGGAGGACTGACAATGCGTGCCGGAATTCTGCTGATCGTTCTTTATTGGGCGCTGTTTACCATTCGAGCGGGTTTGCAACCGAAAGTCGCGGCGGAGGTCAAAGCGGCGACCTATGACATGAAGCGGGCATCGGGCCTTGAAAAGCTGGAACACACCCGCCGCCTGCAATGTTGGACCGTGGCAAAGTGGGCCTTGCGTGTCTGCGGCTGGGCTGAAAACGTCCTGTTGGGCGTGGTTATCCTGTGGGTTGCTTTCCTGCTGGGCGCAGTTCTGACAGGAACCGTCATTGTATTTGGCTACCCGGTATAAAGGAGCGTTATCTATGAAACTGACGAAGTGTGAGCAATGCGGCGGACCGACGGCGGAGGGCCTGCCCCTTTGCCCTGACTGCATGAGAGCAACGGGCGCGGCGGCGGACCAAATCGCCGCGGCAGAGGAACTGCGGGACATTGCGCGGGTCCTGTCCATCACGGCGGACACGGACGCGAACATTCGTGAAGCAATCGTCGGAATTTTGAATATCGCCGAAAGGCTGGAAAGAGGGAAATAAAATGGAACTTCTGCAATTCGTGTTTTCAAGTTTTTGGGTTTGGCTGGGCTGTGTGGTCCTGATTGTCGCGGCGGGTGAAGCTGTGGCGACCGCGGCGGCGGGTTTCCGTCAGAAGCGCAAAGTTTCCGTGTACCACGTCGGCGACGTGACGCGGGTTGAAGTGGAGAACGCGGGCCGCGCCGACATTCCGGCGGCGGTAAAGGCGTTGAACGAGCAGGCGGCGGAGGTAGACGAATGAAGCTGAAAAAGGTTCTTTCTATCTGCAAGACGAACGGGCTTTATTACCTGTATGACCGCATCGACAGATCGGGAGAAATCACACAATGGCTGGGCGACGGCTACGCCCTCTATCCTCTGGACGGCCTGCCTATTCTGGACGAAGAAAGTTTCTGCGCCGTGTTCGATATTACCGGGAAGCAACGCGAAAAAATTCTTTTCCGGCATGAGCGCTTGCCGGAACACCTGAACGTCGAGGACGTGGCGGCGGGCGACAAACTGGTTCGGGAGTACGAAACGACCTTTATCAATGGCGGGTTGCGCTTGAAGCCGCTGAAAACGAACAACGGCGTTATGTTCATTCGGAGCCTGTACCTTTCGCCGCTGGAAGACGTTATCGACATGGTGCAATTCTACGAGCGGACCACGCCGCAGGGCGGTTCGTACATCGTCGCAAAGGCCGGGTTCCTGACGGCGGCGGTCATCATGCCTTATGTCATTAGTAAGAAATTCGCCGACGAACTGGAAGAACTGTCCTATCAATGCCGCCACTTCCTGAACACCCGGAGCGCATTCACCACCCCGGCGGCGGAGGACGAAGAAGATCCGGACGAAAACCAGACGACCGCATTTGACGCGGAAACGGCGGAGGTTCAAGAATGAACGCGGCGCTTTTGAGCAGTAAAAAGATGGACTATTGCACCCCGCAAGACTTTTTCGACCGCCTGAACGAAGAGTTTCATTTTACGCTTGACGCGGCGGCGACCGACAAAAGCACAAAATGCCCGGCGTACTACACCCCGGAAACCGACGGACTGAAAAGCCCGTGGAATCTTGCGGGGGGGGGGCTGTATTCTGCAACCCTCCATACGGGCGCGAGGTTGGGAAATGGGTTCGCAAAGCCTACGAGGAAGCCCAGCGCGGCGCAACCGTCGTTCTTCTGATTCCGGCCCGGACTGACACGACATACTTTCACGACTACATATATGGGCGGGCGGAAATCCGCTTTGTGCGCGGGCGGTTACGCTTCACCGATGAAGAGGGCAAAGCATACGCCGCGGCCCCGTTCCCGTCTATGGTGGTCATCTACAATGGAAACAAGGAGGTTCAGGAATGAAAGCCTTTACCGTGTATCAGCCATACGCACACGCAATCGTAGCGGGGGTCAAGCATTATGAAACCCGACCACGGCGGACGCATATTCGGGGCCGCGTCGCTGTCCACGCCGGGCGGCTGGACGAAGTGCAAGCGACAAAGCATCTGACGAACGGTGAGTTTTGGGCCGTACTGGAAGCCGCAGGCGGCGGAAACCTGCCGCGGGGCGCAGTCATCGGAACCGTTGAAATCGTCGATTGCGTGCCTGTGGAAGAACTTGTGGACAGTTTGGATAACCGGGAACGCCTGTTAGGTGATTATTCGCCGGGGCGGTTCGCGTGGGTGCTTCAAAACCCGGTCATGTTCAAAACGCCCATTCCCGCCCACGGGAAACAAGGGTGGTGGAATTGGGAGGAACCGACATGAAGTGCCGCGAATGCGAATTTGCATCGGTCCACACATACCCGCGCAATGGAAACAGCAACAGCGCCCACGTCGGGCATTTCGGGCAGGAAGCGTCTTACTGCAATCACCCGAAATGCCCGCCGCCGGGTCCACTACTGTTCTACGGGAAGACGGCCCCACGCTACTGTCCGTTGAGAAAGAAAGGTGAAAATACATGAACTATCGACCGAAAGTTGTTCGTTGCCGCTTGAAAACGGGCGGAAAGAGCATTCCACAAATCCGGGAGGAATGCAGAGGGCAAGGCTTGACCTACCGGGACTTTGAGAATATCCAGAGATCGAACGAAGAGTTCGACGGGCTGGTTGTTCTGCTTTCCCTGTGGGCCTACGACAACCACGCAAGCTATCACCTGCATAATTGGGACCCGGCGGACGACGAAAGAATGATGATGGCGATTTACTACGCCGAACAGGTACACCCGTTCCCACGCTACAAAAACGACCTTGCGAAATTCAAGGCGGATTGGGCGGCGCAGGCATACGACCCCGGCGGCGCGTCCCTGACGTTCGCCCCGGCGGACGTGGAGGAACTGGAAGTTCTCTGCGAGGAAGCGACGGAGCCGGAACCGCCCGCCCCTCCCGCTCCAAAGCGGAAAAAGCATAAGCGGCGGCGGAAGTAAGACCGGGAGCCGCTGACAAACGAAACGGAGGTAAAAGAAAATGAAACTTGCGGCATTCAACGCCGTTTGCCCCTTTGAGATCGGCGACAAAATCGGCATGAGGAAGAACGCCTGCGCGGTGGGCGGCAGAACGCTTGACGTTATCGTTGAACGGACTATCACCGACATTGTGTGTATGCACTCCGTCAAAGCCGGAACGGTGAAGTTCCTGTACGAACTGGACAACGACGGGCGTTTGGTAGAAATCGTTCGTTGACCCGCTTTCGAGCGGGAGAACCACAAAAGGAGGTTTAGACGGTGAAAACCATATCAATTATCAACCTAAAAGGCGGCGTTGCAAAGACGCTGACCGCTGACAGCATGGCCCACGTTCTCGCAACGCTCCACAACAAGCGGGTTTTGCTTGTAGACAATGACAAGCAAGGCAACACGTCAAAGGCATTCGGGGTCCATTCCTACGATGACAAGAGCATTTCGGACGTGCTGACCGCCCGGCGACTGGACCCGCGGGAAGTCATCAAGAAGACCCGGTTCGAGAATATCGACGTAATGCCCGCAAATATGACCTTGATTCGGGCGAACATGGAAGTCCTGATGGACAGCACCCGCCCCCAACAAACGCGCCTGCGGTCCGCCCTGAACACGATTGCGGCAGAGAACTTCTATGATTTCTGCATCATCGACAACGCCCCGGACATCAACATTTCAACGATAAATGCCCTTGTCGCGTCCGACGACGTGATTATTCCCATAAAGATTGACAAGTACGCCTTTGACGGGCTGGAAGAACTGAAAGAACAGATTGAGGACACACGGGACGACCTGAACCCGCGCTTGCGCCTTGCCGGGTGCTTGATTACCTGCTTTATCCGCGCCGACGCAGAGAAGCAGGGCGAAGCGTGGTTGCGGTCCCGCCCGGAATACCCCGTCTTTGACACTCGCATTCGCTATTCGGATAAAGTCACCGAAAGCACCTTTTCGGAAATCCCTATCGTGGAGTATAGCCGACGGAGCGGAACCGCGATGGACTATATCGCGTTTGTACGGGAGTATTTGCGGAGGGGCAAAAAGTGAAAAACTGCAATTACTGTGAACACCTGAACTTGACAGAGGAACAGCAACACAAAGCCGGAACAGTCAAGCCGCATATTTGCTTGAAGTACGGGAAACGGGTTTTTCACAGATCGACCGAACGGGGGTATCACGAAATGATTTACCCTTGCCGGGAATGCGAAAATGAAAGTTTGTCCGAATCGGACGGGAAAGGGGCTATCTATGGGAAGATTTAATTTGAACCAGATTTTGAGTGACACGTCAAAGGCGGCGGCGGGCGGCGGGAGCGCAAAGCCCCGCCCCTCTGAAAGCCGCTATGAGAAATTGAGCGTCTTTGACCTTGTGCCGTCGGAAGACAATTTCTATTCCATGCGGGAAATCGGGGAACTGAAAGCGGCAATCGAAATTGCAGGGAAAGTTCTTCAAAACCTTGTCGTCGTTCCGCTGGGCGACGGCAAGTACAAGGTCATTGCCGGGCATCGCCGCCGCCTTGCTTCTATCGAACTTGTGAACGATGGGAAGCCGGAATACGAATTCGTACCCTGCGTCATCGAACCGACAGAGGAAGCGGCGGACGAACAGGAAATACGCGACGGGCTGGACCTGATCGTTACCAACTCGCAGAGAGAAAAGACCGCATGGGACAAAATCGAAGAGGTCCGCTATCTGCGGGAGGTTTTGGAGAAAGCGAAGACAAAGCCCCGGTTCGTCGAACTGTTGCGCCGCATCGTCGAAAAGACGTTTGAAGACGGAGAGTTACAGACGGACGGGACCCGCGATTTTATCGCAAAGGTGCTTCATACCAGCACAACGCAAATCGGACGATATGACACCATCATTCGCCATTTGTCCCCGGAATTCACGGAGGAACTGAAAGCGGACCGCATCAACCTTTCGACCGCCTACGAATTGGCGGGCCTGCCTGTGGAGAACCAGAACGCCGCCTTTAAGGAATATCACCTGACCGGGGCAATTTCCATCAAGGCCGCGCGGGAATGGAAACGTCCTGCCCCGCCTGCACCGCCTGCACCGCCCGCAGAGAACACCGCCACACCTACGCAGGCAGAACGCCCGCAGAAAGAGCGGGAACCCGTAGTCGAGCGGGACAAAGTGCCGGACACGCAGGACACGGCGCCGTATAGCGCCGCTATGGAGCGGGACACCGCAGACGGGACGCAGGACACGAAGCCGACCGAAAGCACCCAGCAGAGCGCACCACGCCGCCCGCAGGCTACCAGAAGTAGCGAATGCGGGATTTGCCCGTATTGCGGGGCGAAGTTTGACGCGGCAAAAGTTATCGAATACAGCATTCGCGGCGCGGCGGAGGGAAAGCCGCACACCTGCCAACATTGCGGACAGCGGGTGAAAATCTTTTGTTCGGTTTCTTATTTCTGTTCCCCGGCGGAAGAGTGAGGGGCGCAGATGGACGAATACAAGACCGATTATCTGGAAGCCGCGGCGGAGGAAGCAGAGCGTTTCCGTGAAGCCGCGATGATACTTGCGGAGCGGGCGGGCATATCAGCGGAAGAAGCCATATACCGCATTCAAAAAGCTGTGCAGGTCATACGGGACGAAATCACGTCCATTGCGGACGCGCTGACAAGCGCGGTTGAAAAATTCATCACGCAAGTTGAAGAAGCCGTAGCGCAGGCAGAGCCGAAGCACCGCCGCAGAAAACGGCAGAGAGAGCGGGCCGCGCTGATTGAACGGCGGTACATGGTACAAATCAGGCATTACGAGCGGGCGCACCCTTTCCGCAGGGTATATAAGCCGCCTTGATAGAGCAGGAACAGGAGGAAACGGAGCAATGAAGCAAGAAAGAGTTATTGCTATTCTGGATTTTTACCGGGATATAGATAAAACAGTCACCATGAACGAGCGGGTTATTCGGAACCTTGAAGATCAATACTATTCCACGTTGGGCGCGGTGAATTCCGACGGTATGCCACACGGGAAAGGCGGGGTTTCAAACCCTGTCGAACGCGTCGTGCTGAATATCCCGCAATCCGTTTCCGACACTATCGCAAATATGCGCCGGGAAAACGAAAAGCTGACCGCAATAAAGGGTGAAATTCTTTCGGAGTTGAACGCCCTGAACTACCGCGAAAAAGCGGTGATTTACGGCTTCTACATAGACGGGCTTCAATGGGAACGTCTTTCGCAACGCGTAAATTACAGCCCGCGGCAATGCCGGAATATCCGAAACATTGCGTTGGAAAGATTGGCAAAGCGCTTTGAGCAGAACAAGCGGATTTCCCACTACGTTTTCCCGGAAAAATAAGATTGCCACCTATTGCCCGTTTTTCCTGCTATAATTGACATTGTGAAAAGTGAACACAACGATACGGGCGGCGCATTCCTCCACGCCGCCGGGAGCCTGAAAACGGACCATGTTTTGAACATGGCCCGTTTTTTACGCACTTCCGCGGCAACGCCCGGAACGAAAAATGAAAAACAAACGAAAGGGGGCGCGGCGGACGCATGGCAAGAGAGCGAAACCCGGAACGTGACAAAGCCCGGCGGATATGGCTTGATTCTGGCGGAACGCTGACGGCCCGACAGGTTGCGGAGCAAGTCGGCGTAAAGCCTGAACAGGTCCGCAAATGGAAAAGCCTTGATAGCTGGGCGGCGGAACTTGAAGCGCAGAAACCACCGCGGAAGCGCGGCGGACAACCCGGCAATAAGAACGCCGCAGGTGCGGGCGCTCCACACGGGAACCGAAACGCGGAAACCCACGGCGCATATTCAACGGTTCGCCTTGCGGACCTCCCGGACGAACAGCGCGAATACATCGAAAGTATCACGCTTGACACGGGAACGAATATGCTTTCTGAATTGCAACTTCTGATTGCAAAGGAAGCCGACCTGCAAAGCAAGATTGCAAAGATAGAGAACGGCGACCCGGACGCGCTGTATATTGACCGCGTTGTTGAAATGCGTGCGCCAAAGAGTACGGAGCGGTTGGAGCAACAGCAAGAGAAATTGGAAACCCTGCGCCGTAAGCGTGATGACCTGACGTGGGAGATTGACAGCGGCCCGGATGGTAAGCCGCCGTCAAAGGCAAAGCAAAAGCAACTGGACGCATTACAACGCGAAATAGCCGCGCTGGAAGATACCACGGCAGACCGTCAAATGGAGTTGGAGAAATCCAGTTACAAAGTCAATATGCAAACAGTCATCAAGGCAAGCGCGTTTGATCGCGCTATGAAACTGGAAGCCGAACTGAACAAGATACACGGGCGTATCATCAAGCTACTTGATTCTATCAAGGGTTATGAGATGGAAAGCCGCCGCCTGCGCCTTGAAGAGCGCAAATATAATCTTGCGAAGCAAAAACTATCAGGAGCGTTCGACGTTGACCCTGAAACGGGCGAAATCATCGACGAAGTGGACGACCCGTGCGGCGACCCGGAAATTTGAAATAGGTTCTTTCGGCGGAGCCTACGGCCTGCGGGTCCGCGACGCCCGGCGTTTTTTTAGCCACGAATTTTTTTTGAACGCTTCCGGGCCGTGCCGATTTTTTCAGTATGGGGGTGTTTTTTCGAGAAATAAGGGCTTGGGAGGGGTGAAAAACCGTGAAACTTTACGACGTGCGGGCGGTTGCCCGGTTTCTGGACGTGTCAGAACGGCGCGTCCGGCAGTTGCGCGACGAAAAAGTGATAGCGGAGGTTCGCCCCGGCCTGTATGACCTGATCGACACGAACCACCGCTATATTAACTACCTCCGAAAGCGAAACCCGGAGGGCGACGAAACCATAGATTACAACACGGAGCGGGCAAAGCTGGTTCGGGCGAAGCGCAAAAACGAAGAGTACGAATTGCAGTTGAAAGAAAATCAGCTTCACGCGGCGGAGGACATCGAAGCCGTTATGACTGATATGCTGGTAAACTTCAAATCCCGGCTTATGGCGATTCCCTCGAAGCTGGCCCCGGTCCTTTGTAAAAAGACGGACAAGGCGGAAATTTTCGCCCTGCTGAAAGACCACATCGACGAAGCGTTGATGGAACTTTCGGACTTCAAAACGACATTCGGGGAAAGGGTGAAAGAAGATGAAAAAAGCGACGGTTGACCTGTTCACCCGCATCTTCTCCGTTCTGGCCCCGCCCCCCAACATGACCGTTTCACAATGGGCGGACAAATACCGCCGCTTGTCCTCCGAATCATCGGCAGAGCCGGGGCGATGGCGCACGTCAAAGGCCCCGTATCAACGCGAAATCATGGACGCAGTATGCGACATGAGGGTTCAGAAAGTCGTTATCATGTCCGCGGCGCAGATTGGTAAAACAGACGCGCTTATATTAAATCCTATCGGCTACTATATGCACTACGACCCGTCACCGATTATGGTTATGCAACCAACTATTCAGATGGCGGAAACATTCAGCAAAGACCGTCTTTCACCTATGTTGCGCGATACCCCGGTTCTGCGCGACAAGGTGAACGACAAAAGCCGGAACAGCGGCAACACCATTTTGCAAAAAATCTTTCCGGGCGGTCATGTAACGATGGTAGGCGCAAATTCGCCGTCGTCCCTTGCGTCACGCCCTATCCGCATTCTGCTTGCGGACGAAATCGACCGATACCCGGCGACGGCGGGCAACGAGGGCGACCCCCTGTTACTTGCCGGAAAACGTCTTGCGACGTTTTGGAATAAAAAAGAAGTCTGCGTTTCGACCCCTACCAACAAGGAAACGTCCCGCATCGCTGTTGAATTTGAACACAGCACGCAAGAAGAATGGAACGTACCTTGTCCGGCCTGCGGAGCATTCACGCCCCTACTGTGGGCGAACATCGTATTTGACCGGGACAAGCTGGACGAAATCGGCTGTACCTGCCCGGCCTGCGGCGTGGTTTCCAGCGAAACGGAGTGGAAAGAACAGTACATCAACGGAAAATTCGTTGCGGCCCACCCGGAACGAAAGGTCCGGGGCTTCCACCTAAACGCCCTTGCTTCCCTGTTCGTGGATTGGCGGGAAATCGTTGAAAAATTCCTGACTGCGAACGAAGAGAAGAAAAAAGGCAACATCGAACTTCTGAAAGTCTGGACAAATACCGAAATGGGCGAAACGTGGGAAGAGGACGGAGAACAGATCGAAACGGACGACCTCTACAAGCGCCGCGAAAAGTATAATTGCGAAGTGCCGGAAGAAGTTCTTGTACTGACGGCGGGCGTTGACGTTCAGGACGACCGCTTTGAAGCGGAAGTCGTCGGCTGGGGCGTGGACAAGGAAAGTTGGGGCATCAAGTATCAAGTCATTTACGGAGATTTGAAGCTAAAGCCCGTATGGGACGAACTGGACCGCTTTCTTTCACAGACGTTCACGACGGCAGACGGAAGACACCTGAAAATCATTTGCGCCTGCGTCGATTCCGGCGGACACTTCACGACGCAGGTTTACCGCTTCTGCAAGGAGCGGACAGCCCGTCGCGTGTTTGCAATCAAGGGCAAGGGCGGCGCGGAAGTCCCGTACTTCAACCGACCATCCACGGCAAACAACATCAAAACCCCGCTTTTCACCGTGGGCGTTGATACAGGCAAGGCGCTTTTATATCAGCGTTTGGCGGTGCAGGAAGAGGGGCCGAATTACTGCCACTTCCCGCGGGAGAAAGACCGGGGATATACGCAGGAATACTTCAAGGGCCTAACCGCCGAAAAAATGGTTATCAGCTACAAGCGGGGCAAAGCACAATACGTCTGGACCCTGAAAGACGGCGGCTACAAGCGAAACGAGCCGTTGGACATTCGGAACTATGCGACCGTCGCGCTGGAAATCGCAAACCCGATTTTGAAGCCGCCGGAGCATGACACCACCGCACCCGCCCCGCGGCGGCGCGGCAGGCGTTCACGGACGAACGGAGGAATTCTATAAATGGCTACATCACAGAAAGCGCGGCTTGAAATCGCGCGAAAACACCTTGAAGCATGGCTTGCCGCCGAATTGGAGGTAACAACGCATCAAAGCTATACCATCGGTTCGCGGAGCCTGACGAAAGCCGACCTTTCCGAAATCGGCGAACGCATCAAGTATTGGACGAATGAGGTTTCCCGGCTGGAAAACATCGAAGCCCGCGGCGGAAGAAACCGCGTGTTCCGGGTAGTGCCGCGGGACCTGTGAGAAAGGACGGTGAAGCGGTTTGAACGCATTAGACCGGGTGATTGCCGCCGTGTCCCCGCAAACGGCGGTAAAACGCGCCGCCGCCCGCCGGAAGCTGGATATTCTGGATAGCGGGTATGGAAACTACGGCGCATCACACACGAAGAAATCGCTTGCGGGCTGGCTGTATGGCGGCGGGTCCGCAAAGGAAGATATTCAGGACAATTTATCGACCCTGCGGCAACGTTGCCGCGACCTCTACATGGGTGTTCCGTTGGCGACGGGTGCGCTGAAAACCTGCCGAACAAACGTCATCGGGTCCGGCCTGCGGCTGAAAAGTCAAATCGACTATGAAGCGTTGGGAATGGACGAAGAAGCCGCCCGCGACCTTGAACGCAAAATCGAGCGGGAATTTTCACTGTGGGCTGATTCAACCGCCTGCGACCTTGAACGGCTTGACAATTTCTACGAACTGCAACAACTCGCGTTTCTGAACTGGCTTATGAGCGGTGACGTTATCGCAACATTACCCGTGACAAAGCGGGCGAATATGCCTTACGACCTGCGAATTTGTCTGATCGAAGCGGACAGGTTGAGCAATCCGAACGGGATTGTTGACCCGCATATCATCGGCGGCGTTGAAACCAACGACGCGGGCGAAGTCGTGGCCTACCATATCAGCAAGCACCATCCGCTTTCGTATGACATGACGGAAACCGGGTGGACACGCGTTGAAGCGTGGGGCGCAAAGACCGGGCGGCGAAATGTGCTTCACATTATGAACCGGGAGCGCATCGGACAGCGCCGCGGCGTGCCGTTTCTTGCCCCGGTCATTGAAGCGCTGAAACAGCTTGGGCGATATACAGACGCGGAACTTGTCGCCGCCGTGGTTTCTGGTATGTTCACGGTGTTTATCGAAAAAGAATCCGCGTCCAGCGACGGCGGGTTCGGTGAAATCATTCCAGAGGACGCACAAGTAGACGCAGGCGACGACAGCACGATTGAACTTGCCCCCGGCGCAATCGTGGATTTGAACGAGGGCGAAAAAGCACACGACATGAACCCCGGCAGACCGAACACGGCTTTTGACGGGTTCGTTGTGGCTATCTGCCGTCAGATCGGCGCGGCCCTTGAAATCCCCTATGAACTGTTGGTAAAGAACTTCAACGCGTCTTACAGCGCGTCCCGCGGGGCGCTTCTGGAAGCATGGAAAATGTTCCGTATGTATCGGACGTGGCTTGCAAATGATTTTTGCCAACCAGTCTATGAAGAATGGTTCGCCGAAGCTGTGGCAAAGGGCCGCATTCCAGCGCCCGGCTTTTTCTCTGACCCGCTGATACGCAAGGCGTACACGGGCGCAGAGTGGAACGGACCGGCACAGGGCCTTTTGAACCCGGTACAGGAAGTCACCGCGGCGGAAAAGCGCGTGCAGAATGGTTTCTCCACCCGCGACCGCGAAGCTATGGAAATGAACGGTTCAGACTTCTACCGAAACGCCGCGCAGTTGAAGCGCGAAGAAAAAATGTTAAGGGAGGTAAAAGAAAATGGAGAAAACGGCAACGCCGCAGGCAAAACCGAAGAATAAACACTTTTGGAACTTCCAACCAGCAAGCGGGGACAATCCCCCGGAACTCATTCTTTACGGCGATATTGCTTCCGAAACATGGTGGGGCGATGAAGTGACCCCGCGGCAGTTCACGGAGGAACTGGACGCGCTGGGCGCTGTACCTGAAATCGTGGTACGAATCAACAGCGGCGGCGGTGACGTGTTCGCCGCAAATGCCATTTACACCCGCCTGAAAGACAACGCGGCGAAAATCACCGTGAAAATCGACGGTTGGGCCGCATCTGCGGCGACGATTATTGCAATGGCGGGCGACAGCATCGAAATTCCCGGAAACGGCGTTTTCATGGTGCATGACCCGGCGTTGGGGCTGTTGGGCTACTTCAACGAAACGGAACTTGCGAAAATGACCGATGAACTAAAGGTTATCAAGCAGTCTATCGTGAACGCCTATACCCTGAAAACGGGAAAGGACGCGGCGGACGTTGCCGCAATCATGGCGGCTGAAACGTGGTACGACGGCAAACAGGCCGTTGACGCGGGTTTCTGCGACAAACTTATGTTTGAGGACGCGGAAACGACCGTGGAAAATGCGGCGAAAGTCGTTGTGAACAGCGTTTCCCTCGACCTGACGCGCTTTCCGAATATGCCTGTATCGTTGTTAAACCGCATGACGGCCCGCACGCCCGGCGGTTTTTCAAATAAAACCAACCATAAAAATACCGAAAAGGAGCGAAACACAATGGACGGAATCGAAAAAATCACTACGGTTGACGGCCTGAAAGCGGCTTTCCCCGACCTGACGCGTCAGATCGAGGACGCGGCGACCACCGCGGAGCGCAAGCGCATTCAGGACATTGAAGACGTGGCGCTTGCGGGCTATGAGAGCATCGTAAACGACGCGAAGTTCAACAACCCCATTGCGGCGGGCGACGTGGCAAAAGCTATCGTTGCCGCGCAGAAGAAGCAGGGCGGAACTTACATCAAGAACCGCGACGACGACGCGCAGAAGAGCGGTGCGGGCGACGTTGGAGCGGGCGCACATGAGGGCGCGGGCGATGGCGGCGGAGACAATGACGTTGACAAGGCCATTGACAAGCTGTTCCCCGCGACGAAGTAAAGGAGGAAGCACCATATGTACGAAATCCAGAAAGACCAGAGCGTACCCGTGAAGTTTTTCGCCGGAGAATACCCCGTTGTTACGGCGGTCAAGGCTGTTGCCGCCGGGAAGAGCGTCAAGCAGTACGAACCCGTCAAGCTGACAGACAACGGCATTGAACCCGTTGTAAAAGTCGCCGCAAGCGAAGCCGTGAGCGGCACAAGCACCCCGGCAAAGTCCGAGTATGAGAACACCACGGCGGGCATTTACGGCATCGCCGCGACCGCCGCAGAAGCCACGGAAGAAATCGTCGTCTATCTGACGGGCGAATTTTTCGCGGACGCTATCACCTTGCCGGAGGGCGTGACCGCCGATACGCTGGCAAAGGCGTTCCGCAATATCGGAATCTTTTTGAAGTAAAGGAGCGAAGAGAAAATGGCTATCGAAACAACTATTTACACCCCGCGCACGCTGGGTAAGCTGATTACCAGAATGCCCCCTGTGCATACCTTTTTCCGCGATACCCTGTTCAAGAACCGCCGCACTTTCCCCACGAAGAGCGTTGACGTTGACTTCAAGAAAGGAAGCCGCGCCCTCGCACCGTTCGTTCACCCGAAAGTCGGCGGCAAGGTGGTTCCGAACAGCGGCTACCAGACGAAGACTTACACCCCTGTTCTGCTGGCCCCTGACAAAATCACCACCGTTGACGACCTGCTGAACCGTTCTGCGGGTGAAAACCCGTACAGCGGCAGAACACCCGCGGAGCGTGCCGTTGAGAAGCTGGCGGACGACCTGCGCGAACTGAACGAAATGATCGTGCGCCGCGAAGAGTGGATGGCGGCTACCGCCATTTTCACCGGGCAGATTCCCATTATCGGCGAGGGCCTGAACGAAGTTATCGACTTTGACTTCACCAACAAGGAAACCATCGTCAGCACCGAAAAGAAGTGGAACGCCGATACTTCCGACCCGCTGGGCGATTTGGAGCGCTGGCGCGAAGCCGTCCAGAAAGAGGGCTTTGTGAACTGCAATATCTGCATCATGGCAAAGGACGTTGCGAACGCCTTTGTAAACAATGCAAAGGTCAAGTCCGTTTTGGACGTTCGCGCCTACGATTTGGCAGTTATCAAGCCCCGCGAACTGCCGAACGGCCTTACCTACATCGGCACTATTCACAAGCTGGGCCTTGACCTCTACCAGTACAACGAGTGGTATCTGGACAACTGGACCAACCCCAACGCCCCGACGCAGAAGCCGCTTGTTCCTGACGGCACGCTTGCCCTGCTGTCTACCGAAGCGGAGTATTCCATCTACTACGGCGCAATCACCATGATTCCCGAAGAGGGCAAGACGTTTGTTACCGTGGAGGGCGACCGCGTGCCGCAGACGTGGGTTGAGCGCCGCCCGGACCGCCGCTTCCTGCAAGTCAACAGTAAGCCGCTGACCGTTCCCCATGAGGTCAATAGCTGGTACGTTGCAAAGGTCCTGTAATGAACTTCAAAGCGCAGGTTGAACGGGACCTTACAGCAATATTCCATAACGCCCGCGAACACGCCGACGTTATGGAATTCTGGATTGACGGGGTGCGCTACAAAGGCCCTGTCATCATTGATGACGGCGGCGCACAGGACAGGAAAAAGCCGTCTACGGACCATGTAGACGGCTTGGTTCTTGTTGACCTTGTTGTATATGTCCCGCTATCCCTGTTGAAGACCATTCCGCAAAAGGGCCTGAACATGGAAATCGGCGACCACATTTACCAAATCACAAAGGTTCACCCGGAAGCCGGGGAAATCGTTCTTTATTTGGAGATGCTGACCGAATGATTACTATTACAGCCGAACAGATCGAGCGGGTCAACCTGATTTTGTCAGGTGTTCCCGGCGGAATAGAAAAGGCGCTGTCAAGCACTATCCGCCGGGCGAACAATACCGTTCGTTCTGAAACCCTAAAGGGCATCACGACCGTTTATGCAATCACGCGGCAGAACGTCCGGGCGGAAACGACAATCAAGGTCCGCACACAGTCCAGCGACGGCGGAATTGTTGGAACTGTCCTGTTTGCGGGCCACAAGATACCGCTATACCGCTTCAACGTATCGCCGACAATTCCTATCCAACGGGCTACCGTGTCGGCGGCGGTGCTTGCCGGAAACGGGCGCACGCCGTTTCAAGACGCGTTCATTGCACGAATGCAAAGCGGACATACAGGTATGTTCGAGCGCGACGGTTCAAAGCGCCTGCCTATCAGCGAGTTCATGGGACCGTCTACGGCACAGATGGCGGGAAACAGTATCGTTCTTGCCGACGTGGAGGAAAAGGCACAAGAGGTCATCAACAAGCGCGTTGAACACGAAATCACCCGCATTCTGAACGGGTACGGAGGTTGAACGCATGACACCTTTACAACTGCTTGACGCGTTGGAAGCGTTTGTGAAGCAAGAAACAAAAGACATTCTTTTACCCGTCCGGGTGGACCGCAAGAGCGGAGAGAACAAGGAACGCGCGGCGGAGGTCTATAAAATGCGCCTGCCGAACAAAACCGCGCAGACGGAGCGGGTCCCCTACCTGCTGTTGCAGTACATCAAAAGCACCGACACGCAGGAACAGGGACAGGACCCGGAAAGCGAATGCGCCGTGCGTATCGTCGCCGCCACCTATTCGGAGGACGAAAGCGAGGGCGCAATGTGCGTCTTGAACCTGCTGACGCGAATCCGTGTCGCCCTGCTGAAAGATGGCGTTGTCGGCGGGCAGTTCGTCTTGAAATCTCCACTTGAAATGATTGTGTACCCGGACAGCACAGCCCCTTACTATTTGGGCGAAATGATGACGAAATGGGCAATGCCGATTATCGAAAGTGAGGTTCAACAGATATGGCAGTAGAATTCAAGTCCAGCATGAGCAAAAACGAACTGCTGGAAATTGCCGCGGAACACGGCATCGAAGCCGACGACAGCATGAAGAAAAACGACATTCTAAAACTGCTGGAACAGGCACGCGCCGCAGAGGGCGCACAGGAGCCGCAGGACGGCGCAGAAACGCCCCCGGAGGGTAACGACCCGGCGGAGGGCGACGAAGCGACACAGGAGCCGCAGGACGGCGAGGAAAGCACTACCGGGGACAGCGACACAGAGCCGCCCGCAGAGGACGCGCAGGAAGCCGCCCCGGAGGGCTACGGCCTGTTCGTGTATGCCGGTCCCTCCCTCCCGCACGGACGCTTGAAAGAACACGCCGTATTCAACGGTACGTTCGAGGACGTGAAAGCCTACCTTGCGGACGTGCTGGAAGACTACCCGCAGGCGGAACGTCTGATCGTTCCCGTGGAGCGGCTTTCCGCGTTTGCCGCAAAGGTCAAGACCCCCGGCAATATCGCGCACAAGTATTACAACGACATTGTTTCGACAATGCGAGGAAACAAGGAGGTATAAACGATGGCAAACTATTTTCACGGCGTTTCGACGCGTCAGAACGACACGTCGATTTCTACCCCTGTAACCGCCGATTCTGGTATTGCGTTCGTCGTCGGCGCGGCCCCCGGTCATACCGTGGGCGGCGCACCGAACGACCCTATCATGTGTCAG
The DNA here is from genome assembly GCF_003480945.1 of Butyricicoccus sp. AM27-36. Lineage (NCBI taxonomy): Bacteria > Bacillati > Bacillota > Clostridia > Eubacteriales > Butyricicoccaceae > Butyricicoccus > Butyricicoccus sp. AM27-36. The sequence continues at coordinate 516,485 of NZ_QUJR01000001.1, forward strand.
TCTTACGCGGAAGCCGTCGCCGCTTTGGGGTATAGCGACGATTGGGAGAAGTACCCCATTTGCGAAGCTATCTATTCGCAGTTCAAGCTGTACGGCGTGGCCCCTGTGGTGTTCGTGAACGTGCTTGACCCTGCGAAGCACAAGAAGAGCGTCGCAGAACAGAACTACCCCGTCGCAGACGGAAAAGTTCTGCTTCCCCTCGAAGCCCTGAAAAACACGGTCAAGGTGACAAGCTACACCGCCGGGACCGACTATGAACTTTTCTATGAGGGCGAAAACCTGATTCTTGAAGTTCTGGACGGCGGCAGTATTCCCGCTGAAACGGGAGAACTGACAATCACGTTCGACGCGGTGGACCCCTCCAAAATCAACGAAAACGACATTATCGGCGGCTTCGACACCAGCACGAAGAAGTATTCCGGCCTTGAACTGATCGACAAGGTTTTCCCGAAATACGGCATCGTCCCCGACCTTATCGTTGCCCCCGGCTGGTCCGACAAATCCAACGTCGCGGCGGTTATGACCGCAAAGGCGGATGCAATCAACACCGTGTTCACGGGTGCAAAAGCCCTGATCGACGCGGACACCAACACCGTTCGCCACTACGCGGACGTTCCCGCATGGAAGAAAGCACAGAACATGAACAGCAAGGCGGAAATTCTCTGCTGGCCTATGTTCGGGCTGGGCGACCGTGCGTTTCATGCGTCCGTCCACGCCGCGGGCCTGATGGGAAAGACCGATTCGGACAACGGCGGTTGCCCGGCGGAAAGCCCGTCGAACAAGTCCTTGCAGATCGACCGCGCTATGCTTGCGGACGGAACGACTGTGCTTCTCGATCTCGCGCAGGCAAACTACCTGAACAGTAACGGTATCGTTACGGCGCTGAACTTCATTGGAAGCTATGTGCTGTGGGGCGACGAAACCGCCTGTTTCCCCGCCGATACGGACGTGAAGAACTACTTCATTTCCGTTTCCCGTATGTTCGGTTGGGTTGCCCGTTCTGTCATTCTTACTTATTGGAGCAAGATCGACAAGAAAATGACGCGCCGCCTTATCGACAGCATCGTTGATTCCGTAAACATTTGGCTGAACGGCCTTGTTTCGGAAGAAAAGCTGTTGGGCGCACGCGTGGAGTTTCTGGACGAAGAGAACAGCACGACCGCGCTTATGGCGGGCAAGGCTGTTTTCCATATCTACATGACCCCCGCAAGCCCCATGAGGGAATGCGAATTCGTCCTTGAATACGACGCGGACTATGTGACTGCGGCGCTGTCGGCGTAAGGAGGTAAAGAACAATGAAAATTGAAAACGGCGTAACCAACTTTGCCGTATATGAGGACGCGACCGAATATTACGGCATGGCAGAAGTCACACTTCCTGAAATCACGCAGATTTCGGAAGAGGTCAAGGGCGCGGGCATCGCAGGTACGTTCGACGGAACGTTTGTCGGACACCTTGAAGCTATGTCCCTGACCCTGAATTTCCGTTCCGTCACTACGGACGCTATCAAGCTGGCAGAGCCGCGCAAGCACCAGCTTGATTTGCGGGCGGCTCAGCAGTCTTGGGATAACAGCACGGGCCGCTATGTCCAGCAGGCCGTGAAGCACGTCCTTGTCGTCAATCCGAAAAAGTTTGCCCCCGGCAAGCTGGCCCCGGCATCTTCCGCGGAAGCGTCCGGCGAATATCCCGTGACCTACTACGCAACGTACATCGACGGTAAAAAGGTTCTGGAAATCGACATTCTGAACTTTATCTACTACGTCAACGGCGTTGATTACCTCGAAGACGTGCGAAAGGCACTTGGCAAGTAAAACCCGGCGGGGCTTCCCGCTGGGTTTTATTATGCCCTTTTCTGTATCTGAAAATATGAATTTCTAAATCGGAGGAATTGACAATGAGTGAGAACATCAAAAACACCGCCGCAGAGAGCGCACAGAACGCCGCAGGAGCGGCGGAAGCTGTCACCCATGATATGACCGCGGAAGCCGTAAACGAACCCGTACAGGCTGACGCAGGCGTTTATACGCACACGTTCAAGAAGCCTTTCGAGTACGCAGGCGAAACCTATACGACCCTGACGTTCGATTTCGAGAAAATGACGGGCCGCGACATGGTTTCTATCGAAACCGAAATGCAGATGAACAATGAATACTGCCTTGCGCCGGAAGTGTCCCGGAGTTTTCAGGCGAAAATGGCGGCAAAGGCCGCGGGTATCGGTAGCGACGTTCTCGACGCTATGCCTATCAAGGACTTTAACCGCATCACCAACGCGGCAAGGAGTTTTTTAATCGACACGGGCTATTAAAAAGCCCGGCGAAGTGGTGGCGGCGGGAGTGCTTCAAGCTGGCGCAGGCAACGTATACGCCCGTCTCGTTCTGGCTTGATATGAACATGACGGAAATTACGGCGTGGATTGAGGACATCAACGCCGCCGCGAAACAGAAATAGACGAAAAGGGGTGGTGAATTTGGCTGGACGAAAAGAATATGAACTGCTTTTCAAACTGCAAGCGGCTTTGGGCGGCAACTTCAACACGGTTTTTCAAAGCGCGTTGAACACCACAAAGCAGATGCAGAACAGCCTAACGAAGCTAAATTCCATCACCGGGAAAATCGACGCTTACAAAAAGCAGGAAGCCGCCCTTGAATCGAACCGTCAAAAGCTGGAACGCCTGACCGCAGAGCATGACAAACTCCAACGGGAAATAAGCGAAACCGCCGCCCCGTCGGAAGAACTGCGGCAGAAGATGGCGAAGAATGAAAAGCAGATTGCCGCGACAACTGCGAAAATCGAAGCGCAGGAACAGCGGTTACAGACGCTTGGTTCTGAACTGTCCGCCGCAGGCGTGAACACGGCGAATTTGAGCGCGGAGAATGAACGGCTTGCAAAGACCTATGACAAGGTAAAGAAAAGTCAAGAGGAATTGGCAAAGGTAAGCGCCGCCCTTGAACAGAACAACGCGGCAATCTCCCAAACGAAGACCCAGCTTGCGGGAACGCTTGGAACCCTTGCCGCGCTTGGCGGCGCTATCTATGCCGGACCCGTGAAAAAGGCTGCTGAATTTGAAGCCCAAATGTCAACCGTCAAGGCCATTTCCAACGCATCGGCGGACGACATGAAGCGGCTTTCAGAGGAAGCGAAGCACATGGGCGCGACAACGCAGTTCACCGCAGTTGAAGCCGGAAAAGCCCTTGAATATATGGCTATGGCGGGTTGGAAGACCGACCAAATGTTGGGCGGCTTGCCCGGCATTATGAACCTTGCCGCCGCGTCCGGCGAAGACTTGGGGCAGGTTTCCGACATTGTAACGGACGCACTGACAGCGTTCAACATGACAGCAGACCAGTCCGGGCGCTTTGCGGACGTACTCGCGCAGGCATCTTCCAACGCGAACACCAATGTTTCCATGATGGGCGCGACGTTCCAGAAAGTAGCGCCCGTGGCGGGCGCGTTGGGCTACTCTGTGGAAGATATGTCACTTGGAATCGGCTTGATGGCGAATGCGTCCATCAAGGCAGAAGTCGCAGGCACAAGCCTAAAGACGGCCCTTGCTAACATGGCAAAGCCAACAAAGCAAATGCAAGCCTACATGGACAAGTACGGAATCAGCCTGACGAATGCGGACGGAAGCATGAAGACGTTCCGCGAGGTCATCGACAATCTGCGGTCCAGTTTGGGCGGGCTTTCCGAATCCGAACAGGTGGCGGCGGCTACCGCCATTTTCGGCAAAGAGTCTTTCGCAGGTATGCTTGCTATCGTAAACGCAAGCGACGCTGATTTCAAGAAACTGTCCGATTCGGTCAACAACGCCGCAGGCGCGGCGGAGCGCATGGCACAAATCAAGCTGGACAATTTCGAGGGTAAAGTTACCCTGCTGAAATCCGCATTCGAGGGCCTGCAAATCGCGCTGGGCGACGCGCTGTTACCGACATTCACGCAGGGAGCAGAGAAAGCCGCCGAACTGATTTCCAAACTGACGGAATTTATAAACGCAAACCCGGAACTTGTACGGACCATCGTAAAGGTGACGGCGGGGCTGTTGGCATTCAAGGCCGCGGCCCTGACTGCAAAGTTGGGCTTTCTTGAACTAAAAGGCGGCGTGCTGACTATTCAAAAGGTCATGGCGCTTTTCAAGGGAAAGACAGCACTTGCGGGCGTGGAAGCCGTCGGGTTCGCAGGAAAGGTCAAGGGCGTTGCAAAGAGCGTGACCGGGTATTTCGGCGGCATTGGGTCCGCGGCGGGCGGTGTAGGCCGCGCGTTCGGGCAAATGTTCAGCGGAACAAAAATCGGCGGCGCGTTCTCCAAAATCGGCGGCGCGGCGGGCGGCGTATTCTCGAAGCTGTTTTCGGGAATGGGCGGCGTTGCGACGAGGGCATTCACAGGCGTTGCCGGGACCATCACCAACATATTGGGCAAAGCCGGGACCGCTGTTGCGGCGGGTCCGCTGGGTAAAATCGGTTCCGTTATCGGAAAGGGTTTCGGGAAAATAGGAACCCTGATTGCCCCGCTTCAAAAGCTGGGCGGCGCTATCTTGGGGCCGTTCAGCGGCATTCTTGGAAAAGTGCTTCCCGTGGTGGGCGTTATTTCGCTGATCGTTGCCGCGGTCCAAATCCTACGGGACAATCTGGACAAGGTGCGCGAAGTCGTAGGCCGGGTGTTCGGTGACGCTGGACTTGTCATTTTCGACAAGGTGGTTGCGGCAATAACAAACATCGGCGATACGATACGCAACGTCTTCACGGACGGCAATTTGGGCGGCGCACGGCAATTCCTGATAAACCTGTTCGGAGAGGAAGCAACGGGCGTTATCGACGGGGCCATTACGATTTTACAAACCGTCTGGAATATTCTTTCCGGGTTCATCGAGTTTGTGAACACCTATGTTCGCCCGATTGTGGAGCAAATCTTTTCTTTCATCGTCGGGACCGTGCTTCCGCAGATCGCGCAGGCGTTCGCAGAGTGGGCACCGACTATCGCTTCTATCCTGCAAGGACTTGCGGAAGTGGTTTCCACCATTGCAACGGCAATCATGGCAGTTATTCAATTCCTTATGCCGACGATACAAAGCATCATCGGCGTTGCGCTTGAAACCATCAAGGGCGTTGTATCTGGTGCGCTGACCGCGATAAAGGGCCTTGTAGACGTTTTCGCAGGCATCTTCACGGGAGATTGGACCCGTGTTTGGGAGGGCGTGAAAAGCATATTCAGCGGCGTTTGGAATTCTCTAAAGAGCATTGCAAGCGGCGTACTGAACGGCATTATCAGCCTTGTAAACGGCGCGATTTCCGGCTTGAACAAGCTGAAAATCCCTGATTGGGTCCCCGGCATCGGAGGAAAGGGCATCAACATTCCGTTGATACCGCAATTTGCAACAGGTACAGACAGCACGCCGGACACGTTCATAGCTGGTGAGCAGGGCGCGGAACTTATCACCAACGCAAAGAACCGAAGCGTATTCACCGCGGCGCAGACGGGAAGCATCTTCCGCAATCTTGCGGACACGGTAAACGCTATTCGCACCGCAGGGGCCGCGCCGTATCAACTGGCCTATGCGGGAGCGCCCAGCGTTGCCGCACCGACCCTGAACGCAGGCGACGGCAGAACGTCCGTCGTCATTCATAGCGCACCCGTGTTCCACGTCGGAAACGACGCGCAGGCACAGGACATTGAAGAAATGCTACGCCGCCACGACGAAGAGTTGTTGGACGAAATCGACGAGCGGGAGCGGCAAAGACAGGACGACGAAAGGCGGCGGAACTATGACTAAATACACCACAATAGCCGGGGATATGTGGGACGGCATCGCCTATAAGACATTGGGCGACGAAGCCTACACAGACCGGCTTATGAAGTTGAACCCGCAGTACCGCCGCACTTTCGTTTTTCCCGCCGGAATCACACTGACAGTTCCAGAGCCGGAAACGCGGGTTTCCTCTGATCTGCCGCCGTGGAAGCGAGGGACTGCCGAATGAATGCACGAAGAACCGCTGTCCGCCTGACCTTTGCGGGGGTGGACATTTCGACCGACATAAACAAGCATCTTCTTTCACTGACCTACACGGACAACGAAGAGGATAAAACGGACGACCTGCAACTATCGCTTGATGACCGCGAGGGCGTGTGGCTGGGAAACTGGCTGAACACACCCGGCGCGTCAAAGGGCGTGGAAATCTCCGCCGTCATCGTTCAAAAGAATTGGGAATCCAACGGGAAAGACCGTGTGCTTGACTGTGGCGTTTTTGAAATCGACACCGTGGACGGGAGCGGCCCGCCCGCAAAAGCGACCATCAAGGCCGGGTCCATTCCCTACAAGTCCACCGTGCGGACGCAGAAGAAAACGAAAGCATGGGAGAACTACACGCTTTCCAGCATCGCAAAGGAAATTGCGGGCAAAAACGGGCTTACCTGTATGTTTGAATCCGCGTTCGACCCTCTGTATACCCGGAAAGAGCAGATACAGGAATCGGACATCACCTTTCTTCAACGGCTTTGCAAGGCCGCGGGAATCAGCCTGAAAGTTACCGCAAAAATCATCGTTCTTTTCGACGCGGCGGCTTATGAGCAGAAAGACGCGGTGCGCGTCATCAAGCGCGGGACGGCGGACGTTAGTTCGTGGTCCTTTTCAACCAGCTTGCACGACGCGTCATATAGCAAGTGCCACGTTTCCTATACCGACCCAACGACGGGAAAGACCATCGAATACACCTACACCCCGCGAAACGCGGATAAGGACGGTCAAGTTCTGGAAGTGAACGAAAAGGTTTCCAACAGAGAGGAAGCCCGGCAACTGGCAATGAAGCGCCTGCGGCAGAAGAACAAGGGCGAATTCAAGGCATCGTTCAAACTGACCGGGGACGCGCGGCTTGTGGCTGGCATCACGGTTCAGGTATCGGGCTACGGCGCGTTCGACGGGAAATACATCATCGAAACGGCGACGCATTCCGTGTCAAAGAGCGGCTATAAAACCGATTTGACGCTACGCCGGGTATTGGAGGGGTATTGATGGCCGATCTATCAGTTTTGAAAAATATCGTGAGGACGGGCCGGGTTTCGTCGGTCAACGCCGGGACGCGTACCGCCCGCGTCACGTTCGAGGACAAGGGGCAATCGCCGCTTGTATCGGGAGAACTAAAGGTCATCAAGAACCCGCCGTTCATTCCGGCAAAGGGAGCGGCACAGAGGACAGAGAGTGAAAGCGGCGGAAGCGGTGAAGCCGCATTTGCCGACCATTCGCACGCCGTCAAAATAGCCCCGTGGTTGCCGTCGCCGGGCGACTATGTTTTATGCCTGTATATCCCGACGGACGACGGCGACGGGTTCGTGATTGGAGGGATATAAACAATGGCGCTTATCGGGAATTGGGGTGACTTCACATTCTACGTTTCCGCGGACCAAATCAAGACGTTCGACAGTCTGAAATGGGACAGCGCGGCAAAGTATTCCACCCACGACCGACACTTACGGGAACCCCTGTTAGAGTACACCGGGACGGACGTTGAAACGATAACGTTCACCATGTTCTTTTCCGTGTTCTTGGGGGTAAACCCTATCAAAGAAATTGCAAGCCTGCTTCAAGCTATGCGGCGGGGCGAAGTGAACCGACTTGTCATCGGGCCGAAAGCCTACGGCACGAACAAATGGGTCATTACGAAGCTGTCAAATTCCTTGAAGCGGTTCGACCGATGGGGCAACCTGCTTGTCGCGTCGGTGAATGTTACGATGCAGTCTTACGCAGTCAGATAAGGAGGGCGGGAAATGGCATATATCGTGAAAGCCTTTACGCCCGGCAAACTCAACCTTGCGCCGGAGACGCTGGAAGAGGAAGTTTTGCAGAACGTCGCTATCATCGTGTCAACGCCGAAATTCTCTGTCCCACTCGATAGGGGGCTTGGGTTGGCGCAACGGTTCATCGACAAGCCGATACAGGTTGCACAATCTATCTTGATTTCGGAGGTTCTGGACGCGGTAGAAGAGTATGAACCGCGGGCAGAGGTAACAAACGTCACGTTTGAAGCGGGCGAAACGCCGGGCCTGCTGGTCCCCGTATTGGAGGTGAATATCGTTGACAACGAAGAGTAGAACATACCCCGACATTTCCTACGTCGAAACCGACACGGAAACAATCGTGAATGCGCTGATACAGGGGTACGAAAAAATCGCCGGGCGCACGCTGTACCCGGCGGACCCGGCGCGGCTGTTCATTCTGTGGGTTGCCGATATTATCGTTCAAGAGCGGGTGAACATTGACTTTTCCGCGAAACAGAATATCCCGCGGTATGCAGAGGGCGAATATCTTGATTCCCTCGCAGAACTGTTCAAGGGCGCGGAGCGGTTGGAGCCTGAAAAGGCCCGAACGACCCTGCAATATACGCTTTCTATCCCGCTGGAAGTGGCAACGACCATTCCGGCAGGCACGCGGGCCACGCCTGACGGTGAAATCGTGTTCGCTACGCTGGAGGACCTGACAATTCCTGCGGGACAGCGGACCGGGAGCGTGGAAGCGGAGTGCCAAATAGAGGGCGAAAACGGAAACGGATTTATCCCCGGACAAATCAACCAGCCGATAGACGTTTTCCCTTACTACGAAAGCGTCGAGAACATCACGGAGAGCGCAGGGGGAGCAGACAGGGAAAGCGACGCGGCATTCTATGAGCGTATGCGCGAGAGTGTGGAAACCTATTCTACGGCGGGACCGCTGGGCGGGTATGAGTATTTCGCAAAATCCGCGTCGGCGCTGATCGCAGACGTGAAAGCAACGTCCCCGAAGCCGGGAGAAGTAGACGTGCGCGTTCTGCTGACAGGCGGCGAACTGCCGGGGGAAGAAATCTTGAAAGAGGTTTTGGACATTCTGAACGCCGACACGGTGCGCCCGCTGACGGACCATGTGACCGTCGCCGCGCCGCAGGCCGTTCCGTATAACATCAACGTGACCTACTACACGCAGGAGGGCGGCGCATTGAGCGCCGACACCATCGCGGCGGACGTTGCCGCGGCGGTGAAGTCTTTCCAGAAGTGGCAGGCCGAAAAGATGGGACGGGACGTGAACCCATCCCAGCTTATCGCCTTGTTGATGCAAACGGGCGTGAAGCGTGTTGAAGTCCGTTCCCCCGTCTTTGCGGCTGTGGCAGACAACGCAGTTGCACAAGTCGGCACGGTTTCCGTCGTGAACGGAGGTGCGGAACGTGAATAACGAAGACTTCTATTCGGCAGACTTCACGAATTCGCTTCCGCCCGCGCTGAAAAACGACCCTGACATGATGGCGCTTGCACAGACCATTTCAGCGCAGTTGCAGACGACCGCGGCGGAAGTCCGAAAGAACATCATTTACGCCCGTATCGACGAACTGGACGAAGCGACGTTGGACGTGCTGGCTTACGACCTGCACGTTGACTGGTACGACTATTCCTATCCTATCGAGGTAAAGCGCCGGACCATTCGGGACAGCATACAGGTCCACCGCAGATTGGGAACGAAGTATGCCGTTGAAAAGGCGTTGGGGGCTGTGTACCCCGGAACGAAAGTGGAAGAGTGGTTCGAGTACGGCGGCGACCCGTATAAATTCCGCGTCGTCATCGGCGCAACGGAAGCGGGCATCACCGCAGACCGTCAAGCGGCGGTCCTCGACCGTGTGCGTTTTTATAAAAACCTGCGGTCCCACCTTGAAGCAATCAGTTACCAAATCGAAAAGCGAACAGCGGTCAAGGTTGCCGCCGTCCACGCTATCGGGCAACGCGTCGAAGTCTACCCATACTTGGCGCGAAATATGGAATCGCACGGCGGGTTCTACTGCGGCGGCTATACGCAGTACGGGCGGAAACTTGCAGTATTCCCAAATAAATAACGAACGGAGGGTGAAGAAATGGAAGATAAAACGTATGGAACCCTTGTGACCGACTGCGGAATACAACTGATTGGGGCGGCGGTCATGGAGGGAAAGAAAATCAATATTACGGACCTTGCTGTGGGTGACGGCGGCGGAAGCTACTACAAGCCGAATTCTACCATGACCGCATTAAAGGGCGAAAAGTGGCGCGGAAAAGTAAACCGCGTAGAGATCAACGAGAAATCCCCAAACATGATTGACGTAGTAGCGGTGATTCCGTCCGATGTTGGCGGGTGGACAATCCGCGAAATGGGCGTTCTGGACGAAACAGAAACCCTTATCGCGGTTTGCAATACCCCTGACACGGAAAAAGTCATCATTTCAAGCGGAGCGGCGGGCGAAATCGAATTGACGATGCACATTGAGATTTCCAACGCGGACGCTATCTCTTTTATCATCGACCCGAACGTAGTAACGGCAACGAAAAAAGACATTGCAGACCACGACGCATCGAAGACGGCGCACGCCGCAGAGTTTGAGAAAAAAGCAGACGTTACCGACCTAAACGCACACGCGAATAATACGGATATTCATGTAAACCCGTCTACGATGGGAAATTACGACACGGCAATTTCGGGGCTGATCGAACATAAGGAAGATACGAAAATTCATGTGACGGCGGAAGAAAAAGCATCGTGGACGGAGGGTGCAGAGCAGGCGGCGGCGGACGCGAACAGAGTAACCGAAGCGCTTAACGCCATTGCAGGAATTGAAAGCCGCGTTTCTCGCGTGGAAGACGGCCTGTTCAACAACATCACCGGAAACCCGTTTCTTGCGTCCTTTGATTCCCTCGACGGCATCACGCTTGTTAAGGGTATCTGGAACGAAGAAAGAAAGCGCATCGAATGTTGACGGAATATGCCTGCCCGCGGCGGGAACTGTCCTGCATCGTCGGAAACCTGTTCGTCGAACTGGAACCACCCTGCGACCATTGCGCCGCCGGGGACAGCCTGACGATATGCGGAACGACATACGCCGGGACACGGGCAACGCTGACCGTCACCGAATACGGATTTACCTTTGACGGACCGCCGGAGGAAGTCGAACAAATCCGGGAAAGGCGGTGTCTGAAATAGACCAGCGACAAACCGAACAAAAGCCCGCACAAGAATTTGCAATCATCACGAAAGCGAAAGATTTAGTCAAGCACACGTTTATGATGACAAGCGAACGGAGATTTCCGAAGAAGTACCGCTTCACCATCGTAAACCGCTTGCATGATTTGACGCTTGATATTTTTCAACACATACAGGAAGCGAACGAACTTGACCTTACAGACCCGCAGGAATACCGCGAACGGCGCTACGAACAGAAAAAGGCGCTGACAGAGTGCAAGACGGTTCTTTTCCTGATCGAACTTTCCTTTGAAAAGGAACTTATCTCTTCCGAACAATGCGCGGAATGGACCCGGCACGTTATGAACGTGAAGAACATGACGGCAAAGTGGAGGAAGCAGGATAGAGAGCGGTTCGCCGCACTACAACAGAATAGAGGAATCACGCCGCGGCGGTAACGCCCGGCGTTTTTCTTGGGGTGCGGCTTGTAGCGTCCAACTCTTACAACGTCCGCAACGTCAATTCCTCTGGCGCGATGAACTGGAACAACGCTTACAACGGCAACAACGGCGTTCGCCCGCTTTGGTGGAAACCGCGATTGAGTAGGCCGAAAGGCTGAAAACAGAGGACCACTATCAAAGGAAGCCGCATCCCTCCGCCGTGGTGACAGCACGACGGTAAATACAAGATTGGTGAAGCAAGGTCCACGGAAACCAGCTTCCGCCCGCCGCGGACGCGCGGCGCGGTCCGATGATGACGCGTTGCGTGCGGCGGGAGCCGCAGACGCGCAAGGCCGATTCTATACACGGCAAGGAGTTTTTTATATGCAAGGCGCAGAATTCGAGCAGGTATATGATTTCGGGAACCTATACGCGGGGTTCCTGAAAGCACGCAGGGGCAAGCGACACAAACCCAGCGTTGCAAAATTTGAAGCAAATCTTCTTGAAGCCCTATGCCTACTTTCGGAAATGCTGAAAACCAAAACATACCGACCGTCAGATTATTTCGTTTTCAAGGTCTATGAACCGAAAGAACGAATCGTTATGACGAACGCATTCAAAGACAAGGTGGTTCAACATTCCCTATGCGACAACATACTTGAACCCGCGTTTTCAAAAGCCTTTATCCGGGATAACTACGCATCGCAGAGCGGGCGCGGAACACATGACGGGTTATACCGCCTTGAAGAATTCATGCGGTCCTACTACTTCACACGCAAGGCGAACGCCGAGCGGGAGCGGCGGGCCGCGGGATTGCCGCCGCCCGGCCCGGAGGAAGTGCGGCACTATTCGGACGGCTGGGTTTTGAAATGCGACATATCGAAGTATTTCTATTCAATCCAGCATGAACCGTTAAAGCAGATGACGCGGAAGTACATCAAAGACCCGGATATTCTGTGGTTAGTTGACCTTATCGTTGACAGCACGGAAAATCCGGGAATTCCTATCGGCAACCAGACTTCACAATGGTTCGCCGTCATGTATCTTTCGGGCATGGACCATTTCATAAAAGAAAAGCTGGGTATTCGCTATTATGGGCGGTACATGGACGATTTCTATTTGATACATGAGGACAAGGCATATTTGCAATACTGCCGGGGCGAGATCGAACAATACGTTGCCCGGCTGGGCCTGCGGATGAACAAGAAAACAAATATCTTCCCATTGCGGAACGGTATTGATTTCTTGGGCTTCCACACCTACTTGACCGAATCGGGCAAAATCATTCGCAAGGTCCGGCGGTCAAGCAAAAGTAACGCACAACGCAAATTGAAGAAACAGCGCGGTCTACTGGACCGGGAGAAAATCAGCCTTTCGGACATTGAACAGTCATACGGAAGTTGGCGGAGCCACGCCGCAAAGGGCAACTGCTATCACCTGATACAGAAAACCGACAGCCTGTTTCAAAATCTATTCAAGGAGAGTGAAAAACAATGGCCCAAAGTTTGAATGCGCTTGCCGTCGGTGCGCTTGTCAAAGATACAGGCACGCTTTACAACGGTAAGCCGATCATTTGGAAAATCGCCGACAAGGGACACACGGGCTACCCGTCCGGCGCTGTGACCCTGATTACGGAGCGCATTATTTCGCTGAAATGCTTTGACGCTATCGAATCCGGCAACAGTGACGGCAACCGCCGCAGTTACGGCAATAACCGTTGGACCCTTTCCAACGTGCGGCAATGGCTGAACAGTCAGGCCACCGCCGGGAAGTGGTACAGCGCCCAGCACAGCGCAGACGCGGCCCCGACGAATGCGAATGTATGGAGCAACTACAACGAATACGACGCGGAAGCGGGCTTCCTTGCGGGCTTCTCCGCGAACTTTGTTGCGGCCCTGCTTTCGACGACCCACACCGTCGGCAAAGCGTCCGTAGACGGCGGCGGTACGGAGAGTTGCACCGACAAAATCTTCCTTGCGACCTGTACGGAAGTCGGCTTGTCCGGCGACGTGACCGCAGAAAGCAAGCTGGCCTTGTTCAGCGACAACAATTCCCGTCTTGCCTACCCAACGGCGGAAGCCGTGAGCAAGAGCGAATACACGGACGGAAATTTCAACGTAAATTCGCCGTGGTATTGGTGGCTTGCCGACGCTTACGCGTCCAACTCTTGCAACGTCCGCTACGTCTATTCCTCTGGCGCGATGGACTGGTTCAGCGCTTACCTCGGCAGCCTCGGCGTTCGCCCGCTTTGTAATTTGTCCTCTGGAATCTTGGTATCTGATAGACCGGATTCCGACGGAGCATACACGATCATTTGGAACCGCGCCCCCTCGAAGCCCTCTTCCATCACGGTTCCGTCCAGCGTGCGCGGCGGCGAAAGCCTGTCTATCAGTTGGGGGGCTTCCACGGACGAAGACGGCAATCTTTCCGGCTATATCCTCGAACGGCAGGTCAACGGCGGCGCATGGGCGCAGGTATACAAGGGCATCAACCGCAGTTACACCGACGCAATCACGTTCGGCTGGACCTCTATTGCGTACCGCGTCAAGGCGTATGACAGCGCGGGCGCGGAATCGGCGTATCAGACAAGCGCGACGCGGACGGTGGTAAACAACCATGCGCCCGTTATCAGCGGCACGGATTCCAACTTGGGAACGAAGACCGCCGCGTTCACGCAGAGTTACAGCGTGACGGACAAAGACAGCGGGCAGACCTTGACCGTGACGGAGTACATCGACGGCACGCAGAAGCGTTCCTATACCGCGACAAGCGGACAGACCTATTCGTTCAACATCACCGCCGCAGAGTGGGTGAAGCTGTTGAACGGGTCCCATACGCTGAAAATCGTTGCGGCGGACAACTACGGCGGAAGCGCGACCCGGACGTATACGTTCACGAAGAACGAAACGGAAATCGAACTTACGCTTGCTACCCCGCTTACTGCCGATGATATGGTGACAAAGGGTATCATGTCTGTCGTGCGTCAAATTCCAGCAGGTGCAAAATTCACCGTGAAAGTCTGCAACAACGGCAACGACGCTTCCCCGACGTGGGAGGACGTGACGCAGAACGTCGTAAGCGGAAGTAAGTTCTTCCTTTCCAACACCACCAAAACGGCGAGCGCTTGGGGCTACAATTTCCGCATCAAGGTAAAGCGCGGAACGGCAACGGGCGATTGCTTCATTACGTCTGCGGGAGGTAACTTTGAATGAGCATTCAGCACAGAGAAGACAGCATTCGTGATATGAAGTTGGAGCGGCTGGGCGTGACCCCGCCGCAGGACTGGAACGACGTTGAGCAGGTCCGCACGGCGAAGAAAGCGGAAATCGGCCTTGCGTGTTCCGCGGCTATCTATGCCGGAATCGACGTGGGCGGCGCACATTACAGCCTGACCGAACACGACCAAACCGAACTTATGGCGCAGTTCCAGACGGTCAAGGAGGGCGCGGAGGAAGTGCCGTATCACGCCGACGGTGAACTTTGCCGTATGTATACCGCGGAGGAATTCACCGCGCTTACACAGGCCGCGACCGCCCACGTCTTCTATCACCGCACTTACTGCAACCACCTGAACGCGTGGATTAAACGGGCCGGGCTTGATGAAATCCCGGCTATCGTGTACGGCGCGGACCTGCCCGCCGACCTTGCGGCAAGCATGGCGGCGCTGATTGAGAAAGCAGGTGGCGACGCGTGAAACGTATCTTGACGATTTGGGCCACGCTGGGCGCGGCTTACGTCGTATTTGAAACGCTTTTCCGTGGGTACTCCCACCCGTCTATGTTCGTTGTAGGCGGGCTGTGCGGGGTTCTGGTTGGCACTATCAATCAGGCCCCGCGCTTTTATCGCGCCCCGGTCATCGTGCAATCGGTCATCGGGGCCGTTATCGTGCTTGCGGTAGAGTTTGTTTCCGGGTGTGTCCTGAACCTGTGGTTAGGGCTGGGCGTTTGGGATTACAGCAATCAGCCGGGAAACGTGCTGGGCCAAATCTGCCCGGCGTTCGGCCTGCTGTGGTTCTTTATTATGCCGCTTGCTATTTGGGCGGAGGACACAACGCGATATTTGATTTGGGCGTATGACTGCGCGGTTTATCACTCGCAGGAAGCGCCGCCCACAATCGCCCCGTATTCGCTGAAAAGCGTTTACGGGGACTTCATTTGCGGGAGGTGAAGAACATGAATGAAATACTTGCAGGTTTGAGCGTCGTTAGTACGATTTGCGCTATCGTGTTCGGCTACGTTGCCTTTGCCCGGAATGGGAAAAAGGACGTTGCCGACGAAGCGAAGAGCGACGCGACCGTTCTTACCGAAATCGGCTACATCAAGGCCAACACGGACGAAATCAAGGCAGAGCAAAAGGAACAGCGCAAAACGAACGTTGAAGTCGTTACGCGCCTGACCGCCGTTGAAGCGTCCGCAAAACAGGCGCACAAGCGCCTTGACACGTTCGAGAACCGGGAGCGGCACGAACACGAAGAGTAAGAAAGGCGGCGCGGCATGATTTATCTTTTCAGCGTTGCCGCCGGGCTGGTTGGCGGGTTCGCCGCCGTCCTGCTGTTGAGCGGACGACGGCCCCGCCGACGCAGAGAGGGCAAGCAGAGCCGCCGGAAGATAGAGTGTTCAAAGCTGGTTCTTTGGGCGGTCCTCTGTACCTATTTCGCCGGGTTCGGCGTGGGCGTATGGGCTGTTGTCCTCGACGTTTCACAGCTTGGCGTTTTCCTTGCCTACGTTGGGACACCGACGGCAACGGTCATCGGCTTTTATTCGTGGAAAGCAAAGGCTGAAAACGTTGTGAAAATCAAAAAGGCAAACCCGGAGGAAACGGAGGGAATGCCCGTTGACCTGAACAACGTTCAGCCGTAACGGAGGAATACACATGACACAGGAACAAAAGAAATTCATCGAGCGGGTGGGCGCACTTGCCGCGGCGGATATGCAGAAAAGCGGGGTCCTCGCGTCCATGACGATAGCGCAAGCAATCCTTGAAAGCGGTTGGGGCAAATCCGGCTTGACGGTCAAGGGGAACGCCCTGTTCGGCATCAAAGCCGGGACAAGCTGGACTGGGGCCGTTTACAGCGGCAAAACGCAAGAGTGCTACGACGGCGTGACCTTTACGACCGTGACGGGCCTTTTCCGGGCCTATGGAAGTTGGGCGGAAAGCGTCGCCGATCATTCCGACTTGCTTTCGTGCAATGCCCGCTATAAAGCGGTCATCGGGGAGCGGGACTATAAAGCCGCGTGCCGGGCAATCGCCGCGGCGGGCTATGCGACCGACCCGAAGTATGCCGACAAACTGGTTCAAATCATCGAAGCATACGCCCTGACCGCCTACGACGGCGCAGGAAGCGCCGTAAAGCCCGGCGGTTCAAATACCACGGCGGGGACCACAAGCCCCGCAGACGCGAAAGGAGCAGGCAAAATGAAAGCGTCTGAATTTATCAACAAATTGCAAAACATTGTGGACAACTATAAAACGCTGTACGTCATGGGCTGTTTCGGTGCGCCCCTGACGGGCGCGAACGTGTCCCGCTATTGCACAAATCACAGGTACAACAAGCAGGCCGCGCGAACGGCGATGATTCGGGCGGCGGCGGATAAGAACCCGCCCGTCTACGGGTTCGACTGCGTATGCCTTATCAAAGGCGTTCTTTGGGGTTGGAGCGGAAACGCCGCGAAGCCATACGGCGGCGCGGCCTATGCTTCCAACGGCGTTCCCGATCTTGGGGCCGACACCATGATTACGAAGTGTTCCGGCGTGTCCGCTGATTTCAGCGGCATTGTTCCGGGTGAAGCTGTCTGGTTGCCCGGTCATATCGGCGTATACATCGGCGGCGGAAAGGTCATCGAATGTTCGCCCGCTTTCAAGAACTGCGTGCAGGTGACGGCGTGCCTGAACATTGGCGCTATTTCCGGCATGAACGGGCGCAAGTGGACGAAGCACGGGAAGTTGCCGTATATCACCTACGACACCGCAGGCGGCGCACAGGACGGCGCAGGAAGCACGACAAAGCCCAGCGGCACAACTACCACCCCGGCGGCGCTTGCGTTCGCTGTGGGCGACGTGGTGCGCTTTACGGGCAACACCCATTACACCAACGCGGCGGCGGCAAGCGGCGCGGTCTGCAAGCCGGGAACGGCAAAGGTAACGGCGCTTGCAAAGGGGGCAAAGCACCCGTACCACCTTATCAAACAGCCCGGCGGCGGTTCCACCGTTTACGGCTGGGTCAATGCGGCGGACGTGCAGGCCGTCGGGAGCGGCGCGACCGCGCCGAAAATGCGCGTCGGCGCAAAGGTGAAGTATTCCGGCCCGCTGTACCGTGACAGCAACGGCGGCGGACAGGGCAAGACCGTAAACGGAACGTATACGGTGAAGTATTACTATCCAGGCCGCAAGTGCGGCGTACACATCGACGGTTTGGGCTGGGTCCCCGAATCCGGCTGTGCCGTCATCAGTTGACAGATAGAAAGGAGAAACGGAAATGAACATTCTTACATTCCTTGCGAAGAATTGGGACAGCGTGCTTGTCGTCGTTGCTTTCCTCGCGCTGGTTGTCGCGCTTATCAAGCGCGGCGAAACAAAGATTTTGAAGCAAATCCTTTTCAACCTTGTAACGCAGGCTGAAAAGCAGTTTGGAAGCGGTACGGGTTCCCTGAAATACGCCGCCGTCGCGGACTGGATTTATCAGCGAATCCCGGCGGTGCTGAAACTGCTTTTCACGTCCAGCGATATTGAAAAAATGATCGAAGCCGCTTTGGAGGAAGCGAAGAAAGCATGGGGCGCGAATGAGAATTTGAAAGGCTACATCGACACCCCATCCGTGGAAAGCCTGCTTGTCGGTATCGAAGAACAGGCCGTCCAGACCGAACCCGCAGAAAACTAAACACGTCCGATTCGGACAAAAACGAAAGCCCGTCGGGGGTCATTCCCCGGCGGGCTTTTTTGTTTACTCCATTGCGCTTTCGATACTGTCGCACGCGGAAGAGATAGATTCAATCGCTTCATCAATGCTGTATGAGGCAGATTCGGACTGTTCATAGCGTTCCGAACCTTGCAGACTTTCGGGCATATTCTCCCGGCTTTCGTCCTCTTCCTCTTTGATGGATTCGAGTTCGTCAGAGAGAGCGGACAGTTTATCGAAGATTTCTTGAAGAGCCTTGCGACGGATTTTGTTCATACAAATTTCCTTTTCTTTGCTGGGGCAGGCGGCGTTTGCGCCGCCTGCTTTCATCTTACGCGCTGACCGTGGACACGTCAAGCCGGAACGCGAGGTCAAGGACCTTTGCGCGGGTTGCGGCGTTGTGCTGAACGGCCTTTTCCAACGTGGCCCGGACCCCAGCGGGAGCAAGGGACAGACCGTAGGCAATCAAGCTATCTTCCGACGCTTTCAGGACGGAACGGGCGGCGTTCAGTTCTTCTTCAAGCCCGGCGGAAACAATCAGCGCGGCGCATTCGTCGTTCGCCTTTTCAAAGGCCGCGTCATCCTCCATGCAGTAAAGGAATTTGGGAACGGAGCCGTCGGGATTGACAATGCCTTTGTCGGCAATGAACTTCTTTTCGATGGCTTCTTGCTGGGATTCGACTTCCTGCACGCGGGCTTTGGCGACCATATAGGCCCGCTGGAACTTGTTTGCAGTTCTTTTCATGTTCATTCCCCTTTCTTGCGGCGGTAATGGACCGCGGCGGCGATAATCAGCTTCACAACGGCAACAGCAATCAGGAAAATTCCGATTTTCACAAGCATGATTGACAGTTCAGAAGAAAAAGTGTATTCTATGGGTGGGCGGTGAACCCGCCCATAGAATACGGGGTTTCGGCTTACGTCAGCTTATCGACTATCAGTAACGCAAGCCCTACCAGAAAGTCCACGATTGCGGTTATCACGATGGTCCGAACATCGACCCGCGATTTCGTGGGCTTTTTCTTTTTCTTCTTCACCTTGTCACCCCCTTTCTTTATGCTCTTATTATATACTAACGTTAGTATAAAGTCAATAGGGAAAATACGAAAAAGCAGAAAAATTTTGCGCCGTTGCGGTAGATACAGCGGCGCGAAAAACGGAGCGGCGGAAACCGCCGCACCGGTAAAGCGTCAGGCGACGAACACACCCAACGGAGAACCGCCGGGAGAGCGCCACCCGCGGCGGTGAATGTCGGACAGGCGGACACGTTCAGGAGCCTTTGCGCCGTCATACAGGACCATAGCGAAAACGCCGCCGTGAAAGAAACGGGTATCAGGCAGGCTAACAAAGCCGATGACGGTTCCGCCCTGCGGAGGATAGCAAGCGCCGCAGACACGTTCGACGCGCTGGCCCACCATAACAACAACAGTGTTCACGTCGGCGGGCTGGGCGATTTCAACGCCGCAGGACGTTTCGGCGGCGGTTTCCTCGACGCTGGGTTCCTCTTCCGGCTGAACCTCGTTTTCAGCACGGAAGACCGGGGCCATAGAATAACGTTCGGGAATGATATATTCGCCGTGTTCATCGAAGAACAGCTTTGCGCGGCGGGTCTTGCCGTTACGCTCGAACGTCACCGTCTTTTCGGTGCGCTTGATAATCTTGATGGTGAAAATGCAATCGTGATTGCAGGCGCTACGGTCAAAATATTCCTTGCCGATCTCGAACTTTTTCATATTGATTACCCCCATATATAAAAACCAGAAGTCGAAGTGTTGTTGTACGCCGTGTCGGTTCCCTTTTCGTGTCAGCCCGTAAGGTTGGCTGTTGTCGAACTCTACGCCCCGACAACCGGGCGGCTTTGGTTTCCCTTTCTGATTATGATTATATACTAACGTTAGTATAAATACAAGTTGGAATGATGCACAAATATACTAACGATAGATTGTACGTTTTTATACTTGCGTTAGTATAAACAGCGTGATAAAATGGACAAGTAAAGGAGTGGTGACAATGGCAAGCAAATATGGAAACCCACGCGGGAAAGCCGCGACAGACGCGAAGCGGAAATACAACAGCAAAAACTATGACAGGATTTACCCGTATGTAAAGAAAGGTAAGAAGTCCGTATATCAGAGAGCGGCAAAGGCAAGCGGGTTTGATAGCATAAACGATATGATCGAATCGCTGATGGACGAACGGGCGGCGGCGGTGTTGGGACTGTCGCCGGAGCAGTTCGCGGCAGAGGTTCAGGCCGCGGCAGACGCGGAGCAGGAAAAGGCATAAAGAAAGCGGCGGGCGTTGCGCCCGTCGCTTTTGCTTTCCTGCTGTTCAGAACTGTTCGTATGTATAGCCGCCGTTTTCGTCCAGCGTGATAGCGCCGTAATCTTCAAGAATGGAACCGTCGGTATCTTGCTTCCCGTATGTACCGACATAGTACATAGAACCGGGGAAACAAATACCCGTGCCGTCATCACAAAGAATTGCAACCCAGTTGTAGCCGCTGTCCTTGACGACGGTTTCAACGAATTCTTTGTAGTTTTCTTCCGTAATGGCTTGAAGCTGTGCTTTCGTAATGCGGATATAGGCGTATTCACCGATTTTATCGCCGGAACCCGTTTTCACGTCCTTTACGGTCAAGTCATAGTCCATCAAGACGTTGTGCTTGCGATATTCAGGGTACAGCATATCACGCCCGGAATAGACGGTTTCAACCGCACCGTCAGAAAGTGTAACGTCGAGGGACGAACCGCCGTAATAGACGGTATACGCGCCCTTGCTTTCGGAAATGCTTGTAATCTTCCCGTCAAGGCCGCAGGAAGTCAGAACGATAAAAACTTCATCAGCCTGTTCGGGAGTGATTTTCATATCTGCCCGAATGCTGTTCATGGCATCGGGGTAAAAATCATACTGCGCCGTCAGTTCCTCCGATTTGGGCGTGTCCAGATCGACAAGAGCGCCGCCGCAGGCGGAGAGGGACGCGGCAAGCACCGCCGCAAGGACAAGAGATAGAACCTTTTTCATGTGGAATCCTCCGTTCTGCCGCCCAGCGTCCGGGCGGCTTGCGTTATTTTCAAAGGCCGGGACCATTGCTTTTTCTGGATTCTGACCTTTAACACAATTATCAACGCTTATTGTGTTAAAGTCAAGAAAAATGCAGACCTTTAACACAAAAGGAGGAATCGGCGGTTGAAGATATACGACTATAAGGGACGAAAGAACCTTTGCGGAAATCGCGTCAAAGAAGCACGCGCCCGGCTGAATATCACGCAAACAGACCTTGCGGCGCGTCTACAAGTTGCAGGAATTACAATGGAGCGGGACAGCGTAAGCAGAATTGAAATCGGGACCCGCTTTGTGACCGATTATGAACTTGCGGTGCTTGCGAAGATACTTGGCGTATCTATGGAATGGCTGACAGAAAATGAGCAATAGTTTTTTATACTTGCGTTAGTATAAAAATATTGTTATAATCTTTTTGCGGGGAACCGCTGAAAAGAGGAACAAAACCCGCCCGGCTTGATAGCTTGGGCGGGTTTCGCATTTTGGGAGGTTATAGCATGGGGCATTGTTTCAGTCATTTACAGCTTACAGATCGACGGAAAATCGAATACGGTTTGAACCGCGGCGATACGCCGAAGCAGATCGCGGCGGAACTTCATGTTCATGTCAGCACGATTTATAGAGAAATCAAACGCGCCCGTTGGGAGCATCTGGACGGCGATACATGGATTATGGAAGACCGCTATAACCCGGATGGAGCAGAAAAAAGATACCGTGAAAATCTCGCGGCGAAAGGTGCGCCGTTGAAAATCGGAAACGACCATGAACTTGCTGACTATTTGGAACGCAAGGTCATAGAAGAAGACCGTTCGCCTGCCGCGGCCCTTGCTGACATAACGATAGAGGGCCGGACATTCAAAACCTCTATTTGTGTCAGCACTTTTTACGGTTACATTGAAAAGGGTGTGTTTCTGAACCTGACAAATAAAGACTTACCAGAAAAGCCAAAGCGGAAGCGCCCATATCACAAAGTTAAAACGACGAAACGCGCACCGCGCGGAGAGAGCATAGAAAAACGCCCGGAAGTGATTAACCAGAGAATCACTTTCGGGCATTGGGAAATGGATACTGTATATTCCGGCAAGGACGGCTCGTGCGCCCTGTTGGTGCTGACGGAACGCCTATCACGAAAAGAAATTATAGAGAAAATGCGCGACAGAACCGCAATCAGCACCGTTCGCGCCTTGAACCGTATTGAACGGAGGTTCGGGGCGCTGTTTCCGCGCGTGTTCCAGACAATCACCGTAGACAACGGCGGGGAGTTCTCCGACGTGAAGAGCCTTGAACGGTCTATCCTACGGAAAGGCAGACGAACCAAAATGTATTATTGCCACCCGTACACAAGTTGCGAACGCGGGTCAAATGAGTGTGCAAACAAAATGATTCGGCGGAAGTTCCCGAA
Source organism: Butyricicoccus sp. AM27-36 (assembly GCF_003480945.1). Lineage (NCBI taxonomy): Bacteria > Bacillati > Bacillota > Clostridia > Eubacteriales > Butyricicoccaceae > Butyricicoccus > Butyricicoccus sp. AM27-36. The sequence goes on from NZ_QUJR01000001.1 coordinate 539,221, forward strand.
AGGGACTGATTTCAATAAGGTCAGTCGAGCGGAAGTAAAGAAAGCCGAAGAATGGATGAACAACTATCCGCGTGAAATATTGGGCTGGAAAACTGCTGAAATCGTGTTTGCGGAATGCCTTGAAGAATTGGCGCGGGAAGCCTGATTATATTTTTTTATATTTTTTTCGCATTTACTATTGACATTTTCGGTTAATTTTTCTGTCAAGTCTTGCAGAGTAATCATGAAGATGGTATACTAAACACAAGGAAAACAGAAAATGCGGCAGTCATAGGGTGCGCCAACACCCTATGACCTATGCAGGTGCTATACCCACCATACACAACGGCAACATTACCGTACCACAATTATGTATTATAGCGGAAGTGCGTGCAAATTACAAGATTTGCATTGCAGTTTCATAATACATTGGCTGATGTTGCTGCGCATTCACATATACTTCTTGTGTGAAGATCCGTGTGTGGACGGCCGTTGCGGCCGCGCTTGCACGGATTTTTTGTTTTCCCAAACCGTGGGCAGGGCGGTTTTACCGCCCTTTGTCCCCCGGTGGGGAAAATTTCACATCAAGAGAGGTAAAATCATGGCAAAGGACAAAATGAAGAACTGCGCAACTTGTGGACAACTGATTGCCGCAAATTGCAAAGCATGTCCGCATTGCGGAGCAAAGAATAAGAAACCGTTTTATAAAAAATGGTGGCTATGGGTGATTGTTGCAATCGTGATTGTGGCGATTGCAGGCGGTTCCGGAGATACAACCGCTGATGCCAATACCAAACAGCCGGAAAGCACAGTTCAAAATGAAGAACAGGGTACGGAACAAAAGACAGCAAAGGATACAGAAGAACCGAAAACCGAGGAGCCGAAAACAGAAGAACCCCAAGTGCCGCAGGAATATAAAAACGCTCTGGCAAAAGCTGAGTCGTACAGTTCGATGATGCATATGTCGAAACAAGGGATTTACGATCAATTGACTTCGGAATACGGAGAAAAATTCCCAGCTGATGCGGCACAGTATGCAATTGACCATCTTGATGCTGATTACAAGGAAAATGCATTAGAAAAAGCGAAATCTTATTATGAAGATATGAATATGTCTAAAGATGCCGTTCGAAATCAGCTGATTTCGGAATATGGAGAAAAATTCACAGCAGAAGAAGCAGATTATGCAATTGCAAATCTGAAATAATCGAAAACTGTAACACAGAAGTAACTTTACAAACCTCCTTTACCATGGTATTATAGTATATACTACGGTAAGGGAGGTTTCGCCATGGCTGTTGACAAAAAGGGCACAAAGCAGATCGCTGCCAACAAAAAGGCATGGCATGACTACTTTGTCGAGGAAAAGTATGAAGCGGGCATCGAGCTTGCGGGCACCGAGGTAAAGTCCATCCGTTTGGGACAGATCAATCTCAAGGATTCCTACTGTTCGTTCAAGGACGGTGAGATTTTCGTGCGCGGCATGCATATTTCGCCGTACGAAAAGGGCAATATCTTCAATAAGGACCCGTTGCGCGTGCGTAAGCTGCTTATGCACAAGCGTGAGATTGTCAACCTGTTCAGCAAGACCAAGCAGGACGGCTATTCGGTCATTCCGCTGGCGGTTTACTTCAAAAGCTCGCGCGTGAAGGTTGAAATCGGTTTGTGCAAGGGCAAAAAGCTGCATGATAAGCGTGACAGTATCGCCGCACGCGACGCAAAACGCGAGATGGACCGCGCGATGAAAGAGCGTAATCGTTAATTAAAAAATGGAAAAGCTGAGAGCAGAATATTCTCCATTCTCAATTTTCCATTCTCCATTTCAAAATGGGGCCGTAACGGGTTCGACGGGGGTGTTGAAGCCGGGATAGCGGGCCGCAGTGGGGATCTGCGATAAAAGCTCCAACTGTTTATAAATTAAACAACAACAATTATACTCTTCAGGCTGCCTAATTAGGCTTAGCCCGTCGGCTCAGAGAGGACCACGGCTCAGAGACCCGGCGTCGATTAGTGGTGAACGTGTACGGGGTAAGAGTTGCCCTCGTCATGTAAAATGACTCTACCAAAACGGTAAGCCTGTTTGCCGGCGTGCCGCGGCGGGAATTTTAATCGACAAACTGCGCCCGGAGAAGTCCTTGTGGATGCGCTTTCGGACAGGGGTTCAACTCCCCTCGGCTCCACCATAAGTCCACCGTAATTTTGATAGAATTACGGTGGTCTTTTTCTATGCTCGAAAACTGCATAAAATCAAGATTTTTCCGTTTCAGCTACATAAAAAGCAACCGCTGCGGAGCATTTTCACAGCGGTTTTTCTGCATTTTGCGGGCGTTACGGTGTTCTGCAGCTGTGAAAACGCAGAAAACAGGAAAATCCCGCTGGTTTTAGGTCAGCGGGATTTTTCTGCGATATCAGGTGCAGTGGCGGAACATCTTATCCGTCATAATGCGGGCGAAGATGAGTCCGAGCGGCAGCGCAGGAATGATGCCGCTCGAGACCCGACCGCATATCCGACTTGACCATGGCGATGCCGCAGGTCATTTCGGCAATCTTGAGACAGCCTGCGTACACCGGATAGGCCGCCGCGACCGAAACGGTTGTGCAGAGCACAAGAGTCCGGTAGTGCTTGGACCGCTTACAGCGCACGGCGTTGCCGATACCTGCACCGAAGAACGCGAGTATCATCTCGACCCAGGCGCCGCCGAGTAGAAATGTAAAGGCACAGCAGGCGAGTGCGGCAGCCAGACCGAGCATCAGCAATGAATTGCTCAAGTCGGTTGAGTTTTTAGGTGCTGGCACCTGTACTGGTCAGCGTAAGCATCTGCGAAAACGCCTGCTCCGATGTTCCATCTGATAACATCGGAGCAGGCGATAAAAAGGGGAGTCAGCGGGTAGCCTTCAGGCGTGCCATAGCACGGGCCAGAGCCGCTTTGGAGAGATGATATTCACGAATACTCTGCTTCTGGCGCAGCCGTTCTTCCGCGCGCTCTTTGGCGCGTTCGGCACGCGCACGGTCGATTTCGTCAGGACGTTCGGCGCTGGATACCAGAAGAATGCAGTAGTCCGGCATAATTTCTGCGAAGCCATCGCTGACAACGACCTCGTGCGGTGTGCCGTCTGTCTGGAACCGCACCGTACCCGGACGAAGTGCGGTAACGACCGGCTCATGTCCCGGCTGCACGCCGTATTCACCGTCGAGTGCAGGCATAGTCAAATTGGTTGCCGGTCCGGTGTAAAACTGCCGGTCCGGCGTGATGATCTCCAGATAGAAGGTGTTCTCCATCAGAGTGCCCCCATATCCTTGGCCTTTTTGTGGACCTCGTCTACCGTGCCGACCATGGAGAAGGCAGCCTCCGGATACTGGTCGAGTTCACCGCCGAGCAGCGCTTCAAAGCCGCTGATGGTGTCCTCAAGCGTTACATAGCGCCCTTCCAGACCGGTAAACTGCTCGGCAACCGAGAACGGCTGCGAGAAATACTGCTGCATGCGGCGGGCACGATCGACAATGCGGCGGTCATCCGCGCCAAGCTCCTCCATACCGAGGATGGCGATGATGTCCTGCAGTTCGCGGTAACGCTGCAGCAGCTCCTGTGCGCCGCGTGCGACCTTGTAATGCCGCTCACCGACAATATCCGGCTCGAGGATGCGCGAGGTGGAATCCAGCGGGTCAACGGCAGGGTAGATGCCCTGCTCGACAATCTTACGGGAGAGGACGGTCTTGGCGTCCAGGTGGGTAAACGTGGTCGCCGGAGCCGGGTCGGTCAGGTCATCCGCCGGAACGTAGACCGCCTGCACGGACGTGATTGCGCCGTCCTTGGTGGAGGCGATACGCTCCTGCAGCGCACCGACCTCATCAGCCAGCGTCGGCTGGTAGCCAACCGCCGAGGGCATACGGCCCATCAGCGCGGAAATCTCCGAGCCTGCCTGCACATAACGGAAAATATTGTCGATAAACAGCAGCACGTTCTGCTTTTTCACATCGCGGAAGTATTCCGCCATGGTCAGACCGGTCAGCGCAACGCGCATACGCGCTCCGGGCGGTTCGTTCATCTGTCCGAACACGAGCGCGGTCTTGCTCAGTACGCCGGATTCCGCCATCTCGCGCCACAGGTCGTTGCCTTCTCGCGTGCGTTCGCCGACACCGGTGAAGATGGAGTAGCCGCCGTGCTCGGTGGCGATGTTGTGGATCAGCTCCTGAATGAGCACGGTCTTGCCGACACCGGCACCGCCGAACAGACCAATCTTGCCGCCCTTGGCATACGGCGCGAGCAGGTCGATGACCTTGATGCCGGTCTCGAGAATCTCGGTCGTCGGGTTCTGCTGGGCAAAAGAGGGCGGAGCACGGTGGATGGACCACTTTTCCGGTGCGTTCACATCGCCTTTTTCGTCAATTGGCTGACCGAGCACGTTGAACATGCGTCCAAGGGTCGCTTCACCGACCGGCGCTTCGATCGTGCGACCGGTGGACAGCACCTCATCGCCGCGGCCGATGCCCTCGCTCGGGGAGAGCATGATGCAGCGCACGGTGTCGCCGCCGACGTGCTGTGCGACCTCCATCATGCGCGGCTGTCCGTCTGGTGCAACGGTAAGCGCTTCATTTATCTCAGGCAGGCTGCCGCCGTCAAAAGCAACGTCCACAACCGGACCTGTTACCTGTACCACGGTACCTTTGCGTTTCATAGTAATTTCCTCACTTTCTATGCGCGTCTGCCGTCTGCGAGAAAGCGGACGGTCCGCGTCGGAATCGGACGGCGGGGCTGCGGTGTTTCCGCGGCGCTGCCCTGTGTGCCGCCGACGATCTCGGTGATCTCCTGCGTGATGGCGGACTGCCGTGCGCGGTTGTAGTGCAATGACAGCGATTTGAGCATATCGCGTGCGTTGTCGGTCGCGGAGTCCATTGCTGTCATGCGGGCATTCTGCTCGGCACAGAAGGACTCGACCAGCGCGCCGAACAGCTCACCCTTGACATAGCCGGGCACGAGATGCTCGAGTACGCGGTCTGCCGAGGGCACATACTGCACCATTTGATGATAGGGGCCGTGTTCACTCGGGCGCGGCTCCCATGGGAATGCGTCAATGTCGAGCGGCAGCAGCTTCTGCACGCGCGGCTTAAGCCGCATAGGCGTTACCATTTCGGTGTAAACAACGTACACGTCGTCCAGCTGACCTTCGCGGAACAGACGGATGAAAATATCTGCAATGTCTCGTGCACAGGCGATCGTCGGATCCTGCACGGTGAACATGAACTCGCCGTCTACGCGGATATCGCGCTCGGCGAAGTACGCGCGGCCCATCTGACCGATGAGGAACAGCGTTGGATCGTCCTCCTGCGCAAGATGCTTCTCGGCCAGACGCAGCACGTTGTGATTGTACGCACCGGCCAGTCCCTTGTCGCCCGTGATAACGATGTAGCCGGACTTGCGGCGCTTGACCTCGGGCCGCTTGTCGAAATAAATATGCTCGATTTCAGGGGAATGGTGCAGAATATCGGCAATCGTGGAGCTGATCTTGAGAAAATACGGCTGCACATTGTTCAGCTGCTGCCTTGCCTTGCGCAGCTTGGAGGACGAGATCAGATACATCGCGTTTGTGATCTTGAGCGTTTGCTGTACACTGTCAATGCGGGTGCGGATCTCTTTTATGCCTGCCATGGTGCGCTCACCTGATCTTTATAGGTTTTCAGGGCTACCCGAATCTGCTCGGCAGCCGTGCCGGTCAGGGTACCGGTGGACTGAATCTCTGTCAGCAGAGAATCGGGCAGACTGTCGGCAAATTTCTGCACAAAATCGCGTACCCGGTCGAGCGGAACATCGCTCAGCAGACCGTTGGTCGCAGCATACAGGATAACCGCCTGCCGCCATACCGGCATCGGGTGGCACAGCGGCTGCTTGAGGATTTCCATCAGGCGTTTGCCGTGCTCGAGGGCCTGCTGAGTGTCCTTGTCCAGATCCGAGCTGAACTGGGTGAATACCTCCAGCTCGCGGAAGCGGGCAAGATCGATACGCAGTGTACCGGCGGTTTTCTTGATGGCCTTGGTCTGTGCCGCACCGCCGACACGCGATACCGACAGGCCAACGTTGATCGCCGGACGCTGACCGGCAAAGAACAGGTCGTTTTCCAGATAAATTTGACCGTCCGTGATGGAAATGACGTTGGTCGGAATGTAGGCGGAAACATCGCCTGCCAGCGTTTCGATAATGGGAAGAGCGGTCATCGAGCCGCCGCCGTACTCCGGCGTCAGGCGGCAGGCACGCTCGAGCAGACGGGAATGCAGGTAGAATACATCGCCCGGATACGCCTCACGGCCGGGCGAGCGGCGCAGCAGCAGCGACAGCGTGCGGTAAGCGACCGCGTGCTTGGACAGATCATCATACACGATGAGCACATCGCGGCCCTGACTCATGAAATACTCGCCGATAGCGGCGCCGGCATACGGCGCGATATACTGCTGCGGCGCACCGTCTGCTGCGGTGGCGGAAACAATGATGCTGTAATCGAGTGCGCCGTATTTCTCGAGCGTGCCGCGCAGGCGCGCCACTGTGGATGCCTTCTGGCCGATGGCAACGTAAATGCAGATCATATCCTGCCCCTTCTGGTTCAGGATGGTGTCGATGGCAATGGACGTTTTGCCGGTCTGGCGGTCGCCGATGATCAGCTCGCGCTGACCGCGTCCGATCGGCACCATCGCGTCAATGGCAAGGATGCCGGTCTGCATCGGCTGGTTTACCGGCTCACGCGATACCACACCTGAAGCCTCTCGCTCGATCGGACGGCGCTCGGTCGTTTCAATTGGTCCAAGGCCGTCAATCGGTTCGCCGAGAGCGTTGACCGTGCGGCCGATCATCGCATCGCCGACCGGAACGTCAGCCGCACGTCCGGTGCGGCTGACCGCCGAGCCTTCATGCAGGCCGTCCTCGCTGCCGAGCAGTACCACGCCGACGCTGTCGCGTTTAAGGTCGAGCACGATGCCGTGCACACCGGTGTCAAACTGCACCAGTTCGCCGTATACAGCGCGGTTCAGTCCGTAAACGGTGGCGATACCGTCGCCGACCTCGATGACCGTGCCGGTTTCGTCACAGCGCGTGCGGTTGTCATATTGTTCAATCTCCTCGCGGAGAATAGATAAAATCTCATCTGAATGGTTCAATGGTTTTCACCCCTTTACAGGTCATGCGCCAGTGCGCGAAGCTGTCCGCGCACGCTTTTATCGTAGGTTACGCCGTCGATTTCGGCAGTAAAGCCGCCGAGCAGCGTGTCGTCCTGCACGATTTCAAACGTAACCGCACAATAACTGTGTCGTGCGCACAGCAGTTTGGCAAGCGAACGCAGCGATTCATCATCCGGTTCGCGGGCACAGCGAAATACGCACAGGCCCTCGCCGCTGTCGCGCAGCTCAAGCAGACGAAACTGCCGGACGATCTCCGGCAGGAGCGCAAAGTGGTTTTTGTCCGCCAGCAGCAGATAGAAGTGCTTCAGCTCGCCCATCGCATCAAAATCGGGCAGACGGGACAGCACAGCCTTTTTCTCCCGCGCGGAAACGGCAGGAGAGCACAGTGCATCCCATAACGGTGCACAATCGGTCAGATAATCGGCAGTGTGCTGCAGATCGCTCAGCGTGCAGCCGGTATGACGCAGGGCACCGGCATACTGTACGGCGGTCGAGTTCATCGCGCGGCCTCCGTTTCTTCCCGCAGAAAATCGTCGATCATAGCGCGGTCGGTGTTGCTGTTCAGCGTCTGCTGGGATACCTTGGCGGTGGTCAGCAGAACGAGAGCGGCAATCTCCTTTTTCGCCTCACGGAGCATCTGCGTCCGCTCGGACTCCCGACGGCGGGCAGCCTGCTCGTCCAGCCGCTGCACAGCGGTCTGCGCTTCTGCAACCAGCCGGTCGTACTCCTGCTGACCGCGCGTGCGGGCCTCCTCGATGATTTGCGCGGCCTCCTGCTTTGCGGAAGCAAGCTGTGCGGCGTGCGCGTTCTGCTGCTGCTCAGCCTCGGCGAGACGTTTGTCCGCCTGATCGAGCGTGTCCGACACCTGCTGTGCACGGTCATCGAGCATTTTCGTGATGGGTCCGAACAGGAATTTCTTCATCAGCACGAACAGGATGAGCAGATCAACAAACACCCAGATAATCTGCGAATTTAGATTGAGGATCATTCGATCTCACCCCGATCAATTCATGAAGATAAGCAGGATACCGATCAGAAAACCGTAGATGGCGGTTGCCTCGGCCAGTGCACAGCCGAGGATCAGGTTTTTGCTGATCTGGCCGGAGGCCTCCGGCTGACGTGCAATGGCTTCCGAGGATTTCGCGGTTGCATAGCCGATACCGAGACCGGCGCCGATGCCGGTCATAACTGCGATAGCTGCACCAATAGCAATACTCATTTTTGTGATCCTTTCTCAGATAAAACAGTGGTTACTCAAGCGATTCCGACAGGAAAAGTGTTGTCAGGAATACAAATACGATTGCCTGTATCATACCGTCGAATACATCGAAATACAGGCTCAGCGGGATGGGCACAACGACCGGAACGGCCATTTTGACCAGCTCCATGATGACGAATCCGGCGAAAATGTTGCCGAACAGTCGCATGCAGAGCGACAAAGGCCGAATGCCGATCTCCATAATGTTGAGCGGCGTGACGACCGAAACCGGTTCGCTGAACTTTTTCAGTCCGCCGCGCAGACCGTGGAAACGGAACTGCGAGCCGTAGATCAGCAGGGCGCTCATGATCGCCAGACCGGCGGTGACGTTCAGGTCTTTGGTCGGCGGCGTTACGCCGAACAGACCGGCCATGTTCGCCAGCGCAAGATACAGGCCTACCGTGCCGAGGTACGGAGCGAAGGTGCGCCAGTATTTGTCGCCCAGTGTGTCGCGGCAGAAATTGTTGATGAAGCCCACCAGCATCTCTGCGGCAATCTGCTTTCGCCCGGGACGCTTGCGCAGTCCGTGCGTCAGCCAGATGGCAAGCAGGGTCAGCACAACTATGATCGCCCAGCTTACCACAGCGGATTCCGGAATCGGTATTCCGCCGAACAGCGGAATCTCGAACGCAATATGGGTTTGCAGTTCGGCATTCAATTCCGCTTTGATTTCACCCAAAGGGCATCACCTCGTTTGTCTATAAGTTGGTTTACGCGCTTATTGTAAAAACCTGTCGGAGTTTACGCAAGCTTATGAAACTAAAAAAAATTAACCCGCGCAATTTGACAGATTTGCATAAATCTGCAGAGGGGATTTGATGAATGTTGACCAGTGTGTTATGATATGAAGTATCTTCTTAAAAGGAGTGGATGAATTTGATAAATGCACGTTCTTCCGGCTCACTGCACCGGCAGGTGCGCCGGATGCTGATCCTGTGCATTGCGGTGGTGGTGCTGCTGTCCACGTCGGTCGGTTTGGGCATCGGCCTGTATCAGGAGGTGCGGACGCGTGACCAACTGCTGTCCAATGCGGCGCAGATGGCGGCAGATGCGCCGCTGCTGATCGAGGATATTCGGGCAGATAACGCACAGCAGTATTTGGCGCGGACCGTACAGCGTGTATCTGAAGTAGATATGCTCGGCGTGTATGATATTAAGGGAAAGCCGACAGTGTTTTACGATCTCGTGTCCGGTGCAGGCGACGCATCTTTGTTGCCCGAACTGAAAGCGGATACGGTCAGCCGCCTGTGCAGCGAGGAAAAGCCGGTGCTCTCGAACGATGAGATGCCGGACGGCGCGGATCGCTGTGCCTATGCTGTCATGCGCGATGAAAACGGGCAGGCGACCGGTATCGTCATGGCAGGGCTGTATCTGCGCTCCTACCATCGGACGGTGCTGCGTGTGCTGCTGTCGTATCTGCTCATCACGCTGTTCGCGCTTGGCATCGGCAGTCTGCTCAGCGTGCGGTTTTCTAAGCGGGTCAAGCGGGAACTGCTGGGCTATGAGCCGGACGCGTTCCGTCAGCTGTTTCTGCAGCGCATGGATATTCTGGATGCATTGGATGAGGGTCTGATGGCGATCGACGAACACAGCATGATCACCTATATGAACCGTGCGGCAGCGGATATCCTCAAAATCAAGGTGAAGGATGCACTCGGTCAGCCGTTACAGACGGTCTATCCGCGCTCAACGATGGCGCGCGTGCTGCAGACCGGCAAAAGTGAATACAACATCGGTCTGGAGTCCATCAAGCATGTTTCGGTCATTTCCGACCGTATGCCGCTCTGGCGGGACGGCAAGGTGGAGGGTGTTATCGCTATTTTCCGCAACCGGACCGAGGTCACGCGGCTGGCGCAGGATTTGACCGGCGTGCAGCATATTGTCGGTGCGCTGCGGGCGTATACGCATGAGTTTACCAACAAGCTGCATGTGATCCTCGGTCTGTTACAGCTGGGCGAGTACAAGCAGGTGGAGGACTATGTGCTGCATTTAACGCAGACGCGCGCACACTCGATCGGCTATATTTCTGAGCGTATTCGGGAGCCGTCGGTTGCGGCGCTGCTGATCGGCAAGGCGTATCGTGCGGCAGAGCTGGGCATCCGGTTTGTGCTCGACCCGGCGAGTGAGCTGCATGGAGACGGACAGTATCTTCCGGTGAGCAGTCTGATCACCATTCTTGGAAACCTGACTGAGAATGCGTTTGACGCACTGCGGGATGCACCGGAAAACGCACAGAAGGAAGTGACGGTCAGCATTCGCGAGGGCGAGCATGGCATGCTCATCAGCGTGGACGACAGCGGTGCAGGCATTGCTGCCGATAAGCTGGACCGCATTTTCGAGCGCGGCTTTTCCACCAAGGGCGAGGGCAGAGGCACCGGTCTGTCACTCGTCAAGGAGACCGTAGACGCGTTCCACGGAACGATTCGCGTCGAATCCGAGCCGGGAATCGGCAGCTCGTTCATCATTACGGTTGCGGAATCCGCAAACGGACAGCAGTAAGGAGGAAATCCGATGTACACAACGGTTATTATTGAGGACGATCCGATGATTACACGGCTCAACCGCCGGTATATCGAGCAGGACAGCCGGTTTGCCGTCGTGCAGACGTTTTCAGCGGCGCATCCGGCGCTGTTCTGGCTGCAGCGCAACCCGATCGACCTGATTATTTTAGACGTTTACATGCCGCAGATGAGCGGCACCGAGCTGCTGCTGCAGCTTCGCGCAGAAGGTGTGGACGCGGATGTCATCATGGTCACTTCGGCGAATGACGCAAGAACGGTCAACGATGCCGCGCGACTGGGTGCAGTGGATTATCTGGTCAAACCATTCGCATATGAGCGGTTCCGGCAGGCGCTGGACGTGTTCTGCCGCCGGAGAGAGAGCGTGCAGCGCGACAGCTTCAGTCAGGAGGCGCTCGATCATACGCTGTTTCAGGCTGCGATGCCGACACAGCCTGTCACGCCGCCAAAAGGTTTGCAGAGTCAGACGCTTTCGCGCATTGAGGCATATCTGCGGGCTGCGCCGGATACACGGCATACCAGTGATGAGATCGCATCGCATGTCGGTCTGTCGGTCGTGACCGTGCGGCGGTATATGAATTATCTGGCAGAGCAGCAGGTCATCGGCAGTGAGATGGATTACCGCACCGGCGGACGACCGTGTCTGGTGTATTTTCTGCGGAAATAAATCCTATATCATTCTATATAAGATGAGTGTTGTAAAAATCCTCCGTTTTACGGAGGATTTTTTACTTTACATTTCCTGACCTCACTTTACAGGATTTTGATAAGAACTTGATGCGCAAGCGATAGAAGCGGCGGTCGAAACCATCTACGGCGCGTTTGAGGACTCGCTCGTGCGCAGCTTGGAGCAGTATGCGGCGCCTAAGCCGGGTGTCGTGGAGACGGTTGCGAAGCTGCATGAAATGGGTTTGAAAATCGGCTCTACGACTGGTTATACCGATGCAATGATGGCAGTTGTCACCGAAAATGCGACAAAACAGGGCTACGCACCGGACGCGTGGTTCAGCCCGGATTCGGTGGACGGTCTGGGCCGCCCGAACCCGTATATGATTTTTGCCAACATGCAGAAATTCCAGGTGCCGTCCGTGCAGGTGGTCGTCAAGGTCGGTGACACTGTGTCTGACATTCAGGAAGGCAGGAATGCCGGTGTCCGCTCGCTCGGCGTGCTCGAGGCAGCAGTGTGATGGGCATGACGCAGGCGGCCTATGAGGCACTCTCTGCTGAGAAAAAGCAGGCTGCACTCGATCGTGCGCGGCAGGTGTTCCTCGAGGCCGGTGCGGACGATGTGCAGCTGAACATCGAGCAGCTGCCCGCGTGGATTCGGGCGAATGATTAAAGCATACTGAAATACAAAACCCGAAGTGCAGGTTTTGCGCCTGTACTTCGGGTTTGTTTGTGCTGTTTTTTAATGCTCCGCCCAATCGAGCGACCGTCCAACCGCCTTATCCCAGCCGGATAGCAGCTTGCGGCGCTTATTCTCGTCCATCGAGGGCGCGTACAGCGTATCGCACCGCCAGAGCTGCTTCAGCTCCTCACGGCTGTGCCACACACCGGTCGCGAGTCCGGCGAGATAGCATGCGCCGAGCGCGGTCGTTTCGCGGATGACCGGACGGCGAATCGTGCAGTCCGAAATATCGCTCTGGAACTGCATCAGGAAGCTGTCGCGGCTGGCACCGCCGTCCACCGAGAGGGAGGAAAGGGAAACGCCCGTATCGCGCTTCATGGCGGTCAGCAGGTCGTTCACCTGATAGGCGATGGACTCCTGTGCGGCGCGAATAATGTGCTCGCGGGTTGTGCCGCGTGTCAGACCGATGAGGCAGCCGCGTGCGTACATATCCCAGTGCGGCGCACCCAGACCGGTGAATGCGGGCACGAGGTACACGCCGCCGGTGTCCTTCACCTTGTCCGCGTAGTATTCCGCATCACGACTCTCGGAGAAAAAGCGCATCTCATCCCGCAGCCACTGGATGACGGCACCGCCGACGAACACGCTGCCCTCGAGCGCGTACTGCGTCTCTCCGCTGATTTGAATGCCGATGGTGGTCAGCAGGCCGTTTTTGCTCTCGCAGGCGGTCGTGCCGGTGTTCATCAGCAGAAAACAGCCCGTGCCGTAGGTGTTTTTCGCATCGCCTGCCGCAAAGCAGGTCTGACCGAACAGCGCCGCCTGCTGGTCGCCTGCAATGCCTGCAATCGGAATATCGCCGCCCGGCAGGGAAACAGAACCGTACACCTCGCTTGAGGAGCACACGCGCGGCAGCATCGCCCGGGGAATATCGAGCGCGTGGAGCAGGGTATCGTCCCAGTCCAGACGGTGAATGTCGAAGATCATCGTGCGTGCGGCATTGGTCGCGTCCGTGATGTGCACCTTGCCGCCGGTCAGCTTCCACACCAGCCAGGAATCCACCGTGCCGAACAGGATTTCCCCGCGCTCGGCCTTCTCTCGTGCGCCCTCCACATGGTCGAGCAGCCACTTGATCTTGGTGCCCGAAAAATACGCATCCGGCACCAGACCGGTCGTGCGGCGGATGTGCGTGGAGAGACCGTCCTGCACCAGCCTGTCCACAATATCCGCTGTGCGGCGGCACTGCCAGACGATAGCGTTGTGAATCGGCCGTCCGGTATTTTTATCCCACAGGATGGTCGTCTCGCGCTGGTTGGTGATGCCGATGCCCGCCACATCGGACGGAGAAACATCGGCGGCCGCCAGCACCTCGAGCATAGCTGCATACTGCGTGGACCAGATTTCCATCGGGTCCTGCTCGACCCATCCCTCGTGCGGATAGTGCTGGGTCAGCTCATGCTGCCGGATGGCGAGAATATTCTGTTCGCTGTCAAATAAGATCGCTCGTGAGCTTGTCGTGCCCTGATCGAGCGCCAGTATATATTTTCCCATAGCGGAAACTCCTTTTACTCTTTGCATCTATCATACCGTTGCGGACGCGGATTGTCAATCGCTGCAAATTTGACGGTGCGGTGCATTTTGTGGTAAAATCAGTGCGAAAAAATGCATAGAAGAAGGTGATTGCATGAGAATTTATGAATACGGCGAGCCGAATGCGAAAAACGTGCTGCTGCAACCGGTTGGGGACCACGACCTGCCGGTCATCGAGAACGAAATCCGAGAGATCAAGCGACTGACTGCACAGCCGTTCCGTTTGATTGCCGTCAAGGTTGAAAGCTGGAACGACGACCTGTCTCCGTGGTGTGCACCGGCAGTTTTCGGTCATGAGGACTTCGGAGACGGTGCTGCGGCACTGCTCCGCGAAATCCTGCCGCTGTGTGAGGACGCAGACAGACGATACATCATCGGCGGATACTCAATGGCAGGGCTGTTTGCCCTGTGGAGCGCATATCGGACCGACCGTTTTTCCGGCATCGCGGCAGCCTCGCCGTCTCTGTGGTTTCCGAAATTTCTGGAGTACATGCAGGCGCATGATCTGCACAGCGCTGCCGTCTATCTCAGCCTGGGCAACCGCGAGGAAAAAACGCGCAATCCGGTGATGTCCACCGTCGGCGACCGCATGCGGGCGGCGTATGCGCTCCTGCAGGAGAAAAACGTAAGCTGCACACTGGAATGGAACAGCGGCGGGCACTTTCAGCAGCCGGACCGCCGCACGGCAAAGGCGTTTGCGTGGGTGCTGGAACACTTATTTTATTAAGGTATAACTTGTACTTGAGAAGTTTGTCGGATTCCTGTATAATAATAAATAAATGTTACCGGTTGACTACAACCGGTAACAGAAGTACTTTGGAAAGGGAATAGAAATTATGTTGGAAACGATCAACTCCGTTATCGCAGCAATATCAGGCGTGCTGTATCAGCCGTGGTTTGTGCCGTTGTTTCTGGTAGTCAGCGGCATTTACTTCACGTTCCGATGCAAGTTCATCCAGATTCGTCTGTTCAGGGATGCGTGCAGGGTCATCATGGAGAAGCCGGAAAGTGAGGGAAGCATTTCCTCGTTCGGCGCACTCATGATCTCCACCGCGTCGCGTGTCGGCACGGGCAACATCATCGGTGTATCCACGGCAATCTGCCTCGGCGGACCGGGCGCTATCTTCTGGATGTGGGTAACCGCACTGCTCGGCGGTGCAACCGCCTTCATCGAGTCTACGCTCGCGCAGATTTACAAAAAGCGTGCACCGGACGGCAGCTGCTACGGCGGTCCTGCGTACTACATGCGCGACGCACTCGGCAAGCGCTGGTTGGGTATTATCTTCTCGGTGCTCATCATCCTGATCTACGCAGTCGGCTATAACATGCTGGCGGCGTACAATCTGCAGTCTACGTTCTCGGTGTTCAAGTTCTACCATCCGGTTATCACACCGGCGTTCATCGGTGTCATTCTGGCGTTCCTGTTCGGCGTAATGGTACTCGGCGGCGCAAAGCGTCTGGCAAGCATCACCGAAATCCTTGTTCCGTTCATGGGTATCCTGTATGTACTGGTTTCGCTGCTCATTATCTGCCTGAACATCAGGAATGTACCGGGCATGTTTGCGTCCATCTTCCACAACGCATTTGACCTCCAATCTGTGATGGGCGGCTTCTCCGGCAGCTGCATCATGTACGGCGTAAAGCGCGGTCTGTACTCGAACGAAGCAGGTATGGGTTCTGCGCCGAATGCAGCCGCGACCGCATCTGTTTCTCATCCGGCCAAGCAGGGTCTGGTGCAGATGCTGTCCGTATTCATCGACACGCTGCTCATCTGTACGGCAACGGCGTTCATGTGTCTGTCCACTAACATTGTTCCGACCAAGGAAATCGCCGGTGCGGTTTATGTGCAGAACGCTATCGCATCCACGCTCGGCACGGCAGGTCCGGTGTTCCTGGCAGTGGCGATGATGCTGTTCGCGTTCACCACGCTGCTCGGCAACTACTCGTACTGCGAGGGCTGTCTGGAGTTCATCCTGCATCGCAGCATCAAAAAGCATGAGCTGCTCTTCTTCCGCCTGTTTGCTACGGCCATCGTGTTC
The DNA here is from genome assembly GCF_003480945.1 of Butyricicoccus sp. AM27-36. Taxonomy (NCBI): domain Bacteria; kingdom Bacillati; phylum Bacillota; class Clostridia; order Eubacteriales; family Butyricicoccaceae; genus Butyricicoccus; species Butyricicoccus sp. AM27-36. The sequence goes on from NZ_QUJR01000001.1 coordinate 555,116, forward strand.
ATCGGTGCGATCGCAAACGCCGGTCTGGTATGGGATACTGCGGATATGCTGCAGGGTATGATCGTCGTAGTCAACGTGCCGACCATCCTGATTCTTGGCGGCACGGCCATCAGGTGCCTGAACGATTACGTCGCAAGCCGCAAGCGCGGTGAGAATCCGGTATTTCACGCGAAGAACATTGGCATCAAGGAAGAAACTGATTTCTGGAAATAAGCGCATAAGAAAAGGACTGCTGCACAAGGATAAAACCTGTGCAGCAGTCTTTTTTTGTTATGCGTTTGTGTTCTCCTGCGGCGGATTTGCCGTTAAATCGCGGAAATGCTGCAGGCGTGCCGTCCACAGCGTGGTATCCTGCGGTTCATCCGGCGAGATCGAGAGATTGTTCTTCGTCCAGTCCGCGAGAAACGCACTGAATTTCTCCGCACCGACACAGTTGTAATGCAGTGAGTCGTAGAAGTCGTTTTCCGGATCTGCGGCAATCTGCGCGGTGTAGTCGCTGCAATTCAGTGTTGATACGCCGTCGCGTCCGTCAAACTGCGCGGTCAGCCTGTCCCAGTCAGCGTCGTGCAGACGCTTTGTCGGAGCACGGTACAGCACCAGCTGAATATTGTTGCTGTGGCAGAGCGCGTAAATGTCCTCGAGGGCGTCCATGTTGCGCGCCCAGTCCTCGGGGGCAATATCAACCGTTTCGCAGTCGTCCGGACCCTTGTCCGTGCCGCCGGACAGAAAGGTGTAGCCGGCCAGCATATCCTCGGTGTACGGCTGCACATCCTCGCTCTTGAGGGTCGTCCAGCGGTCGTGATAGAAGTACAGCGGAAACAGCAGTCCCTTGCGGACCTCGGGTTCGGCATTAAAAAAGGTCGCGTGCAGACGATTGATGCCCCACGGCATCTGACCGATGTTGGTCTTGGTGAAGCCCATGTATTTATGGAACGCTATACCGGTGCACTCCACGAAAACCGCCTTGGGTGACTGTGTACGCAGGCTTTCCTTTAAGTAATCCAGTGTCAGCGGAAGCGGCTGCTCGGGTCCGGCCTGCACAAAGGCGGTCAGACCGGAATTTTCCCAGTATACGGCAGGTACTACATCACAGTAGGCGACGGACGAGCCGAAGAACAGCACGTCGATCGAATCCGTCTGCTCCTGCTCGTACATGCCCCAGACCGAGCCGTAATCATGCTGCTGCGGTGTGAGATAATGGGTCGCACCGGCGAGGATACCGCCGAGCACTGCCACAGCGGCAAGGAAGGCCGCCAGTTCTCTCTTGAAAATGTGTTTCACGGCGATTCCTCCTTAAAACTGGAAATAGACGAATTCCTGCGGGTTGAATCCGGTGCCGTACGCGCCGCACACGGCCGTCACTGCCAGCAGGATAACCCAGACCGCGTACCGGAGCCAGACGGTCTCCAGCAGCTTTTCCCGCAGCGGAAAACGGTCACCGATGATGTCGGTCAGCACCAGTCCGATGAGGCTCACGGCAAGCACATGCAGCGCACGCTCGGTCAGACCGAGATGCGTCAGGTTAAGCGGGAAGCATGCGCCTGCCGCCGTCACAATGCGTTTGATAATAGCACACGCCTGCAAAGCGGAATCCGCGCGGAAGAATATCCACGCAAACGTGGAAAGGCCGAAGGTGATAATCACGCGGATGATCTGCAGCCAGCCTGCGTCCCACGGAATGTGCAGTGCAGCGCACAGGCGCTGCTTTGCCGGTGTCAGCAGGCCGCCGATAACCTGGAAAACGCCGAACAGCAGTCCCCAGAGCACATATTTCATGGCGGCACCGTGCCACAGGCCGCTCAGTGCGAACACGATCAGCACGTTGATGTAGGTGCGCGCTTTGCCCTTGCGGCTGCCGCCGAGCGGGAAATATAAGTAGTCGCGGAACCAGGTGGACAAGGAAATGTGCCATCTGTGCCAGAATTCCTTGGAGCTTTGCGCCATGTATGGTGCGTGGAAGTTTTCCATCAGCGTAATGCCGAACAGCCGCGCGGAGCCGATCGCCATGTCGGAGTAGGCGGAAAAGTCGCAGTAGATCTGCAGGGCATACGCCACCGCGGCAAACGCCAGCTCCAGACCGGAAAACTGCGCCGGATCGGCGTACGCGGTGTTGACCAGAACCGCCAGATTATCCGCGAGCAGCACCTTCTTGACCGTGCCCTCGATCAGCCGTTCGGCGGCAAAGCGCACATCGTCCGCAGTTGCGCGGCGCGGCTGCTTGATCTGCGGGAGCAGGCTCTTTGAGCGCTCGATCGGGCCGGACAGGATTGCCGGAAAGAAGGTGGTGAACAGCGCAAAATCGAGGAAATTACGCTCGGCTTCACGACCGCGGTACACGTCGATCATATAGCCGCAGATGACGAACGTGTAGAACGAAATGCCGATCGGCAGAGCAAGCTGAGGCAGACTGAGCTGCACACCGGTGCAGCCGAGCAGCTCTCCGAAAAAGCCGAGGTATTTGAATAACCCGAGTGCGCCGAGGTTGAGCACAAGCACCAGCGTGAGCAGACCGCGCTTACGCTCGGTGCGTTCCAGCTTTTGCGCCGCAAAGAAGTTGAAGGCAACGGTCAGCGCCAGCAACGGCAGAAATTTTACACCGCCGATGGCGTAAAACCAGATGCTCAGCAGCAGAAGAAAGGGTTTCTTGGCCTTCTGTGACAGTGGGTGGTAAATGAGTGCGCCTATCACCAGAAAGACGATATAAGCGAATGAATTTGGTGTCACGTTTATTTCTCTCCGTCCCCAAAATTATTTGTTGTAGCCGGTCACGCCGTTTTTATTCATCCAGGTCAGCTTGACCTGCAGCAAACGGGAGATCGCCGGATTTTCCTGACCGTGCCGGGCTGCATACAGCCGCTGCAGCTCAAGCAGGTCGTTGTAGGTCAAATACGGATAATCCTGACCGGAACAGGTGCCGTCCGGCTTGTAGGAGTAGTTCAGATCACCGTCCGGCTTGTACCACAGCAGTTCGCTCTGCTCAATGCCGCGCACCATGCGGTCAGCGAGAACGGCGTAGCTGTCCTCATTAACTGCGTCTGCCATCCGGTACAGGAATTCGGCTTCGGCGGCATGATGGTTGAGCGAGGCGTGTGTCGGCGAGGACTCTCCGTTCGGGTGCCAGTAATCCTGCACGAGCCATCCCTCGTCATCGCCGGCCCCGAAGGTGAAGTGATGCTGCTCGGCAAAGCTGACGAGAAAATCCGCATACTTGCGGGTCTTGTCCAGCCAGCCGGTCACACCGAAGTTTTCGGCTGCGTTGATGTTCGCCAGCCAGAAATCCGTGTTGAAGCGGGTGTCGTAGTAGCCGGGTTCGATGCCGTAATCCGTCTTGAGCCATGTGCTGCCTGCCTGAGAGGGGATAAAGCCGTACTCGTTCTGCTGCTCGCGCATCAGGTCGATCATCGCCAGACCGATCGCGCGGGAGGCCGGCTGATCGGTGTCGTTTGCCATCTTGCCGGCAATATGCGCCGCCGGAAGCGAGTAGAAATAGTTCTCATCGAACGGATAGTAGGTCGAAGGCGCGGTATAGTAGTAGCCGTTGTAGCACCAGCGGTTGGTGCCGATCAGGCTGTAGTTCGCCCAGCGGCTGAGCATGGACGGGTCGCTCCAGTCGATGAGTGTCTGCTGAGAAGTCAGCAGCAGATAGTCGCTGTAGGTGCCCTGCGTAAGAGCCGCAACCTGCACGGAGAACCGGAAGCCGGAAGCTGTCCGCTCGATCTTCAGCGAGCCGTTTTTGCCCGGAAAATACTCGATCATGCCGTTGTCTCGCGCGGCATAGGTCATCGGCGTGACGAGAATGCTGTCCATGCCGTCCACCCACAGGAAGTACATGCCGCTCGGCAGCGTGCCCGCAGTGAGCGGCTGCTGTTTCCACGAGGACGCTGCGGTGTCGTACCAGCGAACGGTGCCGGACGTGCCCTTCATCTCAAACTGCGCGGCTGTGTGCGCGGGTGCGTCCAGCACGGCGGCAGAGTGTCCCATCTCGACCGCGCAGCCCTGACCGTCCGTGTAACGGCGGGTCGCTCGATGAACTTCGGTCAGGTCCTGTTCGGTCTCGCTGCGCGTCACGTCACCCAGTTTGGTGGTGAAGGCCGTGTAGGAATGGGTCTGCGGCGGCTTCGGCGCATCGGTTTCCCGCTGCTGGTAGGAGACCATCGGTGCAAAACGCTGCAAAATAGTCGCCAGCTGTGCGCGGGAGACTGTGCGCTGCGGAGACAGTGTGGTCGCGGTCGTGCCGGTGATCAGTCCCTCGGCGTTGGCCCACTGCATGGCGGCCTGCGCATACGGATGAATCGAAGAAGCATCCGTGTAGCCGGAGAGCGCGCTTTGTGCCGTCACGTCCAGCTTTTTGTATTCGGCAAAGCGGTACAGCATAACGGCGAACTGCTCGCGCGTAAGTGAGGTGCCGGGGCGAAATACCGTGTTGCTGTAGCCGGTGATGATGCCGTTGGACACACCCCACTGAACCGCGGTCAGGAAGGACGCATCCTCCGCGACATCCTGAAAGGTAAGCACTGTGTCAGATGCAGGCGCGTGCTCCATGCGGTAAAGCGCCTGCACCAGACAGGCGCGGGTCGCAGGTGCATCTGCGGCAAAGGTGTATTCCGAAATGCCGTCCATCAGATTGGACTGTACGGCGAATTCCATGGCCTGTTCAGCCCAGTGCGGCTTTAGATCGGAATAATCGGCGGCAGCGGTGCCGGTCAGCATCGAAAGACTGAGCATTACGGCCGCCGCGGTATAGCGATGTTTTTTCAAAAGAGTAAACCTCCGTGATTGTTTTCGCGCAGAAAATCATGCGCGTGGTTTATACACTTTCACAATTTATCATTATAACACCGCGACAGGGCGGGCCGCAATAGCAATTCTTTGCAATATCAGCAGCCGAGCGCGAAAAGGCTGAAAAGCTGCGCGAGCACCTCGCAAAGCTGGAGGAGTCCATTGCAGCGCTGAACTAAACTGAATTAAAATAAGAAAGAGTGGAGAGTGAAGTGCTTTCCACTCTTTTCCTATCTTGTGCAGGTATCCCGCAGAGGGCGGCAGGGTGCTCCGGTGTGTTCCCGCCCTGCGGTAGAGAGATAACAAACAGATTAGTGTATGTCAGCGTATGTTAGTGTGGGTAACAGGCTGTATATAGGAGATAATCTGTATAGCAACCTACACTATCATACACTAACATACAGTAAGTTTTTTATAGAGTGCATGCACACGGCGGCTGTTGCCGGAGTAGCTTGCGGGTTGGTAAATAATATCATCATATTTGCTGAATGCATCTCGGAGATTGCGCATTTGATGGGATATAGCAATTCTTTGCAATATCAGCAGAGAATCACTGCAGATTCTCGATGAGTTTACGGCAGGTATCGGCGGACAAGCTGCTGTACAGGTGATAGACGATGTCATCGTGCGTCCAGAGGAGCGTGACCGTACCGTTTTTCTCGATCATCGTAACCGGACTGCCGTGCAGAGCGAATTCGGTAACAGATGCGTTTTCCGTGTCTACAAACTTGTGTGCCTCTGAAGTATCTGTAATCCGGGTGCAGGTCAGGTCAAGAAAATCGGTAGTGCTTTCGTAGGTGACGGTATAGCCGTTGGGCGTGCTGCGCTCATCGGTTTTGTGCATGGCATCCGGCAGGCCGGACAGAACCGGCGGCGTGAACGCCTTGCTGCCGGTTTCGGACGGCAGGGCAGACGAAAAACGATAGTCGGTCAGGTCGTTAAACACGCGTACGACAGTACTGATAAACGATACGCGATATGCTTCTACGCTCATCGCGCAGCCGAACGAAACCGCAGCGGAAAGCAGCAGAACAGCGGCCGTGCGGCGCGCAAGACGGAGGCTCCGGTTAAACGCCGCAGAGTGCTTTTGCGCGCGCATCAGACAGCGCATTTCGCGCCGGAATTTCCGGGAGAAACGGTGCTCAGGCAGCGCATCCGGCGTACAGGCTTGCAGCCACAGCTCGCGCGCTTCGGCGGTCTGCGCGGACAGCATATCGTCAGTGATCTTCATTTACGGTTCCTCCATCCCACTCAGCGCTGCGCTGAGTTTTTCCTTGGCACGCTGGATGAGCTTGCGTACGTTCGGCTCGGTTGTATCCAGAATATTCGCGATCTCCGCGTTAGAATAGCCGCAGTCGTACCGCAGAAGCAGTACCGAGCGGTAACGCGGCGGCAGTGCAGCGATAGCGGCCGCCAGAGTGTCGCGCTCGGCGAGACGCTCAATCTCAGCAGCAGGCGCGGCTCCGACATATTCTTCGGCAAGCGGCAGGACATTGCGGCGCTGCTTTTCGCGGTACAGGTCGATCGCTTTGTGCTCGGTAATAGTGACGAGCAGCGCGCGCGTTTTGTGACACCTCGGTGAAGAAATGGTGTCCAGAATTTCGATGACTTTGAGAAAAGCCTGATGCACCACGTCCTCCGCATCTCTGCTGTTGCGCAGAATGCGGTTTGCGGTGTAGTACATCAGATTTTTGTATTCGCTGTAAAGAATCTCGAACTTGGACTTGTCTGCGTCCGAGTCGATCATTGCCAGATAGAGAAACATTTTTACGCCTTCCTGCCTGTTATTTTAGCAGATTATAGCATATTGTGTCCGGCTGTGCAATCCAAAGAGCGGATTTGCAGGCCGGTTTTTCTCATGCCGAAAAAATTCAAAAATTTTTGCGGGAGCGTGTCACAAAACCGGAAGGACATTCGTCTATATAGTATGAGCAGGACAGGAGAGCTGGAAAGGAGGGAGTGCATGAACAATCGCAGGATATGGTTTCGATTGGGTGGCGTACTGGCTGCGGCAGCTGTCTGCACAGGCGGTGCGGCCGTTGTCTCCGACCGTGCGCAGGAAGCGAAAAATGTACAGAGGGCGTTCCTCGGCGCGATGGAAACGCAGATGCAGATAGGGTGCTATCCGTCGGAGACCGACTCACCGGCCGACCTGACCGAGCGGGAACGCACGGAACTGCAGACGGCATACACTTCACGGGTGGAGCAGTACTACACCGAGGAAAATCCCTGCAGGAAACGATACATTGCGCTGAACGAGGGGATTTTGACGGCTGCCGACCCAAATGTAGAATACAGCGAGTCCTGCGGTGCAGCTGACTGCCGATTTGACAGCGTGAGACTGTCCGCAGACCGAATGACGGCAGTAGTGCAAGCACAGATCGTTGTCTGGGATAAACGAATCTCCGGCAATCCGGAGCAGGGATTTTCGGTGGAGCTGCCGGTCAATCGGGATACCATCACTGCGATCATAAAGAAGGAGAACGGCGCATGGAAACTGGATTCGATTGATTCACGAACCAGCCTGTTGGCTGCCGTGCCGGCCAATGACGAGATTTGCAGAGAACGCTATCCGACATTTCAAATGGCAAGGCAGGCGGCAAACAGTATAAATGACCAGACATACATAAAGGAGGCGCGTTTCAGTTGAACTATTTTGGGCTGCACCGTGTGGCTGCTCCCGCATGAAAAGGATAGAGCGGCGGACTTGTTGTGGGGACAAATCCGCCGTAAAACGGAAGAGAAAAGTGATACAGTCGCAGACTGAGCTTCTGTGACTGTTTTCTCCTGCTTGCAGAATATACAAAAAATTTTGAAAAAAGTTGTTGACATTTCCGAGGGAATATAATATACTAAACAAGCGCTGTAAAAACGCCTCTGTAGCTCAGTCGGTAGAGCAGGGGACTGAAAATCCCCGTGTCGGTGGTTCGATTCCGCCCGGAGGCACCATTTTTATAATGAGTGCCACAAGCACTCATTATAAAAATAATCCCTTTCGAGTAAGGAATCGAGGCCGTAGCCCTCTAACCTCTGAATTGTCGCTTTGCGACATTGAAATGAGAGCAGGCGGCTCTTAGAAACAATCCGGTGGATTGTTTCAACCGCCGTGGCTTTTGCCGCAGCAAAAGCGATTCCGCCCGGAGATATAGCGTCGGAGCGGCAAGTAACCCATCTTCGAGTTAAAAAATCGCGTTAGCGCGAAAAACCAAATATGCGGCTGTAGCTCATCTGGTAGAGCGCCACCTTGCCAAGGTGGAGGTAGCGAGTTCGAGCCTCGTCAGCCGCTCCAAATCAAAGGGCACCGATGTCATTCGGTGCTTTTCTTTTATCCGCAGCACACTCGCTTCCTCCACCTTCATGAAATCAGAGGTCGGGGTCCCCGTGAAAGCCTGCGGCTTTTGCGGGGTGTGGATGCGAGTTCGAGCCTCGTCAGCCGCTCCAATTAGAAGCACCGAGTAAAATCGGTGCTTTTGTTTTACCCCAAACCGCCGGCCGCCGCTAATTCTTTGTCGGTTTACTGCTTCATCATGATAATACAATAACCGCTTTGCATGAAATTCCTCTTATCAGAAAATGAAATTTATGAAAAAATACAAAATTCACGTTTGCAGCAGAGAAACAAACGTAAACTGCGAAAGAACGCTTGTGACACCCCGCCAAATATGCTATAATGAGCCTATATTTATTAGGTTTACAGTTTACAGATAAGGAGCTTTCGACGTGAAAAATCGCGAGCAAATTCGTAATTTCTCCATCATTGCACATATTGACCACGGCAAATCTACGCTGGCAGACCGTCTGCTGGAGCAGTGCAAGGCCGTTTCCGTGCGTGAAATGGAGGAGCAGTTACTCGACAATATGGAGCTTGAGCGTGAGCGCGGCATTACCATCAAGGCGCGCGCTGTCCGCATGGAATACACCGCGGACAACGGCAAGACCTACGAAATGAACCTGATCGACACCCCGGGTCATGTGGACTTCAACTATGAGGTTTCACGTTCTCTGGCGGCGTGTGAGGGTGCGCTTCTGGTCGTTGATGCGGCACAGGGTATTGAGGCGCAGACGCTCGGCAACACCTATCTTGCCATCGACGCCGGTCTGGAGGTCGTGCCGGTCATCAACAAGATCGACCTGCCGGCGGCAGACGCGCCGCGTGTCAAGAAGGAGATCGAGGATATCATCGGCATTCCGGCAGAGGATTCGCCCGAAATTTCCGCAAAAATGAATATCAATATTCATGAGGTGCTCGAGCGTATCGTCACTGATATTCCGTCGCCGGAGGGCGATGCAGATGCGCCGCTGCGTGCACTCGTGTTCGACAGCCAGTACGACCCATACAAGGGCGTTGTCGTTTACATGCGTCTGCTTGACGGTAAGATCTGCCCGGGCATGAAGGTCAAAATGATGGCCACCGGTGCTGAATTTCAGGTACTTGAGTGCGGCTACATGCTGCCGCTTGGTCTGTCTCCGCAGCAGGAGCTGTGTGCGGGTGAGGTTGGCTACTTTACCGCCTCTATTAAAAAGGTGTCCGACACCCGCGTGGGTGATACCGTTACCGGTGTGGAAAATCCGACGCCGGAGGCGCTGCCCGGCTATCGTCCGGCACGTCCGATGGTATTCTGCGGCATTTACACCGAGGACGGCTCCAAGTATCCCGATCTGCGTGACGCACTTGAAAAACTGCAGCTGAATGACGCGGCACTGTCGTTTGAGCCGGAAAGCTCGGTCGCACTCGGCTTCGGTTTCCGCTGCGGCTTCCTCGGTATGCTGCACATGGAGATCATTCAGGAGCGTCTCGAACGTGAGTTTGACCTCGATCTTGTTACCACCCTGCCGAGTGTTATCTACGAGGTCAGCAAGACTGACGGCACCGTGCAGCGCTGCGACAATCCGCACGACTATCCGAGTCCGGATGTCATCGAGGAGGCCCGCGAGCCGTATGTTAAGGCATCCATCATGACGCCGCAGGAGTTCGTCGGCAATATCATGCCGATGTGTCAGGACCGACGCGGCATCTTCAAGGATATGCAGTATCTGGACTCCAATCTGGTCGAGCTGCACTATGAAATGCCGACCGGTGAGATCATTTATGACTTTTTCGACGCGCTCAAGGCTCGTACCAAGGGTTATGCGTCGCTCGACTATGAATTTATCGACTACCGCAAGAGCGATCTCGTTAAGGTCGATATGCTGCTCAACGGCGATCAGGTGGACGCGCTGTCCTTTATCGCGCACCGCGACAAGGCCTACGGCCGTGCCCGCCGTATCTGCGAAAAGCTGAAGGAGAATATCCCGCGCCAGCTGTTCGAGGTACCGATCCAGGCAGCCATCGGCGGCAAGGTTATCGCCCGCGAGACGGTCAAGGCGCTCCGCAAGGACGTACTGGCCAAGTGCTACGGCGGCGATATCACGCGTAAGAAAAAGCTGCTCGAAAAGCAGAAGGAAGGCAAGAAGAAGATGCGTGCGCTCGGCACGGTTCAGCTGCCGACCGAGGCTTTTATGGCTGTGCTTAAACTCGATGAGGAAAACTAACGCTGCAACAGGCGGCAAGCTGCTCGGCCTCTACCTGCACATCCCGTTCTGCGTGAAAAAGTGCGCGTACTGCGATTTTTATTCGATCACGGATGCGTCACTCAAAGCCGATTACACGGCGGCGCTGATTCGTGATATAAAGGCGTACGGCGAACGCTGTTCCGGTTACATGGTCGATACCGTGTATATTGGCGGCGGCACGCCGACCTGCCTTGGCGCAGACTATCTCAGCAGGATTTTACAGGCGGTCGGGGCATGCTTTGCGATCGCGGAAAACGCTGAAATCACGGTGGAATGTAATCCGGAGAGCACGGATCAAGCGGTGCTGGAGGCCATGCACGAGCATGGCGTTAACCGGCTTTCGTTTGGCGTGCAGGCGGCGCACGACACCGAGCTCAAACGCATCGGCCGTATTCACGACTTTGCACAGGCGCAGGCAGCCGTAGAACTCGCGCGGCAGAGCGGCTTCTTCAACATCAGCCTTGATTTGATGTACGGCCTGCCGAACCAGACGCAGGCGCAGTTTCTCGACTCGGTGACACAGTGTTTGACGCTGAACCCGCAGCATTTGTCGTGCTACGGACTCAAACTGGAGCCTGCAACACCGATGGGACGTGAAAATCCGGTTCTGCCGGATGATGACACGCAGGCAGATACCTATCTTGCCATGTGCAGGCTGCTCAGCAGGAACGGCTTCGAGCACTATGAAATATCAAATTTTGCAAAACCGGGTTTTCGTTCCCGGCATAATTTCAAATACTGGGATCTTTCCGACTATCTCGGACTGGGACCGGGCGCCCATTCCTTCCTGAATGGCCGCCGGTTCGCGTTTGCCCGGGATATCAGGGCTTATATCAGCGGTGAGAGCATCCCGCAGGACGAGGAGGAGGTCTCGGACTTCCAGCGGCAGGGCGAATACCTGTTGGTGCGTCTGCGGACCTCGGACGGTGCGGATATGCACGATCTCGAAAACCGATACCATGTCAGTGCGGCTCCTTACGAGCAGGTATTCCGCATGCTGGAAAAGCACGGCCTTGCCGCTCACGAGGGTACACGGTGGTATCTCACCGAACAGGGCTTTCTGGTTTCCAACAGCATTATCAATGCTGTGGTGGAAGCCGGAGAATAATTGAGAACGACGGATTCTCAATTTTCCATTATTCATTTGTTTGTGATAAATTAACATATACGCAAAAATGGAGGAATCAACATGCGCGCAGTAATCACAGTAACAGGCAAGGATCGTACCGGTATCATCGCCAAGATCTCGAACACGCTCTATGAGCATCAGGTCAACATCATCGACATTTCTCAGAATGTAATGGACGATGTATTTGCAATGGTCATGCTGGTAAACATTGATAAGTGCACCGTAGACTTCAACACGCTCATCGACCTGCTTGACAAGGATGGTGAGGAGCTCGGCATGAAGATTCACACCATGCATGAGGACATCTTTGACGCAATGCACAAAATCTGACAAATTGACAGAATCGAGAGCAGGTAACCGATTCTCAACTCTCAATTTTTCAGGAGGTTTAGTTAAATGTCTATGATCAACACGAAAGATATTCTGGAAACCATTAAGATGATCGAGGAGGAGCACCTCGACATTCGTACCATCACGATGGGCATTTCGCTGCGCGACCTTGCGGCGGACGACATCAATGTGCTGGCGGACAAGGTATACGACAAGGTAACGCGCCGTGCGGAAAAGCTGGTTGCCACCGGCGAGCAGATTGAGCGCGAGCTTGGCATCCCGATCATCAACAAGCGTATTTCGGTAACGCCGATCGCCATGGTCGGTGCGACCTCCTCGGCGAACAGTTATGTACCGCTGGCCAAGGCGCTTGACCGTGCCGCTGCGACCACCGGCGTTAACTTTGTCGGCGGCTTCTCGGCTCTGGTGCAGAAGGGCTTCGCCAAGGGCGATGAAATCCTGATCAACTCCATTCCGGAGGCAATGGCGGAGACCAATCTGGTCTGCTCGTCGGTCAACGTTGCGTCCACCAAGGCAGGCGTCAATCTGGATGCCATCGGTCTGATGGGCCGCATCATCAAGCAGACCGCAGAACTGACCAAGGACAACGATTCCATGGGCTGCTCCAAGCTGGTTGTTTTTGCCAACGCGGTAGACGATAACCCGTTCATGGCCGGTGCGTTCCACGGCATCGGTGAGCCGGAGACCGTTATCAACGTTGGCGTTTCCGGTCCGGGCGTTGTGCAGTCCGCAATCCGCCGTGCAGGCGACTGCTCCATCGGTGAGGTTGCCGACGTGATCAAGAAAACTGCGTTCAAGATCACCCGTATGGGCCAGCTGGTCGGCGCACTGGCAAGCCAGCGCTTGGGTGTGCCGTTCGGCATCGTTGACCTGTCTCTCGCACCGACGCCGGCGATCGGTGACTCGGTTGCGCGTATCCTCGAGGAAGTTGGTCTGGAGGTCTGCGGCGGCTGCGGCACGACCGCAATCCTCGCGATGCTGAACGATGCCGTTAAGAAGGGCGGCGTTATGGCATCCTCGAGTGTCGGCGGTCTGTCCGGCGCATTCATTCCGGTTTCTGAGGACGAGGGCATGATTGCGGCGGCTCAGGCAGGCGCACTGACCCTTGAGAAGCTCGAAGCAATGACTGCGGTATGCTCGGTTGGTATCGACATGGTTGCTGTTCCGGGTGACACCACCGCCGAGGTCATCTCCGGCCTGATCGCGGACGAGATCGCAATCGGCGTTGTCAACACCAAGACCACCGCTGTCCGTGTTATCCCGGCCATCGGCAAGGGAGTCGGCGATATGGTCGAGTTCGGCGGCCTGCTTGGCTCGGCTCCGATCATGCCGATCAAGACCGGTTCTCCCGCGAAGTTCATTAACCGTGGAGGTCGTATTCCGGCTCCGATTCAGAGTCTCAAGAATTAACTGCATAAAGCGCATAAAAACAGCTCAGCAATGTCTGAGCTGTTTTTTATGCTATGCCAGTGAGACGAAAAGACGCCCGCTCAAAAATGAGCGGGCGTGAGACTGTCGAAAAACTTCGTTTTTCGAGCAGCCTCTCGCTCGAAACCACGCTTTCGAGCGAATACTGAAGAAAAACCGCGCCCTGCGGGCACATTTTTTCTTCCCTTGTATAAAAAGTCAGGTACACGCCCCGACTTTTTATGAATTTGCTCCGCAACTTCTATTTTATGCGTGCTGCCGCACGAAGCGTAAAAATTAAAATAATACTTTTTTGACAGACTGACGCCCGCTCAAAAATGAGCGGGCGTTTATGGTTTTTACCGATTCTCGCTGCCTTTCTGGCACATGGTAGTGAAAATCACGCCTGCACCGGAGACAACCCCTACGGTTATCCACAGCTTGGATGAGCCGCCGGACAGGTGCTCCTTGAAGCTGTCAGCCGTTGGGATATCGTTCTCTGCAATATCAGTAGCCGAAACCTCGTTATCCAAGGTTTCACCGGCCGGAATCGGTCCATCGGGAATGTCGATAATGATCGGCTCATAGGAAACCTCCGGAACATCGGAATCCGGACGGTTTACAGATAAATCAGTCTCGTTCTTTGAGATCTCTGAAACGAAAGCAGCGTCCGTCTCCGGAGAATCTCCTGCTGCAAAAGCGCTGATGCCGAGCATATTCAGACTCAGGCTGGCGGTGGTCAGCAGAACAAGAAAACGCTTGCCTTTTCTCTTCATGAGCTCTCCCTCACTTTCGCATGAAATCAGAAGCGTAAATCAATGCCGCTTCTTATTATCGAACATAGTTTATCAGACAGCAGATACAGAAAGAGGGTATATTTTGCGAAATGACAGCATTTTCCTAAAAATATTTTATACAAGGCGCTAAAGCGGACAACGGACACGGAAAAAGCCGTTCTGAGGCATAGAACGGCTTTGGAGAAGTTATTCCCACTGCTCCCAAACATCGGGCTGGTAGCCGACAGTTGCCTGACGGCCGTTGCGGACAATTGGCGTTTTCATCAGCGTGCCGTCCTCGAGCAGCTTTTCCTTCTTGTCCTCGTCGTAGGCGAGGTAGGCAAGCGACGCATAACTCTTGCTTTTCTGGTCGAGCAGGTTGTCCAGTCCGCCGACAGCCTTCAGCACGCTGTCCAGTTCACCCTTGGACATGCCCTTTTGCGCAAGGTCGATCATCTGGAATTTAATGCCGCGTTCTTTGAACCAGCGCTGCGCCTTTTTGGTGTCAAAACACTTATTTTTGCCGAAAATCTGTATATTCATGCCGTAATCTCCTTTGCTCTGCTGTTTGCATTATAGCAGAACGGAGAGAGGAAAACAAGTCCTATTGCGGTCGGCGCAGGTGCAAAACGCCGCAGGTGCGTGTGAACGGATACAGCAGCACGCAGACAAGTGCTGCGCATCGGCCGATTTCACACAGGAGGAGCGGCGCTGCGAAGAATACCTCACCATGTCGGGCAAAATTACCGATGGCAGCCAGTCCGGCGGCGGTGAACGCCGGATAGGGGAGCAGGGCAGCAGTGTTTGCTCCAAGCAGCAGCACTGTGCGCAGCAGCAGGAGTGCGAGCAATGCACCGCCTGCGCTGAGTCCGCGCGACACGCTTGCGGACAGCCTGGCCTCCGGCAGAGATAACGCCAGTACGACCGATACCGGCAGCAGGGAGTACAGAATATGCCGGAATTGCGGCAGCAATGCCGTTGTCGGTGCGGAAAAGTTCGCGGGCGTAAGCTGCGTGAGTGTCAGCACGCCGGAGAGCAGGAGTACCGCACCGGCAAGCCACGCGATCGGCAGTGCCCACATGGCACAGCGGTTGAGTCCCATTGAGGCCGTGAGCAGGATACAGACTGTCAGCAGCACAACTGTGCTGCCGCATGAGCGTCCGGTGAACACGGTCTTCTGCAGGAAAATGCTCATGCGGGCGATGGACGCCAGCAGCGGAAACAGCGAGGTCAGGGCGAGCACCCATTGTGCAGGAGCTGAATGCCGAACCCGGTCGGACAGCCTTGCCGCTCCGATACCGGCCAGTGCACAGACCGTACACGCGAGTGCAGCGGCGTACACGCTCTGCCCGTCGGCGGGAAGATACAGTAATTCACTCATCGGCAGCAGGGCAAACAGCGCCGTACACCACCGCGGAAACAGCCGCTCACGCATAGGCACCACCGCCGATCTCACCGTCTAAAAAGCAGTTCAGCCGTTCGTTTTTGAACACTGCCGTGCCTGCCGGTGCCGTCTGTCCGAACGCATCCACGCGCAAGGCCGGAAGAATGGCCGTGCCGTCTGCGTGCAGCACATCGGTAACGCGGTACAGCGGCATATCCGGCAGAATACCGTCCTGCGCGGAGCGGTCAAGCAGCTCGCTGAGCGCGTACACCTCGTTGTCGTTCTCCAGCAGTTCGGCGGCAGAGCCGTCCCGCACGACGGCTGCCCGCAGGCTGAGCCGCACATCGTTTTCGCGGCAAAGATAGTCTGCCAGAGGAAGAATGCTCTCGGAAACTGCTTCCTCACTTAAAAGCAGCACCTGTGCATGGCTTAAATACAGATCTCCCGGCAGGATACTGCGCAGATTGCGCAGCGCGTCCGTCACATCGGTTCCGGTAGCGGACAGGTAAGCCGGAGCGGCGGTGTCGTCCGGCGAGTCCTGCCGCACAACCTCGGCGGTCAGGCAGTATACACCGTTTTCGCAGTCGAGCGCAAGTGCGGACACCGGCGAAACCTCTCTCGCACAGCCGCACAGCAACAGCAGCAGCGGCAGGAATCTGAGCAGCTTCACGGGCGTTCCTCCTTCGACGGGCGTTTGACGGCAAAGCGGTCGCAGCGCATGAAAAACCATGGATAGCGAAGCCAGGTGTCTTCGTGCTCGGCAGAGATGCGCGGTACCAGATTGAGCAGGTACGGTACCGAGCACGAGTGCATGCGGCACAGTGCTGCGAGTGTTAATCCGAGTGCAAGACCAACGCCGTACAGTCCCCAGGAGGCTGCAGCAGCGAGCAGCACGAAGCGAAGCCACAGGGCAGCAGTCTGCAGCTTGGGCACCATCAGACCGGTGACACCCGCGATAGCGACTACGATAACGGTCGGTGCGGCGGCAAATCGCGCGGAAACCGCTGCGTCACCGAGCACCAGACCGCCGACAATGCTCATCGTCTGTCCCATGGCACCGGGCGTTCGCGCTCCGGCTTCCTTGAGTGCCTCGAGCACGAACAGCATCAGGAGAATCTCCCAACCGATGGGAAGGGGAACGCCGCGCTGTGCGGCAGAGACAGCGAACAGCAGCCGCGCGGGCACTAATTCTCGGTGATAGAGCATGAGTGCGGCGTACATGGCGGGAAACGTGATCGTGAATACAAATCCGATGACACGCAGGATGCGCGAAAGATTTGCCTGCAGAAAGCTGATATAGTAGTCGTCGTTGGACTGAAAGCACTCCTGAAACAGAAACGGCGCTGTGAGCGCTACCGGACTGCCGTCCACGACAATGACGCACCGACCCTCCAGCATACGGGAAGCGGCAACGTCCGGCCGTTCGGTCGTGCCGAGTGTCGGAAACGGCGACCAGCGATGGTCGCGTATGCGCTCGGCAAGATAGTTGGAGTCGAGCACGCTGTCGATATCGAGCGCGGTCAGACGCGTTTCCAGACGCTCAACCAGACTGTTTTCACACAGTCCGGCAATATAGCACAGGCACACGTTGGTGTTCGTGCGGCTGCCGACGCGCATAAACCGGAATTTCAGCCGGGGGTCGTTCACGCGGCGGCGGATGAGCGCCAGATTGGGCATAAAGCACTCGGTGAAGCCCTCTCGCGGGCCGGAAAGCACGCGCTCGTTTTCCGGTTCGGCGGTGCTGCGCTTGTCGAAGCCCTTGGTGTTGACGAGCACCGGACGTGCATCGCCGTCGGTCAGCACAATGGCATCGCCGTAGAGAAAGGCGGCAAATACCTTGTTCATATCGGTTTCCACGCGGCATTCGTCAGCCTGGAGCACGGTGGCGGCGAGCATATCGGCGGAAAGCCGCGCCTGCTCGCAGCGCAGGATAGGCCGCACAAGGCTCTGGTTGATGGCAAGGGAATTTACCATGCCGTCAAAGAAAAACAGCGCACAGCGCAGTCCGTTTTGACCAATGGCACGCCGTATGATAAGCGTATCGTCGTTCCGGAACAGCTCCTGCATCATGCGGATGTTCCGTTCCAGATCGGCGGTAAATGTGATCGTTTCCATAGTTTCACCCCAAGTTAGGGTGCGCACTATGATAAAAATTATTCGGAAAGTTATCTTGTAGGGCGGGGTGACCTCATTCCGCCCTACGGTCAAGTGGTCAATTCGGCCGAAAGAACCTCGCCAAATAATCTGATTCCTTTCAGCGCTTCTGTCATCGTATTGCCCGACGAACCTACCTCCACCAGAAACGCGCTGTGTGTTGCATGCTGATTGAACCGCTGGGTCCGCAGATTAAGCGGACGCATGAGTGTCGGATAGGTGCGGTTGAGCCGGTACTGCAGCGATGCTGCACGATTCAGGTTCTCCTGCCAGTCCGGGTGATACAGGCCGCCGTCATCTGTGCCGACCACGAGCATCAGCTGTGCGGTTTCCTCACCGTTAATCGTGCATGAGGTCTTGTAGGCGCGTCCGTCATCGGTCAGAATCGAGTCGCGGTGCACGTCAATGACGGTTGTGATGGATGGATAGTTTGCCAGCGTGTCCTCAACCACGGCAAGTGAGCGGTCATACGCACCGGTGTACACGGGCGAATCGAAAATTTCGCGGATATGTACGGCCTCAATGCCGTTGCCCTCGAGCACCTTCTGCAGCTCGTCACCGACGCGCACTACATTATAATTGGTATCGGTCGTGCGCTCGGTCTCGGTCGGTGTATACGGAAAAGCGGCATCCGGCGTGTAGCTTTCGCTGCCATGTGTGTGATAGATAAGCACCTGCGGTCCGTCACCGTCTGCGGAAAGATGCTCGTCTGCGGCGAGACAGTCTGCCGCATCCACGTCATACGAGGTCTCGTTGTTGATGGAGACCGTGGCGGCCTTGTCAGCAGCCGACAGCACCGGATTGTCGTTCTCGGTGTCGGACGAGGGCACATAGGTGCTCTCCGCAAGCGGATTCTCCGCCTGCTCATCCCGCGCTGCGGCAGCCGTGCGCGGCGTGTACACCTCGGCGGTATCATCCGGCGAAACGCCGAATTCGAGCGCCATTGCGCGGGTGACAAAGCCGCTGTTGTGCGCCAGACCGGTCAGTGCCTTTTGCGCGATCGGCTCGCCGCCTGCCCGGGAAAAAATCAGCAGCGACAGTGCCAGACAGAGGGTGATGACGGCAGGCAGGCGGATGCCACCTCTCGATCGGAATTTCTGATGTTTACGCCGCTTCATTGCGCCATCCTCCTTGCTGTTTCATGCTATCTATCATACGCCGTACAGCGTGCGAGTATGCCCGAAACCTGTCACGAGAGGTACAGGTCGATATCGGCAACACTGAGGTGCGGATGCAGCGCCATGTTGACCGCATAGCCGATCATGCGGGAGATGTCGGCAACCTCGCGGTCAATGTCGCGTGTGGTGATCATCACCGGCTGAGAAAGGTCGTCCAGCGCTTCACAATCAGGCTGCCCAAGCTGACTGCTGATCTCATGTGCGAGCGTTGCGCCGTCCACCACGGTCGGCACACCAACGGCGATAACCGGCACGCCGAGTGTTTCCTCGTTGAGCGCTGCGCGGGCGTTTCCCACGCCGGCCCCCGGTGTAATGCCGGTATCTGCCAGCTGAACCGTACGCAGCAGCCGCGACAGCCGACCGGCGGCAAGCGCATCCACGGCGATGACAGCGGCAGGGCGCACACGGTCGAGCACACCGCAGATGACCTCGCCGGTCTCGACGCCGGTCTGTCCGAGCACACCCGGAGCCAGTGCGGAAACGGGCCGCCAGTCCGCGAAAATAGCGGGTGACTGCGCGACCAGATGCCGCGTGGCAATGACATGGTCGGCGGTCTGCGGACCGATGGCATCGGGGGTTATCATGCGGTTGCCCAGTCCGGCGATGAGCACCGGACCATCATTCGGACGCGGCAGCAGTTCGCGCAGCAGCGTGCTGAGCGCCTTGCAGGCACGCGGAAACGCGTCCTCCTCACGGCGGATGAGTGCATCCAACTCAAGTGTGAGATAGCGTCCCTGCGGCTTGCCGATCTCGCGGGCGGCATCCTCTGAGAGAATGCGTACTTCGTGTATGGCGAAGCCCTCAAGCGTGCGGTCGGACTGCCGGACATGCGGCAGGGCAGCGGCTGACTTATGGTTTTCAATCGCCTCAACGGCCAGATCGGTGCGGAAAGCCATGCACAATTCCTCCTTATAAGGATAGTTTTTTCGAGGAAAAAGTTTTTATGCAGAAAATGAAAAAAACACTTGCTTTTTTTGTGAGAAGATGATAGAATAATATCACTGTTGAATAGAAAACGAAGGAGGTGTTTTCAGAATGCCCAATATTAAGTCTGCAAAGAAGCGCGTTAAGGTTAACTCCGTAAAGGCGCTGAACAACCAGATGGCTAAGAGCGAGCTCAAGACCACTCTGAAGAAGTTTGATGCTGCGATTGCTGGCGGCGATAAGGCTGAAGCAACTGCTGCTTACACGACCGCTGTCAAGGCTGTCGATCAGGCGGCTGCCAAGCACCTCCTGCACAAGAACAATGCGTCCAACAAGAAGAGCAAGATGACTACCAAGCTCAACGGTATGGCGTAAGTTCTGGTATAGAACATCGAAACCGCAAGTTAAACTTGCGGTTTTTCTTTTTGCATCATTTAGATATTTATCGAAATGTGTTGACAAATGCAGAAACTGTGGTATACTGAAAACAATTAGATGGCCATCTAATTAACAGGATAGCGAGAAGGATGGTGAACGGAATGGACATTACCATTCTGATTTGCGCGATTGCGCTGATTTTAGCGGCAATACTGGTAATCTGGCAGGCAAAAGCGCTTGCGAAGTACGATTTGATTTGCAAATCCTGCGGCACGAAGCAGAATCTGCCGTGGAAGCGGCTGGTTTTCCGCACGCATGTGGGAAATGACTGGCAGCTGTATTGTCCGGTCTGCGGGCGCAAAACGTGGTTTGCCGCACGAAAGAGGGGACAGTAATGGGGTTTCAGCAGAGCTTTAAGGCGCTCAGCGATCCGGTGCGGCGCGAAATTCTGTCGCTGCTGCGGCGCGGACCGATGGCGGCGGGCGATATTGCGGCGCACTTCGAGGTGTCGGGCGCAACCATTTCGCATCACCTGTCCGTCCTGCGGGATGCGGGTCTGGTGCTGGATGACAAGCAGGGCAAGTACATTTATTATGAGCTGAATATGTCGGTCGTGGATGAGATTCTCGAATGGATCAGCGCCTTGAAAGGAGATGGCAGGAATGAAAAAAATCAGTAGACTGCAGGTGACGGCGTGGGTGCTGTCGCTGCTGCCGGCGGCAATGACAGCGGCGTTTTACAGCAGGCTGCCCGCAGAAATTCCCATGCAGTGGGATCTTGTCGGTCATGTGAGTTACGAAACCAGATGGCATTTGTGGATCGTGGCGGGTATGGCACCGCTGTTTGCGGTTCTGTTCTACTTTCTGCCGCGGTTTGACCCGAAAAGCAAGAACTACGACAAATTTTCCGATGCCTATATCGGGTTCCAGATTATGATCGACCTGTTCCTGACCGCAATGTGCGGCATCTGTATTGCGGAAGCACTGCGTCCGGGTACGGTCGATGTGCCGACAGTCGTATGTCTGCTCGTCAGCCTGCTGGTGATGTGCCTCGGCAACATTATGCCGAAGTTTCGCATGAACTGGTACTGCGGACTCAAAACGCCATGGACGCTGTCGAGCGAAACTGTCTGGGCGAAAACGCATCGTGCTGCAGGCCGCATGATGTTTGCGGCGGGTATTATTGGTGCGGCAGGTTCGTTCGTTCCGAACGAGATTGCAAAGTTTGTGCTGGTGCTTGCGCCAACGGCGGCGGCAACGATTATCCCGACTGTGCTGAGCTGGCGATGGTACCGCGCAGAACAGCAGTGATAGACGAAAAATGGACTTTGAAAGCGCGGTTTGCTGGAAAACCGCGCTTTTCTTGTATAAAAAGGTTAAAATTACAGAATGGTTACAACAAATTTAGTCATATTTTAACTTGTCAAGTGGGGAACGGTGTGCTATAATTTTGAAGCAAGTTTACATAGGTGGGGAATATACCCTATCTATCATAACCACTGGGCAAGGAGAATATTATGAAAAGAACGCGAAAGCTGGTGACCGTTGCGGTGCTGGCGGTTGCGGTGGTCGTAAGCGCGATCACGGCAGCCTATGCACTGAGCGCGAACACCACGGAGACGTATGCGTATCTTCCTGAACACTCGGTTTACTTTTATGATACAGCAGGAGAGTACGCGTGGGCTTCCAGCGAGGTTGATACGCTTGCCGTTGCAGGCGTGATCAAGGGCGGCGGAACCCATCTGTTTTATCCGGGCAACGCCATTACCCGAGCGGACTTCATTGTTATGCTCGACCGCGCCTATGGCATGAGTGAAGCGCTCGACAACGGTCAGGTCAATTCGAACGGCTCGTTTGTCGATGTGCCGAGCAGCGCCTATTACAGCAAGGCGGTTATCGCGGCGAAAGCCTTCGGCATAGCGGCGGGCACCGCGACCGGTGAGTTTCAGCCGCAGCAGAGCATGACCCGTCAGGACGCAATGGTGTTCCTCAAACGCACGATTGACCGCACGGCGCTCAAACTGGGCACCGGTTCGGTGAGCAGCTTCTCGGATGCGAGCAGGATTTCCAATTACGCGAAGCCTTCCGTCAGTGCACTGGTCGGTGCTAAGGTGATCGGCGGCTCGAAAGGAAAGATCAATCCGCTTTCCAAGGTAACGCGTGCGGAGATGGCGGTGATGCTCTATCGGGCAACGCATTTGACCGTGCAGGGCAGCGGCGCTGTGTATCAGAGCCGCGGCGATTTGGTCAACCTGTGTATCGGCACGCAGAATTACTGCGATGTTGTGATCGAGAACTATGATCCTTCGGTGACGTATACTGGTCTGATGGGGTATACGGATTTCCGACGAGTCGGCGGTGTTACCTACGTTTCGCTGAGCGGCAAACGCGCGATCGACCGCACGGTAACGTACACGAACGGCGTGTTCACCTTCGCAGACGGTGAGGGTACAGTGAGCATTCCGGCGGCCGCCGATTGCGTAGCTATCGATGTCAGCCAGCCGTACCATCAGCTGAATGCGCCGACAAGCACCGGCAGTACCTACCGGCATTGCTATCCCTCCATCGAGGACGGCACGGTTACTGCAATTTATTATTCCAGGATATAACGAAGCCACCCTGCTTTCGCAGGGTGGTGAGGCTGTCGAAAAACTTCGTTTTCCGAACAGCCTCTCGCTCGAAACCACGCTTTCGAGCGAATCTCGAAGAAAAACCGCGTCCTGCGGACACATTTTTTCTTCCCTTGTATAAATTCCGAGATACACAAGGTGAATTGCCGCATAGCGGCAAGAGAGGGTGGTCTGGACCATGCTCCCGGAATTTATGAATTTGCTTCGCAAATTCTATTTTATGCGTGCTGCCGCACGAAGCGTAAAAATTAAAATAATACTTTTTTGACAGACTGCAACCACCCTGCTTTCGCAGGGTGGTTTTTCGTTGTTAAATGCGTGGGCGAAAACTGGAGAAACGTTACGTTCATTCTCCATTTTCAATTAAAAAGACACCTCCGCTATGCAGAGGTGTCTTTTTTATACATTTGGAGATGAATGGATTTTTGGAGAGAATTGCAGGATTTGAGAATTAAAATTACTCAGAAACCAGCGGGGTGGACAGGTAACGGTCGCCGGTATCAGGCAGCAGAGCTACGATAACCTTGCCGGCGTTTTCCGGACGCTTGGACAGCTCAACAGCAGCCCACAGAGCAGCACCGGAGGAAATACCTACGAACAGACCTTCACTGTGAGCAAACTGGCGAGAGGTTTCAAATGCGTCCTCGTTCGCTACACGAATAACTTCGTCGTAAACCTTGGTGTCGAGTACATCCGGAACGAAGCCGGCGCCGATACCCTGGATCTTATGCGGGCCGCCCTTGCCGGTGGACAGTACCGGGGAGGTATCCGGCTCAACAGCTACTACCTTGACATTCGGGTCCTGATCCTTCAGGTACTTGCCGGTGCCGGTTACGGTGCCGCCGGTGCCTACGCCTGCAACGAAGATGTCAACCTTGTGACCGGACTGCTCCCAGATCTCGGGGCCGGTGGTTGCGTAGTGTGCAGCCGGGTTTGCTGGGTTTACGAACTGACCGGGGATGAAGCTGTTCGGGGTCTCCTTAGCCAGCTCGTTTGCCTTTGCAATCGCACCGGACATGCCCTTCGTGCCTTCGGTCAGAACCAGCTCAGCGCCGTATGCCTTCAGCATGTTGCGGCGTTCAACGCTCATGGTTTCCGGCATGGTGAGGATGATGCGGTAGCCGCGAGAGGCTGCAACTGCTGCCAGACCGATACCGGTGTTGCCGGAGGTCGGCTCGATAATGGTTGCGCCCGGCTTGAGTGCGCCGGACTTCTCAGCCTCGTTGATCATAGCGTTTGCGATACGATCCTTAACGGAACCGGCCGGATTAAAGTACTCCAGCTTTGCGAGAACCTGTGCATTAGCGCCAGCCTTAGCTGCAAACTTTTCAGCCGCATACAGCGGGGTGTTGCCGATCAGATCGGAGAAGCTCTTTTTAATATCAGACATGGGATAAACCGCCTTTCAAAATTAAGAAAAATTAGAATGTGATGTTAATAAGGAATGATGGGAAAACTCAGTCGATGCAACATCGACACATTCGCCGGATCATCATAGAGATCACTCTCCTTAATTCACTTTAATCATATGTGTTTTGTATGAATTAAATATACAACCGAAACTCCTGTTTGTCAATAGGAATTTTGAAAAAAGTCAAAAAAACTTCCGCACCCGGAAAATGGTGCGGAAGCTCACGATTTAATGATTGAGATCCCAGTCGATGGGGTCGATGCCGTGCGCTTCGAGAAACGCATTGCATTTGGAGAAGTGCTTGCAGCCGAAAAAGCCATTGTACGCCGACAGAGGAGAGGGATGCACGCTTTCGAGCACAAGGTGCTGCGGTGCGGTGATGAGCTTCTTTTTGCTGCGGGCATTGCCGCCCCAGAGCAGAAAGACGATCGGCTGCTCATGCTCGTTCAGCTTTTCAATGATATGGTCGGTGAAGGTTGTCCAGCCGAGGTTTTTGTGGCTGTTCGCCTGCCCGCGGCGTACGGTCAGAGTCGTGTTCAGCATGAGCACACCGCGCTCCGCCCACTTGGTGAGCGTGCCGTCCTTGGGAGGCACAATGCCAAGATCACTCTGCAGCTCCTTGAAGATGTTCTGCAGGCTCGGAGGCGGCTGAACACCCGGCTGAACCGAAAAGCAAAGTCCGTGCGCCTGTCCGGGACCGTGATATGGGTCCTGCCCGAGAATGACGGCCTTGACCTTGGAATACGGCGTGTACCGCAGAGCATTAAAGATGTTCTCTGCCGCCGGATAGATGGTCTGCTCGGCGTATTCCTTTTTCAGCCAGTAGCGAATGCGCTTGTAATAATCCTGCTCAAACTCACCGGCAAGGATCTCGTCCCAATCGTTGCCAAGATGTACCATGCTATCACTCCAAAATTGTTTTCTTACCTTTAGTATAGCATAGGAAAGGGGGTGTGTCAAAATTGAGAATGGATAGGGAGCGTCCTATCGCGCAGACAGTTCGTCCTATCCGGGCTGCACTGGTCGCAGGCACGGGTTTTCCGGTGTGCCCGAACTGCGAAGGTGGTTCGCCATTTCCGGGCGAGGATTCCGCCGTTGCGGCGGTGAGGAACGTGCGGCGTCCGCCGCGGGGACAAAAAAGAAGGGACACCCATGGTTTCCCTTCCTCTTTGAACTCCTACCTTTCCTTTGTTTGATAGTACGGCGGTAATGGTAGAGAAGAGACCGCTCCGAAAAGGAGTACGGCAGTCGGGTTACCGTTCCGTAGGGGCGCGCATTGCGCGTCCATTCCTCTACCTATTCGCAGTGCCAGATACCGTACTGCTACACAGGCGGCTTACTCCACGCAGGCGCGGCATACCCGTGCCGCGCAAATGTTTTGCCTGTGCAGATTATCCAAATCCTACGGATATAGGCGATATGCACCCGTAATCGTGTTGCGCGGCACTGTTATGCCGCGCCTGCGTAGACCCAAATTGGATGTAGCAGTACGGTATCCGACACTACGAATAGGCGGATACAACGCGGAACGAAAAATCCTCTGCCGTACTCTTTTTTTCGCAGCGGTCTCCTCTCTACCGTTACCGCCGTGCCCTCTAAGGGAAAAGGGGAGATTCACAAGAGGGTGGAAAACCGCAGGTTGTCTACCCTCTTGTGCGCCTGCCGCGCGCAGCGGCACTCCCCGCCGTGGTTCACGTAAAAATTCTCCGTCCGAATAGGGTGAACCGCCTGCATGGTTCGGGCATATCCAATTCTCAATTTCGATTTTGAACAAACCATGAATTTTACAAACCCTACTTGATTTTTTTGCGCAATAGGCTTATTATATCAATGTTGGCACTCGACGATTGAGAGTGCTAATACCAAACAACAAACACAGAGGTGTATGTAATCATGGCAACCAAGCAGTTTAAGGCAGAATCCAAGCGCCTGCTCGATTTGATGATCAACTCCATTTATACGCACAAGGAAATCTTTCTGCGTGAGCTGATCTCCAACGCATCCGACGCAACGGATAAGCTCTACTATAATGCAATGAAGGAAGGCAAGACCGGTATCACCCGCGACAGCCTGCCGATTGAGCTGACGCTCGACAAGGCAAACCGCCGCTTTATCATCGAGGACCACGGCTGCGGCATGACTGCCGAGGAAATGGAGAACAACCTCGGTACGATCGCGCATTCCGGTTCGCTGGCGTTCAAGAACGAAAACGAAAAGCAGGACGACATCGACATCATCGGTCAGTTCGGCGTTGGCTTCTATGCGGCATTTATGGTCGCAAAGCATGTTGAGGTCGTATCCCGTGCGGCAGGCAGCGATGAGGCCAACCGCTGGGAGTCCGACGGTGCAGACGGCTACACGGTTGCGCCGTGCGAAAAGGCAGAAAACGGCACGAAGATCGTGCTGACCATCAAGGATAATACGGAGAACGAGAATTACGATGAATTCCTCGAGCCGTACCGCATTCAGGGTCTGGTAAAGAAGTATTCCGATTACATTCGCTACCCAATCAAGATGGATATGACGCGCTCCCGCATGAAGGAGAAGCCGGCAGATGCAGGCGATGACTACAAGCCGGAGTGGGAGGAGTACACCGAGAATGAGACCCTCAATTCCATGGTCCCGATCTGGAAGAAGTCCAAGAAGGAACTGAAGGACGAGGATTACAACAGCTTCTATACGCAGAAGTTCTACGATTATCAGCCGCCGCTGTGCCACATCCATTCCAGCGTGGAAGGTGCGGTAACGTACACGGCAATGCTGTTCATCCCGTCTCACGCACCGATGGACTACTACACCAAGGACTATGAGAAGGGCCTGCAGCTGTATTCCAACGGCGTGCTCATCATGGACAAGTGCGCGGATCTGCTGCCCGATCATTTCAGCTTTGTACACGGCATGGTTGATACGGCAGACCTGTCGCTCAACATCTCTCGTGAGATGCTGCAGCATGACCGCCATTTGAAGGCCATCGCGCAGAGCCTTGAGAAGAAAATTAAGAGCGAGCTGCTCAAGATGCAGAAGGACAAGCGCGAGGATTATGAGAAGTTCTGGGCAGCGTTCGGCCGTCAGATCAAGTACGGCGCTTATGTTGAGTACGGCGCGCACAAGGAGCTGCTGCAGGATCTGCTGATGTACCATTCCTCCACGGAGGACAAGCTGGTATCGCTCGCGGAGTACGCTTCCCGCATGAAGGAAGACCAGAAGTATATCTACTATGCTTGCGGCGAGACCATCGACAAGATCAAGCTGCTGCCGGTTATGGAAACGCTGTCCGACAAGGGCTACGAGGTGCTGTGTATGGATGACAGCATTGATGAGTTCTGCGTCAAGATGCTCGCTAAGTACAACGATAAGGAATTCAAGTCCATCGCGGATGCAGACCTCGGTCTGGACAGCGAGGACGAGAAGGAAGAGATCAAAAAGCTGAGTGAGGACAACAAGGATGTCCTCGAAGCACTCGGCAAGGTGCTCGAGGGCAAGGTTAAGAAGGTCGAGCTGACCAGCCGCCTCAAGAGCCATCCGTGCTGCCTGCGTGCCGAAGGCCCGGTAACGCTCGAGATGGAGAAGGTGCTCAACCAGCAGGCTGCTGTCAACGGCGGTCAGAGCGTACACGCCGAGCGTGTTCTGGAGCTGAATGCCGAGCACCCGATCTTTAAGAAGCTGTGTGCGCTGCAGGCGGAAGGCTCGGATAAGGTAAGCACCTATGCGGATATCCTGTATACGCAGGCGCTGCTCATCGAGGGTATGCCGGTGGATGATCCGGTGGCTTATGCAAATGCTGTTTGCAATTTGCTCTCCTGAGATATATAATAATATAGTTAGTATATAGATAGTATACTTGGGATAAAAGAGTGAATGATTGATGGATTGAGAATAGCGATGCGGCGCGGCTGCGTCGATACTACATTTTATTTATGAACAAAACCGGAAGGTGATGAAACATGAAGAGAATGCTGTGGATACTCAATCCGCATGCGGGACGCGGTGCAATGAGCGGAAAGATCATCGACTGTGTGACCGCATTTCAACAGGCAGGATATGATGTGACGATTTATATCACGCAGGGTGCGCAGGATGCAACGCGTGTTGCACGGGAGCGTGCGGGCGAGTTCGATCGCATTGTGTGTGCAGGCGGTGACGGTACGCTGAACGAGGTGATTACCGGTCTTATGCAGGCGGAGACCCGTCCGGTTCTCGGTTATGTGCCTGCCGGTACGACAAACGACTTCGCGTTCAGTCTGGGCATTTCCAAGGTGCCCGCTGAGGCGGCGGTTATTGCGGCAGGCGATACGCTGCAGGCGCTGGACATCGGCCGCTTCAACGATCGCTATTTTAACTATGTTGCGGCGTTCGGCGCGTTTACCGAGGTCTCTTACGAGACACCGCAGCAGACCAAGAACATTTTCGGGCGTGCTGCGTATATTATCGAGGGCATTAAGGCGCTGACCAACATCAAAACCTACCACATCCGCGTGAACAGCGCGGAAACGCAGATAGAGGACGATTTCATCTACGGTATGGTGACAAACACGGTGTCGGTCGGCGGCTTCAAGACCATCCGGCCGGATGGCGTGGCGCTGGATGACGGACTGTACGAGGTGCTGCTCATTTACCCGGTCGAGAATCCGATGGAGCTGCAGTGGCTGGCGAATGACCTGCTGACGCATAATGTCGAATCTAACCGCTTCGCGTACTTCCGCACGTCAAAAATCAGTTTTTCGTCCGATGACGAGGTGACGTGGACACTGGACGGCGAGTTCGGCGGCGCATTGCACAATGTGCAGATTACCAACTGCAGCCGTGCGATCACATTTGCCACCGGCAAGGAGCCGGAAGGCAAAGAATCATAAGAAAAGTCCTGCAGAATGCTGGCTTAACCGTGATAAGGAACGAATGCAGCCGTATTACGGATAGTCGGCGGATTCAGGTGTGCAAGGAGCACAAACGCAAAGACAACCGCCCATTTCCGAAAGGAAGGGGCGGTTGATTTTTGCTGTTTATCAAAAGTAAACTGATTCAATTTCATGGACGAAGTGGCAATCTCCGTATCGGCAGAGCCCGGGATCATAGAAAAAACGGCGTGACTTTCACGGTCACACCGTTCTTTGCGGCACAATAATTACTTGTCACGATTCAGTGTCAGCTTTGCGTTTTTTTTATACGCTGGGTGCAAGCAGGATGGGCTGAAGCTGTCTGCCGTTCATGGCTGCGTCAATGGCAGCGGGAATCAGCGTCATATCTGCGACAAGCGAGCGCGGCTTGCTGTGCGGCGCATCCTGCCGGAGCGGCACGAAATAGTAATGCCGGCGATTCAGCAGCGTGCCGAGATTTGCGGCGCTGCCGGACAGACCGTCATTGGTGGAGACCGCCAGCACGACCGGACGTTCTCCGCGCAGATGGCTTTTGACCGCCATGGTCGCGGGCGTGTCCGTCAGACCGTGCGCCAGTCTGGCGAGTGTATTGCCCGTGCACGGCGCAACGATCAGTATATCAAACAGCGCCTTCGGTCCAATCGGCTCGGCGGAAACAATGCTGTCGATAGGGGAGACGCCGGTGAGTGCGGTCAGCTCCTGACGCCAGTGCGCGGCTGTGCCAAAGCGGGTGTCGAGTGTGCCGGCGCTGTCGGACAGAATCGGCGTGACCGTGTCGCCGCGCTCGATGAGTGCTTGTATAACCGGCATGACCTTGGCAAAGGTACAGAACGAACCGGTCAGTACAAAGCCAATGCGGAGTTTGCTCATAAGATGCCCTCCTCGTGCAGAATGGTGTCCGCGGTATCGAATACCGCGCGTGCAGCGCTGAGCGGTGCTACCTTGCCCGGAAGAGACAGTGCGTGCAGCACGCGACAGCCATCCGGAAGCAGGGTATCGGCGGCAACACCGCCCGGCAGAGATGCAAGATCAATGATGAAGCAGGGCGGTTTCATGTCGGACAGTACCTCGGTTGTCAGGATCGGGGCGGGTACGGTGTTGAAAATCAGGTCAAAACCGGCAAGATGACCGGCGAGCCTGCGTGTATCCAGTGCGTGCAGTCCTGCGGCGGCGATGCGTGCAAAATCGCGCGTACAGCGTGCGGAGACCGTAACCTGTGCATCGAGAGCGTACAGCTTGCGTGCAAGAAGCATGCCGATCCGTCCGGCACCAATCACCAGACAGCGTGCATTTTGCAGCGTGAACGCAGTTTGCTCCATCGCGAGCTGAAGTGCTCCCTCGCAGGTAGGGAAGGCGTTAGCGGTTTGGCGCATAAACGGGTTTGCCTTCGCATAGACTGCAAGCGAAGGAGGGATAGCCATGAAACTGACCGAACAGGAGCAGGCTGCTGTTTCGCGCGGCATGATCGAGGGTCTGCTCCGCGCTTTGCACGCGGAAGGTATGCTGCCGCCCGAGCGTCTGGAGCTGGTGCTCGAGCTGCTGTGTGCAGGCCGCTGACATGCTGCGCGTGGCCGCCTATTGCCGCGTTTCCACCTCGCAGGAGGACCAGAGAAACTCGCTGGAGAATCAGCGGCGATATTTTTCGGAGTACATCAGCCGCCAGCCGGACTGGGAGCTTGTGGAGGTTTATGCGGACGAGGGTCTGTCCGGCACCTCGTCCGACCGGCCTGCCTTTCGGCGCATGCTGGCAGCGGCAGCAGAAGAGAAAATTGACCTGATTTTAACCAAAGAGGTTTCACGCTTTGCCCGAAATACGGTTGACACGCTCGCGTACACGAGGCTGCTGCGCCGTCAAGGAGTCGGTATTGTATTCATTGGAGATCATATCGACACCCGCCAGAATGACGGTGAATTTCGGCTTACCATAATGGCAAGCGTGGCGCAGGAGGAGAGCCGCAAAATCTCTGAGCGCGTCAAGTGGGGGCAGCAGCGCTCGATGGAGCGCGGTGTGGTGTTCGGATGCAATAATATATACGGATTTACCTTGAAAAACGGGGAACTGACGGTAAAACCTGAACAGGCGGTAATCATTCGTAAGGTATACCGTTGGTTTCTGCTGGACGGCAAGGGCACCTGCATGATTGCACGGGAGCTGACCGCCGATGGCATTCCGCCGCCAAGCGGAAAAGGAAAATCGTGGTCGTCTACGATGGTGCTGCGGCTGCTCCGAAACGAGAAATACTGCGGCGATCTTCTGCAGCGCAAAA
The DNA here is from genome assembly GCF_003480945.1 of Butyricicoccus sp. AM27-36. Classification (NCBI taxonomy): domain Bacteria; kingdom Bacillati; phylum Bacillota; class Clostridia; order Eubacteriales; family Butyricicoccaceae; genus Butyricicoccus; species Butyricicoccus sp. AM27-36. The sequence continues at coordinate 586,310 of NZ_QUJR01000001.1, forward strand.
GCTGCACGCCGGATTTCCTTGATCACCGCAAGGTGAAAAATGAAGGGCAGTCGCCGCAGGTCTACCTGCGGGATCATCACGAGGCGATTGTACCGCGCTCGATGTTCGAAGCTGTCCGACGGGAACTCGAACGTCGGCAGGCAACCCGCAAAGCCGGCAGCCGACCCTCCGCACGGTACTGGTGCTCCGGAAAAGTGGTCTGCGGACTGTGCGGCAGTCGGCTTGTGCCGCGCAGGGGTGCACAGGCGGACGGCGGTCTGCGATGGGTGTGCGGAAAACGGGTGCAGCACGGCGTGGCAGCGTGTGCGGCTCCGGCAGTTGGAAATCGGATTTTGCTGGACTGCATGAAGCAAATTGTACAGGATTTGCCAATCGACATGGAGATGGTATTGCGGCAGACCTTGCGCGCGATACCTGATCTCACACGCACCGAAAGACAGCGATTCTGTACAATTTTACGAAAAAAGCTGTACAGTGAAACGGTTTACAGCGCACTGCTCGATCATATCACCGCAACGGGGGAGGGCTTGACTGTATATCTGCACGGCGTGTCTGAACCGCTGTATTTCGACCTTTCGGGCAGAGAAAAACCGTCCGTGCAGCGCACGGACGGCTGAACACTATTCGCTTTTCTATCCGCGTTCGTCGTAATCATCGAGGAACGAGTGAAGCACGCCGCCGGACTTGTAACCGGGCATCATGTCCAGATTTACCGAGTGGATACTGTTGAAAATGCTGCGCTCGATATTCGGGTTGTCGCGGCGCAGACGGCGCAGCAGAATCTTGACCTCCTGTCGCTTGGAACCGCCGCCGCCGTTGTCGCACATCGTGCAGTTTTCGGTGAAGCGGCACGCGCACTGGATAAATTCGAGGTCGTTATACTGCTTCCACGCGAGGATATCCTCCTCGTGAATGCAGTACAGCGGACGAATCAGCTCCATGCCCGCAAAGTTTGTGCTGTGCAGCTTGGGCAGCATGGCCTGCATCTGCGAGCCATAAAACATGCTCATCACGGTCGTTTCAATGACATCGTTGAAGTGGTGGCCGAGCGCGATCTTGTTGCAGCCAAGCTCCTGCGCCTTGCTGTACAGATAGCCGCGGCGCATGCGCGCACACAGGTAGCACGGGTTCTTCTCGCTGTTGTTGGCAACCGCGAAAACGTCGGTCTCGAACACGGTGACCGGGATATGCAGCAGTGCAGCGTTGCTCTCAATTTTGTTGCGGTTGATTTCGTTGTAGCCGGGGTCCATGACGAGGAAAACCACCTCGAACGGCACCTCGCTGTACCGCTGGAGCAGCTGCATCAGCTTGGCCATCAGCATGGAATCCTTGCCGCCCGAAATGCACACGGCAATTTTGTCGCCCGGCTGAATCAGCTGATACTGACGGACCGCCAGTGTAAACGGGTTCCAGATGGTCTTGCGAAATTTTTTGATGATACTACGCTCGATCAGCTCGTGCGGCTGTAAATCTCGTTTCATAATGATGCTCCCTGTATTACTTGACTAACTCGTGATAGCACGCGTCGAAAACGGCCAGAAATTCGTGGATTTCCGCATCTGTGGTGAGGTGGCTCAGGCTGATGCGCCATGAGGACAGTGCATTTCTGCGATCACGGCTGACAGCAAACACCGCACGGGACGGCAGACCATCCGCCGAGCAGGCGGATTTGACCGATACGCACACGCCTTTTTCGGACAGCGCGCGCTGAAATACGGTGCCTTTCACATTCTTCACGCTCAGATTGAGGATATGCGGCACGGCGTGCTCCGGACTGTTGATATGCACCGCCGGATACGCCGCAAGTGCGCGGCGCAGCTTCTCGCTGTGGCGCTGAACGACAGCACAGCGGATCTCACGCTTATCGCATGCCAGCTGCAGTGCCAGTGCGGACGAAGCCGCCAGACCGAGTGCGGGCGTGCCGCTGCGGTACAGCGTTGTGCTGGCGCCGCCGTTTATCTGCGGCTCGAGCGGCATACGGCTGCGCTTGAGCAGCACACCGCTGCCGCAGATGCCGCCGAACTTGTGCGGCGCAAAACTCAGTGTATCAATACCGGCGAAGTCCACCGGGATGCGCCCGATAGCCTGCGTTGCGTCAACGTGCAGACGGCAGTTCGGATGGTCAGCCAGCAGCGCCGCGATTTCGTTTACCGGCTGGATGGTGCCAAGTTCGCTGTCCACCGCGCAGATGGCAACGAGAACGGTATCCGGACGCAGAAGCTCGCGCACTTCCTCCGGATCCACCGTGCCGTCCCGACCGATGGAGAGCAGGTCGATCTCCCAGCCGCGCTCCTGCAGGGCGGTCAGGCTGCCGCTGACCGAGGAATGCTCGAGCGGTGTGGAGATGATGTGCTTGCCGATATGCCGTGACGCCTGTGCGATGCCCTTGATGGCGAGGTTGTTCGCCTCGGTCGCACCCGAGGTAAAGATGACCTCGGCAGGGGACGCGCCGGTCAGCGCTGCAATCTGCTCAGTGACACGCGCCATTTCCTCGCGGGCGGCTTTGCCTGCCATGTGTACCGAGTTCGGGTTGGCCGGGAACCGGCGTTCCATATCGCAGAATCGCTCCAGCACCGCAGGGTCCGCGGGTGCATGGGCGGCATAATCGAGATAAATCATAGCATGGACTCCTCAAAATAAGGTTAACGACTATAATCATAGCATTCTTATAGGAAAAAGTCAAGATGGACAGAAAAAGACTGCTGTCTCCGATGAAACAGCAGTCTTTTGTTTTACCTCATTGCGGGGTCGGTCACGCCGTTGGCCTCGAACGCGCGGATGCGGTCCAGGCAGGTGCCGCACTTGCCGCACGGCTTGTCGCCGCCCTCGTAGCAGCTCCACGTCAGCTGATAGGGAACCTGCAGCCGCAGACCTTCGGCAACGATCTGCGCCTTGTTCCAACGCACGAACGGAGCCTCGATGCGGACATCACCGCCTGAGCCGAGTACAATGGAGTGGTTCATTGCATTTACGAAATCCTCACTGCAGTCGGGATAGGCATTGCCGGCGGCATCGTCGTGATGCGCACCGTAGTAAATCACGCTGCAGTGCTTGGACAGCGCAACGCTGGCCGCTGCCGACAGGAACAGACCGTTGCGGAACGGCACATAGGTCGTAACCGGCTTGCCGCCGCGCTGTGCCAGCTGCTCGGCGTAGGATTCCTCGGGGATGTCCTCGGTCGAGTGGGAAAGCAGCGAGCAGTCGCTGTACGCGAACACCGGCGTCAGGTCGAGAGACGTGCCCTCGATGCCGTAGTATTCGAGAACCGCCTTTGCAGCCTGGATCTCCTTAACGTGCTTCTGACCGTAGTAAATGGACAGCGCGCACACATTCTCCTTGCCGTGCTTCTCGATGGCAAGCGCAAGACAGGTCGTGCTGTCCACGCCGCCGCTGCACAGGACCATTGCCTTCTCGCTCATCGGTTGTCCACCTTCTCCGGGTACAGATCGTGGTGGGTGAGACGCTCGAATGCAACCTCCTCCCAGCGGGTGCCGGGCTTGCCGTAGTTGCAGTACGGGTCGATCGAGATGCCGCCGCGCGGCGTAAATTTGCCCCAGACCTCAATGTACTTCGGATCCATCAGGCGGATGAGGTCCTTCATAATGATGTTTACGCAGTCCTCATGGAAATCGCCGTGGTTGCGGAAGCTGAACAGATACAGCTTGAGCGACTTGCTCTCTACCATGCGCTCGCCGGGCACATAGGAGATATAAATGGTAGCAAAGTCCGGCTGGCCGGTCATCGGGCACAGGCTGGTGAACTCCGGGCAGTTGAACTTGACAAAATAGTCGTTGTCCGGATGCTTGTTCGGGAAAGTCTCCAGCATTTCGGGCGCGTAGTCCGAGGGATACTTGTTCTTCTGGCTGCCGAGCAGCGTGACACCGTTCAGTTCTTCTTTATTTCTTCCGGTCATGGTTGCATTCTCCTTACATTAACTAGCCTTAGTTGCCTTGGGATACAGTGCGCGCTGCAGTACGTTCACCAGAACGACACCGCAGACCGCAGGTACGGACTGACCGATGCACAGGCTGGTGGCAAGTACAGAATACGGAACGTGCAGCAGATAGCTCAGATAGCTCGATACGCCGAGACCGGGCACAAGGATGATCGGAAGGATCATCAGCCAGCGGCTCCATCCCTTGCGGCGGATGAGCACGATGATCGCGGTAACGATGATACCGACGAAGCAGCCTCCGAACCAGTCCAGCAGACCGAGTCCGCCAAACAGAAAGTTGGCAATGAAATTAGCGAAACCAAGCGGCAAAACCAGGAACGGAAACAGGTAAGCGAGCGCATACAGAGCCGTCGCAATGCGGATCTGGTACGCGCCGAAAGAGAAGCTCTGCGTAAAGTACAGCACAACAACGTAAAGTGCCATCACCATAGCAGAAACGGTCAGTTTTTGAACCTTGCTCATGTTTTCTTTTACCATATTTCGTTCACCTCCAAATAATGCACACAACAACGTTGATTGGAAACCTAAGGCAACACCGCACAATTAAGACTGCGGTGCTTTGCGGAAATTTTGTGTCCTGACTTTGTTGCAGTTTCACGGTAATACATCAAGTATTACCGCAAAACTGTGCCGCGTCAGTACGCAAAATTTACTCGCAAATCACTCTTGTTCAATTATGCGGTATTGCCTTAAAATTTTTCTGTTTCGTTGTCCCTAGTTTTGTTTTACGACAGGATGGTTTCGAACTGTCATTCCATATCCGGAAGCAAAGTGCCGAACGGCACAAACGATAGTATAGCGTATTTTTGCCGTTTATGCAAGTGTAAAAGCAGCAAAACATGGTTTTGATAGAGAGATTATGCGGTTTCACCAAGAAGCGCGGAATCCCTGCCCGACAGAGAGAAAACCGGACATTCGACAGATAAAACGCGGTTTTGTCGAAAATTGTCGATAAATATGCGGGGAAAAGCAGGGATATCCGCTTGCGCGGACGCGCTGAATATGTAAAAATAAGATGTAATCCGTAAATCGGCATAAGATAGAGAAAGCCGGGGAAAGCAGTAAATGAAGATCAAACAAGGCAAAATGCGTATTTTACTGGCGTGTGCGGACGAGTCTCTGCTGAAACAGACAAAACAGCTTATGCAGGCGAGCAATGAGCTGGAGCTTGTCGGCAGTACGTCGAACGGCACGAAGGCGTGGGAAATGATTCGACAAAAAACGCCGGATATGGTCGTGTTGGATACCGACCTGCCGTATGCAGACGGCTTTGCCGTTGCGTCGTGGATGAGACAGAAGGCGATGTGGGATACAAGCATTATCCTGCTCAGCTCGTTCATCGGCGGTCAGACCTATGTGGAGTGCAGTCTGCTGCACATCAACGTGCTGCTGCGCAAGCCAATCTGTGCGGATGCACTGTATGAGCGTATCAAGCTGGCGGTCAACTGTACCAGTCGGGGCGATACGGTGGAGCAGCGGCTGGCCCAGATCCTGCGGGAACTGGGCATGCGCGAGCAGACGATCGGCTATCAGTGTGCATTGCTGACCGTGTGCCTGTATCGGGAGACCGACGGTGCCAGCATCACCAAGATCATTTATCATAGTGTCGCGCAGCAGATGAACAGCGAAGGCAGTAATGTGGAGCGCAACATGCGCTACGCCGTTCACCGCGCATGGGATAAGTGTGATAAAGCCGTGCTTGCCAGGTATTTCGGGGAAGCGCGTGCACAGGATAGGGAGCCGCCGAGCAACCGCGAATTCTGTGCGGCTCTCGTGGAGTATCTCCGGCAGGAAGCCTGTCGCCTGTAACCGGACAGCCTGTGCTTTTTGCAAATGCGGCAGGTACCGCGTTGCGGATCGCCAGCTCCTCGCGGGATAAGTAGTCGATGAGTGTCAGTCCGTTCTGCACCGCGCGGGCGTGTACGGAAAAGGGCACGGCACCGGCCAGTGTCAGCGTTCCGGCGGGAATGGCATCGAGTACATCGCCGATCGTGTGCTGTGCATTGGCAAGCGGCGCGTTCAGGCTGCCGTCCCCCGTCTGCACCGGCATAGGCAGAATGACCGCGCGTGCATCGGCAAGGCACGCCTGCAGGTCACTTACAGCCGTGCAGCCTGCGGCAGGGCGGCGCTCGAGTGCAAATGTGCGAACGGTGTGGCCTGCTTCATGCAGCAGCTCGGCTAAATATGCCTGACGCACGTCGCCGCCGACGACGGCGAGAGTCGTCGATTGATTCATAAGCAAAAACCTCCTTTGCGCCATTCTATGCCGGATGCAAAAGAGGAGTGAAAAGAGAACATCCGCTCTTTGTACAAACAGAGAGCGGATGTTTTTGTATAGATTACTGATTGAGTACCTCGAACAGTGTGTCGCACGCGCCGGTGAGCGACTGCGCAGGACCGTCTGCGGTGATCTCATAGGTGTTTTCGCAGCCGATGAGGCCGACACCCGGAATCGCAATCTTCGGCTCAACGGCAAGCGTCATGCCGGACTGGAGCGGAGCCGAGAAGCCTTTGGCGAGAACCGGTGTTTCGTCCATTGTCAGACCGATGGAGTGGCCGAGAAACTTGCAGCCGTTCATGAAGCCTTCACGGAACGCAGGATCGACGAGAGAGAGGATCTTCTCGTAAATTTCAGCCGGAACGGCACCGGCACGCAGGAGAGATGCGGTTTCGTTCTCCAGTGCAATGCACTGCTCGCGTGCCGCACGGATCACGCCGCTCTGCGGATGCTTGTCCAGCTCGCCGTAGTAGAACGTGATGCTCTTATCGGTATGGTAGCCGCGCCAGCCGCACGGAATGTCCAGCAGGACGGAGTCGCCTTCGTGCAGCTTGCGCTCGGACGAGCCGATGGACTTCATTGCGGTCGAGGTGCCGATACAGCCGGAGGGACTGTCCAGCGCGGTGGGACACAGGCTGTTTTCGCTGAAGCTGGCAATGCCGAGCACGTCCTCGGCTGCCGGCTGATTGTAGCGCGAGATACCCATGCCGCCGCGGTCCACGATGGCGGTGCAGATCTCGCTGCACAGGCGTGCTTCGCTGACGCCTTCGCGCAGGAACGCCGGAGCAAGTTCCTCGATGACATAACGGTGCAGTCTGCCGGATTCGCGCATGCAGTCCAGTTCATACGCACTCTTGATCGAGCGCAGACCGCTCAGTACGCCATCCACCGGCTTGGGTGAAAACGGCAGATGCTTGTTCAGCATGGAGAGCTTTTGCAGCGTCATGGTCTTTGCGGCAACATAGACGGTCTCCGGAATATCCGGATAGACCTCCTTGATGCCGCGGAAGCTGCCCATCGGACGGATGTCTGCAAAGGCGGATTCGTCCTTTGCAACATCAAACGAGCGGCGGACGAACAGTGTAGCCTGATCGGGTGTCACGACAAGTGCGCCATCCTGCATTGTGCCGGTGAAGTAGTACATGTCGAGCGTGTTGTCGAGCAGAAGCATGGACCACGCAGGGTCCTTCTCAGTCATGGCACAGCGCAGACGGTCGAGCCGCGTGTTCAGTTCGGCGGCGGGCACGGAAATATGGGGCATGGATGATCCTCCTGTATGATTAACGGTGGTTTACAAAAATGTTACTTTTAGTGTAGCACATATTTAACCGGAGAGCAACGCAGACGCGTTGACTTTTTATACCTTGTGCGATATGATTATAGTCTATGGAAGGACTGCGTTTTGCAGGGAAGGGAGCGATTATGATGCGCAGAAAAGTAGGCAAGCTGCTGGGCGACCGACGTGTTGTCGGCGGATTTCTGCTGCTGATGCAGCTTGCAATCGTTATGTTCGGCGTAAGCTGGGCAAGTACGGAATATCACTGGCTGACACCGGCACTGACCGTGCTGAGCGTTATCATTGTCATCTGGCTGGTGCGTAAGTACGACAACCCGATGTACAAGATCACATGGATACTGGTTATTGTGCTGCTGCCGCTGTTCGGCGGCTTGTTTTATCTGTTCTGGGGCAATACGCCGCTCAATCGGGCGCGTACCCAACATCAGTACGAGCCGAAACCGCCGGATTTCACCGACTATATGCGTACACCTGCTACAAAGGAGCTGATCGAGCAGCATCCGCGTCATGCAGCACGCGCCCGTTACATCGAGACGCTGGACGGTATGCCGGTGTGGACCAACACGGAGACGAAATATTTCCGTGTCGGCGAGGAAATGTTCGACTCCATGTGCGAGGAGCTGCGCCACGCACAGAAGTTCATCTTTCTGGAGTATTTCATCATCGAAGAAGGCATAATGTGGGATACGATCCTTGCTATTCTGCGGGAGAAGGCGGCCGCCGGACTGGATGTGCGCGTGCTGTACGATGACGTTGGTTCGATCTGCACGCTGCCGAAAGACTACGACCGCTATCTGATGAGTCTCGGCATTCACGCGGTGCGCTTTAACCGCTTTATCCCGACGCTGAACACCTATCTCAATTACCGCAACCATCGCAAGATGACGATTATTGACGGCAATGTCGGTTATATGGGCGGTATCAATCTGGCGGATGAGTATATCAACAAAAAGGTGCGCTTCGGCTACTGGAAGGACACCGGCATCATGCTGCGGGGTGAGGGAACAGCCAATATGACCGCCCTGTTCCTGCAGATGTGGGAGTATGTCACCGGCGAGGACATGCCGCCGCTCGAAAACTATCTGCCGACCGCCAAGCTGCCGGCAGACGGCTATGTGCAGCCGTTTGCGGATTCACCGCTCGACGACATCAATATCGGTGAATCCACCTACCTGCAGATCATCCATAACGCGCGAAAGTACGTTTATATCACCACGCCGTACCTTGTGCTGGACAACGAGATGATTACGGCGCTGACCATTGCGGCACAATCCGGCGTGGACGTGCGCATCCTGACGCCGGGCATCCCGGATAAAAAGCTGGTGTACATGATCACACGCTCGTACTATCAGCAGCTGCACCGAGCGGGTGTCAAGATTTATGAGTACCGACCGGGCTTCCTGCACGCGAAAACCATCGTGTCCGATGATGATACGGCGGTGGTCGGTACAATCAACATGGATTTCCGCTCATTCTTCCTGCACTTCGAGTGCGCGACCTGCTTCTACAACAGCTCGGTCGTTGCCGCCGTTAAGCAGGACATTATGGAGACCATCAATGTCAGCCGCCGGATTGATGACGAATGGCTGCGCCGTGTGCCGTGGATTCGGTCGATCATGGCAAGCGTGCTGCGTCTGTTCGCGCCGCTGCTATAATGAGAGGAGCGTGGTTGAATGGACCGACCGGAGCAGACACTTTCCGCTGTGCTGGATGCGGGAGAGCTGCTGCTGACCTCAGGTGCTGAGGCAGCCCGCGTAGAGGACACCATGCGCCGTCTGGCACGCGCCTACGGTTTTGTACGAGCGGATGTGCTGACCATCACGGCCAGCATGGCAGTAACGGTACGAACGGCGGACGATCAGGTGATCACGCAGACGCGCCGCATTCTGCGGCGCGGAACCGATATGCGCTGCATTGAGGCGGTCAACGAGCTGTCGCGCGAGGTATGTGTGAATCCTGTTCCGCCGGAGGAATTGCACGCACGGCTGGAGGCGATACGCACCGCACCGGATAAGCTGCGCTGCCGGCTGCCGCTGGCGTATCTGATCACGTCAGGCTCGTTCGCTGTGTTCTTCGGCGGCACCTGGAGAGACGGCATAGCCGCCATGCTGTGCAGCGTGCTGCTGTATGTCATCGGCGTGCTCGGCGATCGGATTTCGCTGCAGCCGCTCGTGCTGACCATGGTCAGCTCGGCGGCGATGTGCGCGGCAGCGGCTCTCACGGTAAAAACCGGCATGGGACAGAATCTGGACTATATCATTATCGGCAACATCATGCTGCTGATTCCGGGCATTCCGTTCGTCAACTCCATGCGCGATATTTTCGTGGGTGACACCATCACCGGACTGCTCAGCGCGTTTGAAGCGGTTTTGAGAGCGCTTGCCATCGCGGCAGGCTGCGCGCTCGTGCTCATGCAGACTGGGGGCGGTGCCGTATGACAGGTGAAATCCTCCTGCAGATTGTCATGGCGATGATCGGTGCGCTCGGCTTCGGACTGCTGTTTCATATTTCCGGCAGCCGCCTGATCACGATCATGCTGGGTGCTGCGGTAAACTGGGGTGTGTATCTGCTGGCGATGCAGTGGTATGATAACCGCGTGACCGCGTTTTTTGTCTCTACGCTGGCAACGGCCGCACTGGCCGAGGTGCTCGCGCGGTTGCTCAAAGCGCCTGTCATCACGCTGCTCGTGCCTATGCTGGTGCCGCTGATTCCGGGCGGCGACCTGTATTACACGACGCTTGCGCTCGTGCAGGGCGACACGGCAGGTTTTGCTCGATACGGTACGCTGTTCATCGAGGAGGCGGGCGCGATGGCGTTCGGCGTCATCCTTGTGGCGTGCCTGGTGCAGACTTTCGGCAAGCTGTGGCTGCTGTACAGCGCAAGAAAATAAAGGCAACACCGCTATGCGGTATTGCCTCAGTCTGTCAAAAAAATATTATTTTAATTTTTACGCTTCGTGCGGCAGCACGCATAAAATAGAATTTGCGGAGCAAATTCATAAATTCCGGGAGCATGTATCTCGGAATTTATACAAGGGAAGAAAAAATGTGCCCGCAGGGCGCGGTTTTTCTTCGGTATTCGCTCGAAAGCGTGGTTTCGAGCGAGAGGATGCTCGGAAAACGTTAGTTTTTCGACAGCCTCAGGCAACACCGCTATGCGGTATTGCCTAAAGAAAGCGTTCTGTAGATCTCATACAGAACGCTTTTGTGCTGCTTACAGCAGGTGAATTGTCAGATATAACGCACAGAGCAGAATCGCGATCCACACAGTGGCGAAAATCACATTGTACACTACCCGCGCAAGCGGCAGACGTGCCTGCCGCAGAGCCTTTCCCAGTACATCCGGGTCACCGAGTGCGCGCAGCACCTGACGCACAGCCTGCTCCTGCGTGAGACTGCCGCGGCAGCGCAGCTCCTCCGCGCGGCTGAGAATATGGTCGGTCAGCTCCCGCCGAACGCGGGCACGGTAAGGCGGCCACAGGAGATGCCGGCACACGCGGTGCAGGTACGGCACAATCAGCTTATTTGGTGACACAGGCGCCACCTCCGATTGGCTTACGGCAGGTTTTCCACTGTTCCCGGCAGCAGGTGAGCGTTTTCACGCCCTGACAGGTCAGTCGGTAAAACCGGTGCGTGCCGTCCTCGGTCTGCCGTTCACAGGAGCGGACATCGCCGCGTGCCTCAAGTCCGTGCAGCAGGGGATACAGGCGGCTTTCGCGGAGGGCAAATGCGCAGTCTGAGCGGCATTCCACCTCATGCAGCAGTTGAAAACCGGTCTTGTCCGCCTCCTCAAGCAGAGAAAGCACAAGCAGAGCCGCGCTGTCATAAAAGGCAGCGTCTTTTTGTCCTCGCGGCATGGAGATCCCCTCCTTTATATATTCAGTATAACCGCTCGCGAGGGGTGCGTCAAATTATTTTACACAGATTTTACGATTGCAGCGCTTGCGTTTGTATGCGGAATAGGGTATCATTAACAAGTATATCTGTGTGAATATTCGCTGTTTACCATAGAACACTTGTCAGGAGGAAAAAATCGTGTTTTCATCGTTATTCAACTGGCTGATGGGCGCAGGCCGTGAACTGGCGGTTGTGCTCATCTCCATGGTTCCGCTGGTAGAATTGCGCGGTGCGGTCCCGCTGGGCGCGGTCGCAGGCGTGCCGGCGATCGAGCTGATTCCGCTGGCTGTGATCGGCAATATGATCCCGATCCCGTTTTTACTGTTCTTCGGAGAAAAGCTGCTGGACTGGGTGTGCTCGCTCGGCCCGCTTTCCGGCTTTGCCACCAAGTACCGCGAAAAGCTGCTCGGAAAGACCGGTCAGGTCACCAGATATGAACGGCTGGGTCTGTTCCTTTTTGTGGCGATCCCGCTGCCGGGCACCGGAGCATGGTCAGGTGCGTTGATCGCAACGCTGCTCAAAATGCCGAAAACCAAGGCGCTGACTTCGATTCTGTGCGGCGTAATTGTTGCAGGCTTCATTATGCTGCTCGGTTCTCAGGGTGTAATTGGCGTTGCACATTTGTTTTAACAGACGAAAGCCATTCCTGCGGGAATGGCTTTTATCTTTTGCGGCAGTGAAAGAAAAATACCCTTTTCGAAAAATTCCTCTTGCCAACCGGTGCGATTTACGATATAATAACCATGTTATGCCGGTGTGATGGAATTGGTAGACGTAGTGGACTCAAAATCCACCGCTGGCGACAGCGTACCGGTTCGAGTCCGGTCACCGGCACCATCAAGCGCCTCGGTTCCTCGGAATACGGGGCGCTCACAATACTATCCGGGTGTAGCGCAGTTGGTAGCGCGCCTGCTTTGGGAGCAGGATGCCGCAGGTTCGAATCCTGTCACTCGGACCAGATGAAACACCGCTTAAACGTCGTTTTGAGCGGTGTTTTTTGTGTTTGCAGAAAAGAATGAATTTTCGGGAGGAACAACATGAAACTGACCCATTTGGATGAAAACGGTGCAGCGCACATGGTCAACATCGGCGCAAAGCCGGTCACGCAGCGCGAAGCTGTGGCGCAGTCCGTGCTGACCATGCAGCCGGAGACGCTGCGCATGATCCTCGACGGCACAGCGCCCAAGGGCGATGTGTTCGCGTGCGCGCGTATCGCGGGCATTATGGCGGCCAAGCGGACGGCAGAGCTGATCCCGATGTGTCATCCAATCCCGATCGAGAGCGTGGACATCGCCATTGAGGCTGTCTCGGAGACGCAGGTGCGCGTTGTCAGCACGCTGCGCTGCTCGCACAAGACCGGCATTGAGATGGAAGCACTCACGGCGGCCTCTGTTGCCGCGCTGACCGTCTACGATATGTGCAAGGCGGTGGACCGCGGTATGCGTATTGATGAGACGCTGCTGCTGCACAAGACCGGCGGCAAAAGCGGAGATTATCACGCGGAAGGAGCGACGGCACGATGACTTTGCTGGAACAGCTGCAGGCTGCCGCAGAAAATGCGCGCAAGGGACTTCCGGCGGCGCTGACCATCGACGCGGACGGCGTACAGTATACGCGCAATTTCATGCCGCAGGAACGCCTGATTCTGCTCGGCGGCGGCACGATCGCGCAGCCGCTTTGCCGCTATGCGGCCGATCTCGGTTTTGAACTGGTCGTGGCGGACGACCGGCCGTCCTTTGCCAACCATCCGCGCTTTCCGGAAGCAAAGCAGATTGTATGTGATCTGTTTCCGGCGGCAATCGAGAAAATCGGCATCCGAGAGAGCGATTACGTTGCCGTTATCACACGCGGGCATCGTTATGACGCGGACTGCCTGCGGGAGCTTCTGCACGGCACCATGCCGCGCTATCTCGGCATGATCGGGTCGAAAAGACGCACGGTCGGTCTGCTGAACATGCTTGAGGAAGAAGGCTTCTCTCGGGCAGATCTCGACCGCATTCATACGCCCATCGGTCTGGACATTGGTGCGCTGACCGTCAAGGAGATTGCGATTTCTATCGTGGCAGAGCTGATCGCGGAACGCCGCCGCACAACCGATCGCCGTTCCAAGAGCAGCATTCTCACCGCAGAGGACATCGACCTGCCGCTGCTGGAAACCGCTGCACGCGGTGATATTCCCAAAACGCTCATGCTCGTGTACGAGACCAGCGGTTCCACGCCGGTAAAATCCGGCTCGTACATGGTGGTCAATGCCAACACGGCTACCGCAGGCACCATCGGCGGCGGCTGCAGTGAGAGCGCCGTTATGCGGCAGGCGTACTACTTGATTGGGACCGGCGAGCACAAGTGCGTCACCATCGACATGAGCAACGACATTGCTGCGCAGGAAGGTATGGTTTGCGGCGGGCAGATGAAGGTGCTGCTGGCAGATTTGGGTACGAAAAAATCGACATAAAGTGAAAAAGTTGTCGAAAAATACTGGGATAAAATGTCACATTCTCTCTGGCATTCACAGATCTAAAATGGTATAATAAGGATAAAAAAGTAAAGCAGGGGAAGCCATGAGATTCAAAAGACGAATTTTCGGTGTATTTGCGGCAGCGCTGGCAGGTGTGCTGTTGTGCGGATGTACGGCTGTCGAGGATATGCAGGAGCACCAGACGGAAACACCGATAACGATCAAGGTGGGCAGTGACAACTATCCGCCGTTTAATTATACCGATGAAAACGGCAATCCGGCGGGCATAGATGTGGATCTGGCTAAGGAATCCTTCGGACGGCTGGGGTATGCAGTATCCTTCGTCGGCATTGACTGGGAAGAAAAGAAGAAACTGGTTGAACATGGTGATATTGACTGTATCTGGGGATGTTTTTCCATTGATGGGCGCGAGAACGAATACAACTGGACCGAACCGTATATGATCAGCCGCCAGGTGGTTGCGGTCAACCGAAGCAGCGATATTTACCGGCTGAGCGATCTGGAGGGCAGGACCATTGCCGTGCAGTCCACCACCAAGCCGGAAAGTATTTTCCTCGAGCGAACGGACAGCCGCATTCCGCTTGTGCGTGAAGTATACAGTCTGGAGGATCGCGAACTGCTTTACACCTCTCTCGGCAAGGGCTATGTGGATGCGATCGCAGCGCACGAAACCGCTATTCGGCAGTACATGAAAGATTATGATGCGGATTACCGTATTCTGGACGAAAGCATTCTCACGACAGGAATCGGTGTGGCATTTGCAAAAAACGATACGCGCGGACTGAGCGAACAGCTTTCCCGGGTTTTCGAGGAAATGCGTGCAGACGGTACGACTCGAACAATCATAGGCAGATATCTGTCCGATCCGGACAAATATTTGGAGGTGGACTGTGCTGCAGATTAAAAAGAACAAAGCCACGCGTCGGTACGAACGGATTGCGGCTGCAATCGGCGCCGTGCTGGTCATCGTGGTCGGCTTTAACACGGCGCGTGCGGAGAGCGCGCAGACACGGGAAAAGCTCGGCAATACGATAGATTATGTGAAGGAGCAGTGCACAACCTATACACGCTACAATGCTGCAGCTGTTACCAAAAGCCTGATGCGTATCATGGACAACGCACAGCAGGTAAACCGCAATATCGGCTATGAAGGCTCGGCTGTAGATGAAGAACGGCTTCGGTTCTATGCGCAGGAACAGCGGTTGACCGGCATTATTCTGCTGGACACAGGTGGAAGCGTGCAGTGCGAGTATAACGGTGATCTGCTGAATTTTCTGACACTGCAGGAGTATATAGAGCGGGATACAGTGCTCGATGTGGTCAGGTATCCGCAGAAGACCTATGCTTCGCGGATTGACCTGCCGGACGGCTCCTATGTGGATATTTCGGCGTACGGCCGTACAGATGTGCCCGGTGTGATCGTTGCATACTATCACACCACTGCGGAGTATGCACGCAATTATACGCTGACCATACAGGGCTCGCTTGCGGGCTATAATACCAGGGACGACGGTGTGATTGTGGTGGCAAACGGCGACCGCATTATCGCGTCCAACGATGAAGCGCTGGCTGATACCAAGGTGGAGGACAGCCGTATTCTGCAGCAGATCAAGTCGAATCTTTCGTCCGCCGAGGTCGGGCATTTCAAGTGCGATGGCGGCACCTATTTCGGCGGTCTGGACCGCAGCCGCGACTACTATATCTACGCCTATGTATCCGACCGCATGGTAGCGACTGATATGGTCAAAAATATGATGGCGGCGCTGATCATTTATCTGATCATGCTGACCGCGATTCAGATGTTCCGCAGACGTTCCGCGCGGGAATATCTGGCCGAGCAGGATCGGCGCGAGCGGGAATTCCGCGAGCAGCTGATGGAATCCGCTGAAAAGGCCGAGCAGGCCAACCGCGCTAAGACCGAGTTCCTGCAGCGCATGAGCCACGATATCCGCACGCCGATCAACGGCATTCGCGGTATGATTGAGATTGCGAATTACTATAAGGACGATCCGGACAAGCAGACCGAGTGCCGGAAGAAAATCTGGGATGCCTCCGGTCTGCTGCTCGAGCTGGTAAACGAGGTGCTGGACATGGGTAAACTCGAATCCGGCGAGATCATGCTGGAGGAACGCGAGTTTGACCTCAAGGAACTGCTAGACAGTGTTGGCATGGTGGTGGATAAGCAGGCACGGGAGCGGGGCATTACGATAATAACGGATGGCTATCCGGTTGAGCACCGCTGCCTGCTCGGCAGTCCGCTGCACCTGCGGCGGCTGCTGATGAATATCATCAGCAATGCGGTCAAGTACAACCGCGTGGGCGGCGAAATCAGGCTGGGATGCTGCGAAAAGCCGAGTGCGGATCCGGAGACTGCACAGATTGAATTCACCTGTGCGGATACCGGTATCGGCATGAGCGAGGAGTTTCAGAAGCACGTATTTGAGCCATTTGCACAGGAACGGAATTTTGCTCGATCGGAATATGGCGGTACCGGTCTGGGTATGCCGATTGCGAAAAGTCTGGCGGAGAAAATGGGCGGCACGCTGTCCTTTGTCAGCAGGCAGGGCGTAGGCACGACGTTTACGCTGTCGCTGTCGTTCCGCATCTGCCATGCACCAGAGAAGCAAAACAAGCCGAAACGTCTGCTGCAGACCAGTTCTATTGCCGGACTGCATGTGCTGGTTGCGGAAGATAACAGGATGAATATGGAGATTGCTGAGTTTGTACTCAATGTGGAAGAAGCCTCCATCATCAAGGCAGTGAATGGTGAGGAGGCGGTACGCATTTTTGCCGATTCCAAGCCCGGAGAAATTGATGCGATTTTAATGGATGTGATGATGCCGGTGATGGACGGTCTGGAAGCGACGCGGCGTATTCGCGCAATGAAGCGTTCGGATGCGAGAACCATTCCAATCATCGCCATGACAGCAAACGCCTTCGCAGAGGATCGTCAGCTTGCCTTTGCTGCGGGCATGGATATGCATATTGCAAAGCCGCTGGAAGGCTCGGAGATGGTGGAAACGCTGGAGCGGCTTGTCAAATCCTCGCGGAAATAGGAGCAGAAGCGCAAGAAGGATAATATGTAAAGGAAAAGTCAGCCGAAAATGGCTGACTTTTCCTTTATAGTGCAGTTCTGCTGCCCGTATTATACACACAGCATAACTATTCGGCAAGATGGGAGTTCACATCAACCTTTCCTTCGCAAGCAGGTGAGCGTAATGCTGTCTGGCGCGGCTTAAGCGCGCACGGCTGGCCTCGTGACTGATATGCAGATATTCGGCAATGTCCACACAGTTCAGATTCAGCTGATACCGCAGATACAGAATCTCCTTATCCGTGCGGGATAATTCGTTCGGCAGCAGGTCGAGCATGGAAAGGAAAATCGGTTCACAGCCAAGATCCTGAACGCTGTCCAGCGGCACCTGCACATACCGGCTCCGCCGTTTGTACTCATCAAGCGCGAGATTGGTCAGCACGGTGTGCAGCCAACCGGGCAGATTCGGGTGCTGGCGCACCTGGTCAAAATGCGTCAGCAGGATGGTAAACGCCTCGTTCGTCAGCTCCTCTGCTGTAAACGGGTTGTGTGCAATGCGGATGGCGGCATACAGCAGCCGCTTGTAATTCCGGTCGTATAATTGGGAAAACAGCTCCTTGTCCTGTGTCGTCATAGATCGTTCACCTGATTTCTATCGGGTTATGTTACGCACGATACCTGTTTTCGAGAGCAAAATCAATAGCGCGTTCCTGATTGGTCACTTTGCGTTCCTGCTCTGCAGCCGAATGTCCATCAATCTGCGGTATAATAGAAGCGGGGCAGCAGGAGACAGACCGCTTTGTGAAATATTGTATGCCGTGCTGCTTTATGGTATAGTTAGTTCAGAACACAACAGGGAGGAGCACTCATGCGTATTATACTGTGCGATGACGATACCGTATTCACGCAGACCTTTGCAAAACGTCTGCTGACCGTTTTCAAAAAATACGGAATCACACCGGAGATCGTGTCCGCGCACACGGGCGTGGAAGTCTTGCGCGAGATTACACGCAGGCCGACGGATGTGCTGTTTTTAGATATTGATATGCCCGAAAAAGACGGCTTTTCGGTCGCGGAAGAACTGTCAGCCATGCCGTCGAAGCCGCTTATCATTTTTCTGTCCGGCATGGAAAATCTGGTGTATCAATCATTTGCGTTTCAGCCGTTCTGGTTTCTCCGTAAAACGCATCTGGAGGAACTGCCGCGGATAACCGAGAAAATGATGCAGCTTCTCAACAGTCGTCAGATTCACTACACGGTTACGATGAACGGCAGCAGCACCCGCATTCCGATCACGGAGATTGCGTATTTTGAGAGTCAGGGACATTATATCGTTGTGCATTACAACGAGAGGTCTCTGCGGTTCAAGGCACGTATGAGCGATATCGAAACGGCACTCAGCAAATACTTTTTCGTGCGCTGCCACGTTGGCTATCTGCTGAACTGCCGGTTTGTTCAAATCTGCAGCCGGACGAGCGTCACTTTGACGGACGGAACGGTCCTGCCGGTCAGCCGCGCCAAAGCAGAGGAAACACAGAACGCCTTCATGGCGTATATGAGGAGTCTGCGCCCATGAATTTCTGGTTTGAAATGGCAATTAACGCCGTAGAGGTAACCCTTATTTTGAGCTTCTTAGTGCAGTATTTCGGATACCGCATGGCCTGCCCGGCGAAATATATATGGACGGCACTCTTTGGTGTGCTGTCCTTCGGCAGTGTAGCCTTTTTCTCCTGGGGGCAGCTGTATGAAGGCTATGCAAGCTCGATACAGATACTGATCAACATTGCGTTTTGCTGCATTTTGCTGCGCGGACCAATCCTGCAGAAGATATTTGTTTCTGCATTTACGATGGGCCTTGTGGCTATTATTGCAACTTTTACGGCACTGCTTGTCGCAAAATTGTCCGGAAATAATGTTGCCTTGTTGCTCAGTCGGTTTAATTCGGTTCGCATTATTTCGATTTTGATAACCAAACTGCTGTTTTTTGTAATCACGCGGATTATCCTGCGGGTGAAGGAAAACGGTCGAATCAAATGGCTGGATTTTATCCCGTTGGCAGCGATTCCAACGTTATCCATTATCACGATTACGCTGATGATGTATGCGGCGATACAGGAACCGCATATTCAAAATATTGTATTTTATGCGGTGTGCATCGTATTGGCGTTGAATATCCTGATTTATTTCCTGTTTGTTCGATTGGGGCAGGTCAGCAAAATCCAAACCGAAATGGCGCTGCTCGCGCTGCAGAACGAATGTCTGCAGGAAAACGCCAAGGACATTGAGAACATGTATGACACGGTTCGTGCGCTGCGGCATGACCTCAAAAATCACCTGCTCTGCATTTTATCCATGGCGGAAGAACGGGATCTTACGGGCATCGAGCAGTACACAGGGCAGCTTCTGCAGCAGCAGAATACCGTCAACAAGCTGATCATGTTTTCGGGCAACAAGGTGCTTGATGCGATTATCAACAGCAAAAGCGCAGCCGCGGAACGGGCAGGTATTCGGCTGAGCGCCATTATCACGACACCGCTGGCGGGTATTTCGCCGGAGGATATTACCATCATCCTCGGCAATGCGCTGGACAATGCGATTCGTGCCGCAAAAGACAGTCAGCGCAAGGTGGTGGATATTCATATTCAGCCGCAGGGAGCATACAGCTCGATTGTAATTGCCAATGATATCGCACATCCGGTGCTGCCGGACAATCCGGCACTGCGTACCACGAAAAATATCCGGTATCGCCACGGCTTCGGCATTCAGAATATGCGGCAGGCGGTGGAACGTAATCAGGGACTGATTCGGTTTTACGAGCAGAACGACCGGTTCATCTGCGATATTTTGCTCCTTAACGTGCAAAGCAGGAACGAATAACGACTAAGCAGGAATAGCCGGTTGCAATTTCGGTGAAAAGCAGTTATCTTACAGATAGACCATGACAAATGCAATGTGCATGGGTTATCTGCTGAGATAACTGCTTTTTTGAGGTGAGTGCGATGGTATGTTGAAATGAAAACCGGTAAGGTGTGGATAGTAATTAGAGAGCAAACAGGGAGGGTTAAATGATGAACAGATTTCGAAAAATACTGAGCGCCGCGCTGGCAAGCTGCATGGCGGTCTCTGCGCTAATGATGAGCGCCGGTGCGGCGAATACCGGCACAGAAGCCGCACGCGAGAAGGCCATTTACGGCAGTCAGGCGTGGACGGTGAATGGTGCGGCAGCCATTCAGCACAGCGACGGCACAGTAGAGCTGGTACCGGAGTTCTCGGCGCTGTATCCCGGGTGGACAGTGCCGAAGCAAGCGGCTTCGGTATCGAGTACGGCACTGGCTGAGGTGGCTGATGTCGGTTCGCATTCGATCAGCGGCTATTACCGGAATGTGTATTTGACGCAAGATGTGAAGTACAAGCCGTTTTACAGTTTTCTGGGAAACGGTGAGACGGTCAGTGCGTTTGCGGTGACGATACCCGGCAGCAAATATAATCTCGGTATTTATAACGAGACAGCGCAGCAGGACGCAGGCTGGCTGCCGAATCTCTCTAAGGACGATCGTGTGCTGCTGCAGACCGCAAATGGTGTATATTACTCGATTCGTGCAAGCGTACCGTTGAATATGCCGATTGGGTATTCGCGCATGAAGGTAGAGGAGGCAGGGCGTAATTGAAAATGTGGGAAAGAGCTGAAATCTTTGGGTTTCAGCTCTTTTGGTGATGCGGAAATTGTGCTTTTGCTGCTGATCGGTAGCATATGTCCTGAAACGATATCCTGTCATCCTAAAACTCGTTAAAAAAGGTGCTGAACCTGCACTAAAATCAGCCCGAAAATGAAGTGCCGCGATTTTGGTAGACACTTGTGGTAGACAGCAGTTTTTCACAAATTACATCATAAAACTAAATACCATAAAAAGTATAGAAAAGAGCTGAAATCAAAAGATTTCAGCTCTTTCACTTGGTGCGGATGGGGGGACTTGAACCCCCACGTCCTTGCGAACACTAGCACCTGAAGCTTATATATTTGTTTTCAAATCTGTCAACCGTAGTGCATAGTTCAGATATGCAAAAGTGATGATTTATCTGTGTTTTTCGTAATATTTGAGATGAAATGCAGAAAATAGTTCGGAGTGGTGAGGATGGGAAATCTGCGATTTCTTTCAATCCGTTACACCTTGGTGTCGTCAATTTGTCGTCAGGAAGATTCGGCGGTTTTGGCTTGATTTTCGCCTGTCGGATTGATCGAAGTCAGCACGTTGCGCAGCGTGTCGATTTCATTGTGAACGTAGATTTCAGCGGTGACGTTGATGTCCTTATGACCAAGTAATTTTTGGATGGTGTAGATGTCTGCACCATGCCGCCGGAGATAAGTACCATAGGTGTGCCGCAGTTCGTGTGCTGTCACAACCGGCACTTCGTTATGCTCATTGTGCAGCTTTCGCATAAGGCGTTTGAGCTTCTGCGACCATGTGTTCGGGCAATAGGGCTTGCCATCCTCGTTCGGAAACAGATACAGAGATTCCTTCGGCAGCGAGCGGATCAGCTGGACAGCCTCCTCGCTCAACGGCAGGGTACGGTAGCTTTTCCACTTTGGCGGATTGGCAACGACCGTCCCGTTCCGCACGATCATAGAGCGCTGCACGCGGAGGGTCTTTTCGTTCAAATCAATATCCGACCACATAAGGCCAACCAGTTCACCACGGCGCAGGCCGGTTTCCAGCAGGAGCACGACCTCGGGCATACGATCTGCGGTATAGGCTTTGACCGTTTCCATCTGCTCATCGCTGAGAACGTGCTTGATATGCTTCTGAGCGGTGCTGCGGTAGGTGCAGTGCTTGGCAGGGTTCTTATAGCAGAGGTCGTTCTCAATCGCACATTCAAAGATTGCATTGAGGATTGACCGCATTTTCTTTAACCGGCTTTCCGAGCACGCTGTCTTAGTGGCGAAATACGCCTGTATGTCTACCGGACGAATATCAGAGAGGAGGGCATTGCCGAAGTAGGGGATCAGGTGCCCTTCGACAAGGCTGACGTAGGTCAGCTTGTATGTATCTTCTTCGACAAACGGCTGCTTATAGGACAGCAGCCACTTTCGTGCCCAGGGAGCAAAGCGGCCGGTGGAGGGCACAAAGGCCTCTCCGGTACGCGCCGACACCTCGGAGGCTACGCGGTACTCCTCGGCTTTCTTCTTCGCATCGGACAGACTCACGGTGCTGTAAAAGGATTTGCGCAGCGGCTTGCCGTGGATATTGCGGCCGACGGTGATCTTGTACTCGAACCGTTTGTCCTTGCGTGTTGGCTTTTTTCTTGGCATAACAATAAAACCCCTTTCTTATCGCGTGAAGGTGTGATAAAATAGAGGTACTGATAGGTTTCGCGATTTGTCAGTACCTCATGTCCCGCTCTGGTGTTGGTAGCACCGGGGCGGGATTTTTTTTGTTTTAATCGAGTCGAAATCGACCAGTTTAACAATAGATGATGTGATAAGCTCTTTACTTTGGATACAGCTCGTAGGTATTGCCGTGCTTTATGCGAGTGATCTTATCTGCCTTAACTAAATGACTGACAGCAGTACCGATCGTCGGCTTTAGGTCGGGATCGAACTGCTTGTGCAGATCCTTCTGCAGGATAGCAGGATTGTCCTGAATAACCTTCAGCACCTCGTCGTCAGCGATCTGCAAGAATGCCTGTCGCTTTTGATGAACAGCGAAGTCGTGTTTGCGTTCCTCGTAGTTCAGAGTTAGATCTTTGTAGCGCTCTTTGATCTTGTCGATAAAGCTGAAATCAGGATTTTGGCTATTGTGGGCATGCAGCCACATATCTTCAAAGTATTGTTGCCCAATGGAGGTTTTTGAGCAATACTCTGCAAGCTCTTGTGCGGAGATCAAAGCCTTTTGGGCATGGGCAATAGCTTCATCTACACTGTTGAAATCGTACAAATTCGGCAGCCATATGTCCTGCTCTAGCTTGTCGATGTATTCCGCGTTGGCGGTATGAAATTTGCTCTTAGCCATGCGTTCATCAGAGCTGCGATGGAATTTCGGGTTAGGACTGTTTTCATAGTATTGGCGTGCTTTTTCCCAACTGGATTGGCGCAGATACGCAACATCATCATCGGTAAGCTCTTTTCCGTCTGCACGCCAGGTCGTTCGGCCGTTGGAAATGTATGAGACGGGTGGTTCGGCACAGTCATCTTCAAGTGCTTTGAGTGGAAACAAATCTTCGGATATTTCGTCAGATGGCGGTGCTTCGTATAAAATCTGATGTTCGGCTGCTTTCTTTGACCGTGGACGCCATATGATTATGATAACGGCTATCATAATTCCGGACAGGACAAAAAGAAGAGGGCGGACGCTTGTATCGGTCAAACCATATCCCGTCAAAGCAATGATGAGATAGATAGAAGCACCTAAGGAACAGAATACCGTTGCACCATATTTCAAGCAGCCGGGCTTGTTTGGCTCAGCTGCGCGAGGTGTTTTCAGTTTTTGCATCGTTGTAACTCCTGTATCTGCGTATCAAATCAGATCGACCGTGCGAATGACTTTGATAACACGGCCGACAACACGGCACTGTTCCAGGTCTACACCTTCGATACGCCTCGGCTTGAATTCTGGGTTGATGGGAATGAGATCAATCCAATCCTCGCCTGGCTTATATTCGATACGCTTGACAGTGGCCTCATCCCCGCCCAGCAGCATAATGCCGATCCGGCCGGAAATGCCCATGTCGCTGCATCGCAGGCACAGGATTTCATCGCCGTCCTGGAACTGCGGATACATACTGTCGCCGCTGACCGTGGCCAGAAAGAAATCTTCAGGTCTGCGCCGCCCAATCCACTGGGCAGGGATGGTACGCTGCTCGTAGGCGTCATCGGGTGTTGCGTCAAAGTGCGCTGCGACAGGTCCGGCGTAGTGGATCGTGACGAGCGAGCTGTCAGATGGTTCCGAGTAGGCATTCTGCCGAGTCGGATCTACATCCTCACCCATAAGCCAGGCTTCATTGACGTTTAATGCTTTAGCCATCTTATAGATGTTCTTTTGCTTGGGAATATATGACCCTCGTAGATAAGTGCTGATAGATGATTTACCGATACCTGTTAGCTCAACCAGTTCAGCTTGCTTCATGCCTCGCATTTCAAGCGCCGCTCGAAGTCTGCTTGCAATAGTATCCATTTAGCTCCCTCCTAACTCCTTGGTATAAATATATCATGAATGTTCAGAAAACGCAACAAGAAAACGACGCAGACAAAAATAAATTCAGAAAAGAGAACAAACAGTATTGACAGCTGGCAGAGGAACATGCTACAATGAGTTCAGAAACGCGAACAGGAGGTGAATACAATGAAGGACCCAGTTTTCGATTATGCTCGCCTGCGAGGGCGAATTAAAGAAGTTTTCGGAACGCAGGATGCCTTTGCAGACGCAATCGGCTTAGGAAGAGTGTCTGTAAGTCAACGATTAAACAATCAGCTCGAGTTTTCACAGCAGGAAATGTTTCGATCGGCTGACGTATTAGGCTTTTCTCGAGGGGAAATCCCCGAATATTTTTTTACTGAGAAAGTTCAGAAACACGAACAAAAGTGAGGTAATTCCCATGGACGCAGACATCAAGATCAAAAGCACCGGCAAAGGCTGTGCAACGAAGATCCTGCTGAACGGCGTGGATATTTCGGGCATGGTTCAGTCGGTAACATTTCACCAGACAGGCGGAGCAAGACCGACAGTCAGCCTTACGTTCGCAGGCGACAAGGTCAGCATTAACTCCTGCGCCGTTGCGAAGTATCCGGATGAGCTGATGGACGCTATCCTTACAAAGAGCGTGCAGGAGCTGGAAAAGAACCTTGACCGTGTACTGAAGGCGAGCAGCGAGCCGGAGGAGAATAGGTAAATGCCAGAACAAAAACAAATACTGCGCATTTCATCCACGGATAATATTCGCTACTCGGTGCTGCGGTTGCTGCATGAATGCCTTGCGGCGGCAGCAAGAGAAAGTGCTGGGTATCAAATCGCAGTCAGCATAGCGCAACATATGTCCGATAAACAGGACAGAGGGAGGTGCGAGTTGACAACCCAAGACACAATGTGGATTGCTGGAGCAATAGCGTCAGTAGGGCTTGTCCTTTATTCAATGCGATATGAATTGTGGAAAATGCGACTGGCAGCGTTAGCGTTTGATCTACTGGTATACACGATCATGATGCATGTAATGCAGACATTATTAGGACTATCAGTATAATGGCAAACCAAATCAAAACCGGCAATAAGAAAATAACCCAAGCAAAAGCCAGCCGAAATGAGTTAACGTACTGCTTACGATCAAGTCGATAGCTTCGGTTGCGCAGCGGATACGAGCAGATTAGACATAGTTTATCATACGTGCGATCAATATGATTGCAAATCCGAAACCAGTATTCTAAGTAGTGGTCGGGAGTTTCTGTGAAAACATAGAGCCACTTGTGCTGATATTCATTATATTGTTTGGGAGTGCAGTCCTTCGCTGTACGAAAATTCCGTATAAGATCTTTTAGCATAGGATCTGCGAGATAGCCGCCGTTGAGAACAATTTGCTCGATCTGATCGACAAGCGCTGCGCACTGCTTACGATCCATTTTATGAAAAAGGTATGGCTCGACAAGCGTAAACAGAGGGCCATAGACTTTTTCAAGTTGCATATTAGCTGCATCGGCTTTCTTACCTCCATAAAATACTTGCATGGTGAACCAGGCGCCAATGAGTGTAGTTAACAGCGTTGCGACGATATTCAATAGGTTCCACATTTGTTCGGGTGTATTAAACATTTTAATCATCCTTTCGGCCTCAGTATATCACACTGGCCGAGGAGGGGCAACGAAGATCAAGAAAGCGAGGTGAACATCTATGGCAGTACCCACCACCATCATCACAAAGCTGGACGAGCTGGAGCAGCTTTGCGAGAAGTACCCCAGCAAAATCCCGATTGAGGAGTGCGCAGCGTTCCTCGGCATGGCGGGCGAAAGCCTGCGGGCGTGTCTGGAGCATGGTTCCTGTCCGTTCGGACTGGGCTGGCTCAAGAAAAATGCGCACAACCGCGCATTTTACATTCCGACATTGACCTTTTATCTCTGGGTGACGCAATCCGCAGGGTTCAAGAACAACAAAATTTAGAAAGAAGGAAATCCAATGCAAAACAACAATTTCGCAGAAACCCTCGCCTCGGTCGCATCCGAGTTCGGCGTAGAGGACACCGCAAAGCACGGCCGCGGCATCAAGCCGAGCAGGCGTCCGTACTTCCGCTGGACAGATGAACAGCTCGAGCAGCTGGCAACGCTGCGCGACGAGGGCAAGTCTGCGAACGAGATCGCGGAGGCGCTGGGCGTGTCGAGCGATAAGGTCATCACCAAGCTGGCCGCCATGGCAGCACGGCAGCGGACCGGCAGCAAGACGCCGGAGCCGAGTACCGAACCGGTACCCGAGGTCGAAGCAGAGCCAGAGCAGGAAGCTGAAACCGAGCCGTCCGTCGAGGCCGAGCCGGAACCAGCAAAAGAGCCGGTCGATGTTGACCGCATGATCTTCACGGCGTTTGACGCTGTGGTCGGTCGGGTGGACGACTTCAACAAGATGGCTGTCTGCTGGCGCAAGGCTTTGTCGGTCATCGAGCAGGAAATCCGCAAGCTGTCGTACATCATCGAGCAGCACCCCGACGCCGATGTGTCGGTCTGCGAGATCGCGGCTGTTATCGCCTACGACGAAGTATGCGCATGAAAAACGCCGCTGTCAGGACGGCAATCCCGATCAGCGGCAAAGAAATGTATTCAACCACATAATAGCATGAAGTTAGGAGAATTTCAATGGTAAAGATTATCTGTACGGAAAACGGCGACAACAACCGCACGGAGATTGCGCTGGGCGGCGACATGGATCTGGTAGTCAGCCAGATCGGCTACGCTATCAAGACCATCTACACGAACGTGCGCGAGCAGGACAAGAACGCCGCCGAGGAGTTCCGTGTTAAACTGATCCGCGCAATCGCAAGCAAGGGCACGCCGACGTGGAGCACGGAGCCGTGCGAGGACGCAACGCTCGATGCAGCACTCGTCCGCAAGGGCGCGAAGCTGACCGGCGACGACATTGCCGACCTGCTGCGCCGCGGCACGCCGAAGGACATCATCAAGAGCCTGCTGGAGGAGATGTAACATGACCGACCCCATCAAGATCACCTCGCTCGAGGCGGAGAACGTCAAGCGCGTGCGTGCGGTGCAGCTGCATCCGAGCGCAACCGGCCTGACCATCATCGGCGGGAACAACAACCAGGGCAAGACCTCGCTGCTGGACACGATCGCATGGGCGCTCGGCGGCGACCGCTTCCGTCCCTCTATGGCGACCCGTGAGGGCAGCACGATTCCGCCGCACATCAAGGTCACGCTGTCCAACGGCCTGATCGTCGAGCGCCGCGGCAAGAACAGCGACCTCAAGGTCATCGACCCGTCGGGCAGCAAGGCCGGACAGCAGCTGCTGAACGCCTTTATCGAGCAGCTTGCACTCGATCTGCCGCGCTTTATGCAGGCGAGTGACCACGAAAAGGCGGACACGCTGCTCCGCATCATTGGCGTGGGCGAACAGCTTGCCGCACTGGAACGCAAAGAGCAGGAGCAGTACAACGAGCGCCTTGCCATTGGCCGCATTGCCGACCAGAAAGCAAAGTACGCGAAAGAGCAGCCGTACTGGCCGGATGCACCGGACGAGCTCATCTCCGCAAGTGACCTCATTCGTCAGCAGCAGGCAATCCTTGCCCGCAACGGCGAGAACCAGAGCAAGCGGGCGATGGCAAGCCTGCTCGAGCAGCAGGTGAGCACCCTGACCGCGCGTGTGGATGAGCTGCACCGTCAGCTGCAAACCGCCGAGGACGAACTCACCGCCAAGACGGCTGACCTTGCCACCGCACGCAAGACCGCCGAGCAGCTTGTGGACGAGAGCACCGAGGAGTTGGAGCGCAGCATTGCCGACATCGAAACCATCAACGCCAAGGTGCGCGACAACCTGAACCGCGAAAAGGCCGAGGAAGATGCCCGCGCCTATCAGCAGCAGTACGACACGCTCACCGCCGACATTGAACAGCTCCGCGAGGACAAGCGCGCGCTGCTGGACGGCGCCAAGCTGCCGATGGAGGGCCTCGGTGTTGCGGACGGCGCACTGACCTATCACGGCCAGAAATGGGATAATATGTCCGGCAGTGAGCAGCTGCGGGTGGCGACCGCCATTGTGCGCTGCCTGAAACCGCAGTGCGGCTTCGTCCTGCTGGACAAGCTGGAGCAGATGGACCTCGGCACGCTGCGTGAGTTCGGCGCGTGGTTGGAGAGCGAGGGCTTACAGGCCATCGCAACGCGCGTTTCGACCGGCGACGAGTGCTCCATCATCATCGAGGACGGCTATGTGCAGGGCGAGGAACAGCCTTTACCTGACGAGCCGCAGAGTACATGGAAAGCAGGTGCATTTTAATGCAGATCATCCGCGGAAAACAGAAGACCGCGCTCAAGGTTGTCGTGTACGGTCCGGAGGGCATCGGCAAGTCTACGTTTGCCGCACAGTTCCCGAATCCGCTGTTCATCGACACTGAGGGCGGCACCAAGCACATGGACGTCGCTCGCACGCCTAAGCCGACCAGCTGGGTCATGCTGCTCGGTCTGGTCAAGGAGTGCATTGCCGACCCGAGCCTGTGCGGCACGCTCATCATCGACACGATGGACTGGGCGGAGCTGCTGTGCAGCCGCTACGTCTGCGACAAGGCGCAGAAAAAGAGCATCGAGGAGTTCGGCTACGGCAAGGGCTACACCTATCTGATGGAGGAGTTCGGCGCCCTGCTGAATACGCTGAACGAGCTGGTCGAGCGCGGTGTGAACGTAGTCGTGACGGCGCACGCCAAGATGCGGAAATTTGAGCAGCCGGACGAGCTCGGCGCATACGACCGCTGGGAGATGAAGCTGTCCGCCAAGACCGCGCCGCTCGTCAAGGAGTGGGCGGACATGGTGCTGTTTGCCAACTACAAAACGTTCGCCGTCAAGACCGAGAACGGCAAGACCAAGGGACAGGGCGGCGAGCGCCGGATGTATACCACCCATCACCCGTGCTGGGATGCGAAGAACCGCTTCGGCCTGCCCGGCGAGATGCCGTTCGACT
Source organism: Butyricicoccus sp. AM27-36 (assembly GCF_003480945.1). Classification (NCBI taxonomy): domain Bacteria; kingdom Bacillati; phylum Bacillota; class Clostridia; order Eubacteriales; family Butyricicoccaceae; genus Butyricicoccus; species Butyricicoccus sp. AM27-36. Next base: position 615,398 of record NZ_QUJR01000001.1, read on the forward strand.
ATGCCGGAATCGCCCATATCATCGGGGACGAAAAAAATATTCGGTCAATTACTGAACCGAATGAACCGATTGTGGTCAATTCTGCGGACGAAACGCCGGATAAGTGTAAGGACGTTTCCGATGCACCCGCACAGGCGGCAGTAAGCGAACCGGCGAAACCGGACGGCACTGTGCCGGACATTCCGGCAGGTATCCCGCAGGCGCTGCGCGACCTGATGCAGGCCAACAACGTCACCGCGACCGATATTCAGACCGCCGTTTCCGCCAAGGGATATTTCCCGCTCGGCATGGAGATCACCGACTATCCGGCGGATTTCGTCAACGGCTGCCTGATCGGTGCGTGGGATCAGCTCTATCAGGTCATTCTGAAAGAGCGCAAGGACATTCCGTTTTAATCAAGGAGGACAATCATTATGAACGACAACATTCTGGATCAGGAGCTCGGCTGGGAAGACGAGATCGAAAACGAGGGCAGTCCGCGCCGTGTGCTCGAGCCGGGCGAGTACCCGTTTACCGTACTGGGCTTTGAGCGTGCCCGCTACGCAGGCAGCGAAAAGGTAGCGCCGTGCAATCAGGCTATCCTGCACCTGCGCGTGGATGCGCCGGACGGCGAGAGCGAGATGAACGTCAACCTGTTTCTTCTCAAGCGCTTTGAGTGGAAGCTGTGCCAGTTCTTCACGTCCATCGGTCTGCGTCAGCATGGCGAAAAGCTGCGTATGAACTGGGCAGCCGTCACCGGCAAGACCGGCCGCTGCCGCATCACCAAGCGTACTTACAAGGACAAGACCGGCGCAGACCGCGAAACCAACGATCTGGACGAGTTCCTCGATCCGCTGGGTGCGCCGTCCATGCAGCAGGCGGGCGGCTTTACGCCGGGAGCATTCTAATATGGAACTGCGACCGTATCAGCAGGCGGCGCGTGAAGCGGTCGAAAACCGCTGGGAGCAGGGTGACGACAGCACCCTGCTTTCTATTCCCACCGGCTGCGGCAAGACTGTCATTTTTGCAAAAATCGCCGAGGACAGGGTACGGCAGGGCGACCGCGTGCTCATCCTCGCGCACCGCGGTGAGCTGCTCGATCAGGCCGCCGACAAGCTGCACACCGCGACCGGACTTTCCTGCGCGACCGAGAAAGCCGAGCAGAGCTGTCTGGGCAGCTGGCTGCGTGTAGCGGTCGGCTCGGTGCAGACCCTCATGCGGCCCAAGCGCTTAGCGGCGTTCCCGCGGGACTACTTCGGCACCATCATCATCGACGAAGCGCATCACGCGGTATCCGACAGCTACGGACGTATCCTGAATCACTTCGACAGCGCAAAGGTGCTCGGCGTAACCGCAACGCCCGACCGAGGTGATATGCGAAACCTCGGCAGCGTGTTTCAGTCGCTGGCTTACGAGTATTCGCTGACAAAGGCAATCCGCGAGGGCTACCTCGTGCCCATCAAGGCGCTGACCGTGCCGCTCAAAATGGATTTGACCGGTGTCGGCGTGCAGTCCGGCGACTTTAAGCCGGGCGACCTCGACAGTGCGCTCGACCCGTACCTCTACCAGATCGCGGACGAGATGGCAAAGACCTGTGCCGACCGCAAGACCGTTGTGTTCCTGCCGCTCGTTAAGACCAGCCAGAAATTCCGCGATATTCTGTGTTCGCGCGGCTTCCGTGCAGCAGAAGTGAACGGCGAATCGCCCGACCGTGCGGAGATCCTTGCGGCGTTCGACCGCGGCGAGTACAACGTGCTGTGCAACAGTATGCTGCTCACGGAAGGCTGGGACTGCCCGAGCGTCAACTGCGTTGTGGTGCTGCGCCCGACTAAAGTACGCAGCCTGTACAGCCAGATGGTAGGCCGCGGCACGCGCCTGTTTCCCGGCAAGACCGACCTGCTGCTGCTGGATTTCCTGTGGCACACCGAACGGCACGAGCTTTGCCGACCGGCGCATCTGGTCTGCGAAACCGCCGAGGTGGCCGAAAGCATGACCGAGAGTGCAGCCGAGCAGGGCGGTCCGGTGGACATTCTGGAAGCCGCCGAGCAGGCCGAGAGCGACGTCGTGCAGCAGCGCGAGGAATCCCTCGCCAAGCAGCTGGCGGAGATGAAAAGCCGCAAGCGCCGTCTGGTGGACCCGTTACAGTTTGAGCTGTCCATTCAGGCGGAGGATTTAGCAGGCTACACGCCCGCATTCGGCTGGGAGATCGCGCCGCCGAGCGAAAAGCAGCTCGGCGCACTGGAAAAGTGGGGCATCCGCCCGGACGAGATCGAATGCGCGGGCAAGGCGGCAAAGCTGCTCGACCGTCTGGCGGCACGCCGCACCGAGGGTCTGACAACGCCCAAGCAGATTCGCTTTCTGGAGGGCAAGGGCTTTGAGCACGTCGGCACCTGGCAGTTTGAGCAGGCAAAGCAGCTCATAGACCGCATTGCCGCCAACGGCTGGCGCATTCCGCGCGGCATCGACCCGAAAACCTACATGGGATAATGGAGGATAAATGAAACAGGACGAACTCGATCTCCGGCAGGCGCTGGACTACATCGACCCGAGAGAACTCTCGTACAGCGAGTGGGTCGGCGTCGGCATGGGACTGAAAGAAGCAGGCTATCCCGTCGGTCTGTGGGAGGACTGGTCAAGACGGGACGGCGGGCGCTACCGCACCGGCGAGTGCGCCCGCAAGTGGGACAGCTTTCGCGGCACGGACACGCCCATCACGGCGGGGACCATCGTGCAGATGGCGCAGCGAGGCGGCTGGCAGCCGAACGGCGGCGACTGTGAACTCGGCTGGGACGATGAGATCGGCGGGAACGAACCCTACCGCGTGATTGACCCGCACTGGGTCGAAGCGCAGGAGATTGCCGAACCCGCCGAATGGCATCCGGCGCAGCAGCTCATCACCTACCTCGAAACGCTGTTCGACAGCGAGGAGCACGTCGGCTACGTCACCCGCTCGTTCTCGAACGAGGACGGCAAGGCCATGCCGACCAAGGGCGACTGGGCACGAACCGCCGGTCAGCTGGTGCAGGCGCTCTCTGCCTGCGGCGACGACATCGGCAGCGTGCTCGGTGACTACGACCCGGCGGTCGGCGCGTGGATCCGCTTCAACCCGCTCGACGGCAAGGGCATCCGCAACGAGAACGTCACCGCGTTCCGCTACGCGCTCGTCGAGTGCGACGGCATGGACATCGACCGCCAGAACGCGCTCATCCGCGAGCTGGAGCTGCCGGTGGCGTGTCTGGTGCACTCGGGCGGCAAGAGCGTGCACGCCATCGTTCACATTGATGCACCCGACTACCCAGAGTACCGCAAGCGGGTCGAATACTTGTACACGGTCTGCCGCAAGAACGGTCTGGAACTCGACCAGCAGAACCGCAATCCGTCGCGCCTGTCGCGTATGCCGGGCGTGATGCGAAAGGGGCACAAGCAGTTCCTCATCGACACCAACATCGGCAAGAGTGACTTTGCCGAGTGGCGCGAGTTCATTGAGAGCGCAACGGACGATTTACCCGACCCGGAGAGCATGAGCGCGGTCTGGGACGAGATGCCGCCGCTGGCTCCGGCACTCATCGGCGGCGTGCTCCGACAGGGACACAAGATGCTGCTTGCCGGACCGTCCAAGGCGGGCAAGTCGTTCGCACTGATCGAGCTGACCATCGCCATCGCGGAGGGCAAAAGCTGGCTCGGCTTTGACTGTGCACAGGGCAGAGTGCTGTACGTCAACCTCGAGCTCGACCGTGCCTCCTGCCTGCACCGCTTCAGGGACGTGTACGGCTGCCTCGGCTGGAAGCCTGAGCACCTCGGCAACATCGACATCTGGAACCTGCGCGGCAAGTCCGTGCCGATGGACAGGCTCACGCCGAAACTCATTCGCAGAGCGGTCAAGAAGGACTACATCGCGGTCATTATCGACCCGATTTACAAGGTCATCACCGGCGACGAGAACTCCGCCGACCAGATGGCGAACTTCTGCAACCAGTTTGACAAGGTGTGCACCGAACTCGGCTGCGCGACCATCTACTGTCACCACCATTCCAAGGGTGCACAGGGCGGCAAGCGCTCGATGGACCGCGCGAGCGGCTCCGGCGTGTTCGCCCGCGACCCGGATGCGCTGCTCGACCTCATCGAGCTCGAGGTGTCGGACGATTTACGCACCCAGATGGAGAACAACGCCGTCTGCCGTGTGTGCGGCGCGGCGCTCGAGGCAGCAGGAGAGAGCGACGAGGTATCGCAGGACGACCTGTGCAGCCAGCGTGCCGCCATGGATGCCTGCAAGCGGCTGCTCTCCGGCGTGGACTACAATCACCTGCTCGACCGCATCGCGGACACGAGAAAAGAGGTGCAGGCGCGGACGGCGTGGCGCATCGAGGGCACGCTGCGCGAGTTCCCGAAGTTCCCGCCGGTCAACCTGTGGTTCGAGTTTCCGGTGCACCGGCTGGACGGCAACGGCGCTTTGCAGGACATCAATCCGGACGAGGCTGCTCCGGCATGGCAGCGCGGCGCAAAGGCCCGCAAGGGCAAGGCAAAGCAGGCGAAGCAGAGCAAGAAGGAAGCGTTTGACACGGCGTACAACGCGCTGTGTCTGGGTGGGGATGCACCGACGGTGCAGGACATGATCGAATACTACACCGAGCAGAACGAGGACGGGGAAATGCAGGCACCGGCACAGCGGACAGTCTACCGCTGGGTCAAGGACTACGGATATACGATAGATAAAAATACTGGCAAAATCTTGAATGACACGACCTGAAATTTAAGGTCATGGCAAGAGTGTCACGACCTTTGACACGACCTTGCGTTTTAGGTGGTGGCGCTGTTGTCATAACCTGTGACACGACCTTGATTTTAGGTCATGGCGGCAGTGTCGCCACGACCATATATATACTACGTATATATTTTTGGCAATGTCACAGGTGACACAACCAGGTGGGTCAGTGTGTGAACGCACTCACCATGTGAGGGGGCTTTGAAGGCGCCCCTCACAGATGGTTGGAGAGCGCACACACGACTGGACCCGTCGCGCGAGAGGAGATAAGAAGAAAATGGTAACGCAGTTTTTCATGGCGATGCGCCCGCCGACGTGTACGGCGCAGGAGAAGCAGGTGCGGGTGGTACATGGCAAGCCGCAGTTCTACGAGCCGCAGGCGCTCGCCGCCGCACGCGCTAAGCTGTGCGCCTATCTCGGTCAGCACCGGCCGGAACAGCCGTATACAGGCGGCGTGCGGCTCGTAGTGAAGTGGCTGTTCCCGCGGGGGAAGCACCCGAACGGCAGCTACCGCACGACAAAGCCGGATACGGACAACCTGCAGAAGCTGCTCAAGGACTGCATGACCGCCGAGCACTTCTGGACGGACGATGCGCTGGTGTGCTCGGAGATCACGGAGAAATTCTGGGCGGACACGCCCGGCATCTGGATTCACATCGAGCCGGTGGAGGGCTGATATGGACTTTGAGGAGATGAACCAGCGGGCATACGACCGCAAACCCGAGCCGGACGGTCTGACACCCGCCGAGCGCATGATCTGGCTGGCACTGCGGCTGCTGTATGAGCTGCACTTTCACGGCGGCCTGACCCGCAACGAGGGCGTGGCGTATAAGCAGGAGCTGAAAAAAGATTACGAGCGTAACCTCGCGCAGGAGGCCGAGTGGCTGCGTGCCGGTACGGCAATGAAGCTGCTGCGGCAAAGCGAGAACCCCGAGGTGAAGAAGATCGTCGGGGAAGTTGAAACGATGTTTTGAGGAGGAGAACAATGGCAAAATGTAAATTCTGTGGGGAGCCGGTTAAGGCTGCACCGGTGGCTCATGCCGAGTGCATGGAGAAGCAGCTCAATGACATGGAACAGGATATGCGGCTGCTGGTGTCCGGCGATGCAGACCCGTGTGAGATGTGCGCGCACTGCTGCGCCGACGGTAAGCCGGTGTACCGGCCTAACGAGGAGTACATGGCGTTCTGCGATAAGTGCGATGAGGATTACAGTAAATTTGTCTGGAGGGGTCGTAATGAGGACAGCTGAACAGGCAATGTCGGACTACCAGTTCTTTAAGTCGCACGGCATCTGCCCGAATTGCGGAAAAGAAAAGGCTGCACCAGGTCGTGTGTGCTGTCTGAACTGCCTTGACAAACAGAATATACGCAGATTAGTGCGATGGGACAGCATGACCGAGGAGCAGAAAGAGCAGGTACGCAGCCGTGTCCGTCAGAGCGGCAAGGCGCTCTACAAACAGCGTAAGGCGGCGGGACTTTGCGTGCGGTGCGGCAAGCCTGCACAGAAAGGCTATGTGCGCTGCTATGAGTGCAACATCAAGAATACGAATTGTACACGCCGCCGCAGAAACCGCAAGTTGAGCGCCAAAGCACCCGGGATCTGCTGCTGGTGCAGCAATCCGGTCAAGCCCGGCTTTAAGCTGTGTCAGGCGCATTATAACCGTCAGGTGGAAATCCTGAATCGGGCACGGAGCAGCAGTGCGGTCAAGGAGAGCGTAGCTGTTCTGTGGAAGATGATCAAAATGCCGCAGAGGCACTGAGAGGAGAATGAGGCATGGAGAAAAAGAAAATCAAAAACCTGCACGTCCGTGTCAGCGGAGGCGTGAATGTATCGGGATCGCCATTCATGGTGCCGAAAACGTTCGACTGCATCATCACCAACGATGAAATCGGCAAGACACTGAGCATCAACGACGGCAATGTGCAGTTCACCATTCCGTTTGAGCCGATCGAGCGGTATTTGAAGTAGGAGGAAGATATGAAAGCAATCCGTAAAAAGCCCGGCTGTGAACCGGAACTGATCGACATCGACAACACGCTGGCAGCCTTGCAGACCGAGGTCGAGGGTTACATCGAGGTCATCACGCTGCCGTACGGCGCAGCGCTGATCTGCAATGAGGAGGGCCGTATCCTCGGCCTGTCGGACAACGGCCGTGTGTGCGGTGTGGATGTTGTAGGTACGGTGCTCATCGTCGGCACTAAGGGCGAGGAGTTCTGTGACGTTTCGCCGATTGACGGCTTTGTGGAGGTGCTGCGGCATGGCTGAATACATTGAGAAGCAATCCGCGCTGGATGCAATCTTAAGGGAACCGCCGGACGCGCATTATCCGAGCTGGTACATGGCTAAGATTAAGATGCTGCCTGCCGCCGACGTTGTGCCGGTGGTGCATGGGCGGTGGGGCACGGGACGGTTCAATCTGGAAACGGGAAACTATGAGGAGCAGTGCACCCGCTGCCGGAATTTCTCGAAAGAGTACGGCAAGCCTTACTGCCCCAACTGCGGGGCGAAGCTGGACGGAGGAACAGAATGACGATTGAACAAGCTATACGGATCCTTGATCCTGAGACCTCAGCAGCAGCCCTTGGTGAGATCGAATACTATGGCGGTCTGCACGGCCACGAGAAGATGATGGTCGCCTGCGACGAAGCCTGCCGCATGGCGGTTCAAATTATGAGAAAATACATGGAGGAACAAAAATGAAAAAGAAAATCATGGCGGCACTGCTCTGCGGTGCTATGATGTGTAGTCTGTCGGCCTGCAGGGAGAGCGAGCGCGTTGCGTACAACATCTCGAAGGAGGCGGACAATTTCAACGTCACGCGCCGTCTGGAAGTCATCAACGCGCGTACGGACAAGCCGGTGTTTGAGCTGATCGGCAACTTCGCCATCTCGAACAACAGCGAGAACGAGCTGGAGGTGACTGTCGAGACCGGGCAGGGCGTTTACAAGAAACACCTTGTGTACCTCAACGACTGGACGATCTACGTTGTGGAGGACGTCAGTGGCGCTTACGTGGACAAGTTCCACTACGAGGTGAATTTCCTGCCGGAGATGATCATTCCGGTTACGGTGACGTCGCATGACTAAATACAGCGACAAGGTTCGGCGCTACTTAGCATGGAGGTACGGCAATGAAGAAAAAGCGGGTCAATCCGCACAGGCGTCCGGCGACACTGGCGGACGTCAACAAGGCAAAGATAGCCGCGCAGAACGAGGCGGTAACAACAGCATGGGCAATCTTTTTCTCGGCGCTGCGGGATAAGGAGGGCTTCGGCTACACACGGCTCCGGCGGGTCTGGGACGAGGTAAACTACCTCGCGGACAGCGTTTCCAAAGGCTATGTGTCGATCGCCGATCTCGAAAAGGAACTCGAAGACTACGGAATCACGTTGAGGTAGGATTATGACAACAAAAGATTGGCTGAACCGCGGGTGGGCACTCGACCGCGAGATTACGGCTTTGGAGAGTGCCAAGCGCCGGGCGTATGACCGCTGCGTGTCCGGCGTGGCATCGGTGAGCGGTGCACCGGGCGGCGGCGGTGCCTCAGACGGCGGCCTGAGCCGCTACGCCGACTTTGCCGCACAGGTGGATGCCCAGATCGACAAGCTCATTGGCATCAAGCAGGAGATCGCGGCGGTTATCGCGCAGGTGCCGGATACGACTCTGCGGACACTTCTCACAAAGCGGTACTTAAACTTCGAGAAGTGGGAGAAAATCGCGGTTGACCTGAATTATTCGTGGCGGCAGGTGATGCGCCTGCATGGACAGGCATTGCACACCGCCGAACCAATTATCGCAAGAATGGCATAGGATGTCATGGTATGTCATATTGTTCCGTGCTATACTGGTATCATGAAGTTCAGCGGGAATGAAACCGAGGTCCCGCGTTTCTCCTGCTTCATGTTTGGAACACCTCCGGAAAGGCACTCTTGGAAACAAGGGTGCTTTTTCGTGCCAGCTTGACAAATATAATATAATACGGTAATATGAGCAAAAAAGAATAGCCGAAGTCATATACTTCGACTATTCAAGGGATAAGAGTGTGTATTGTGATGGGAGTTAACTGTTTAGAATAGCGTTAATCAGGGAATCTTTGTTCCAGCCCACCATTACAGTTGCATTATCCTGCACTTTAGAGGGAATCCGCTGCTGTCCCCAGGGCTTCAAACCGATGATATATTTGTCATAATCGGTAGAAGTGTCAATTTCAAAGTCAATCCATTCACTGTGTGCGGCGTACATACCGGAAATAATGATTACTTTGGACGCAGGACTAATCTGATTTTTCAGAAGGTTTTTTAAGGTGGTTTTACCGGCTGGCTGAGTAGGATCAATTAAGGGGTCATGCACAGGTACAGAATAATTTTTCCATGTCAAGAGTCCTTCGTCTTGAGCTTCATTTAACCAGGAAACCACTTTTTTGTAGTCATCAGAATATTTCCATGCGTGACTGATGAAGATATTATATAATGCCAAAAAAATCATCCTTTCGTATTTAGGAGGTTTACTATGCCTGAAACTAAGAAGTACCGAAAAAAACCGGTGATTGTCAAAGCATACAGGACGGATAAAAAAATGACAATACACACTCTTGAAGGGGATATGATAGCTTCTGTAGGGGATTATATTATTACTGGGGTCAATGGAGAACAATACCCATGTAAGCCCGATATTTTTGAAAAAACCTACGAGTTGTGCGATGAATCGGATGTGGAGTCTTGACTCTGAGAACGAGGAGCGTTAGCGGCGACCCAAGTTTGAAATTCTTTGGTCATATACTCTTCGCAAGAAACCACAAGTATATTAAACGCTTCGCTGACGGACAAATTTTGAAATTCGCCTGTGTGTGTCAAATACCGGTGTAATATGCTTTGCAGAATTTCACAGTTGCTTCGATAGCGAACCCATAAGTCTTGAAAATGATATAGGGATAATATTGCAGAAATAACAGTTACACCTGAACTGATAATGGCTATTAAAATATTGATCCCTCGGCATGATAGCATATCTGATAAGAGAGTTAAGATAGGAATAATCGCGCTTAAAACGATGGATGCTACGGACCAATGCTTAAAATCAGACTGTGCTTGGACAGCTTTCTTATTATACCAATCAATTTGATCTAAAATGCGGTTTTTAACGTACCATTTTTCGAAATTGGTATCGAATACAGATAGATAATCCTGAAAATTCGATGAAGGTGAATATGTGGATTGGTGAGATGGATGTATAAATCCATGAATGCGTTCTCGTAAATTAGGCATGATACTCCTCCTATAGATAGGGTACTATTAGTATAGCATAAAATTCCAGATTACACAATCGAACAATTTGTAAACCGTCTACTTCGTAGGCGGTTTTCTTTTACCCATTTTCAGAAAGGACGGTGAGCACGTGAGCAAACTGACAGCCAAGCAGCAGGCTTGGGTGGATTATTACAAGCAGGGCAAGACGGCGGCAGAAGCGGCGCGGCTTGCCGGATACAAGGCGAGGGATGACAACGGATTTCAGTCCATCGGCAGTGAAAACCTGCGGAAACTTGCTGTTTTCATCGCAGACCGCGACAAGCTGCTTGAAACGCCGCGCATTGCCGACATGGAGGAGATCAACGCCTTCTGGACGAACGTCATGCGTGACAAGGGCGAGGAAACCAAGGACCGGCTCAAGGCTTCAGAGCTGAGAGCCAAGGCGGCGGGCGCGTTTGTGCAGAAAATCGAGCACTCCGGCACTCTCGAGGTGGAAAACCCGCTTGCCGGTCTGACCACAGAGGAGCTGCGGAAGCTGGCGGACGATGGTTGACCCTCGCATTCGCAGGGCGGCTCGCATAGAGCTTGCCCGGCGTGATTTCTGGTCGTTCTGCAAGCTGATGGCGCCGGACTTCTACCGCGAGGACAGGCCGTACCTCAAAACGCTGTGCAGGCGCTTGCAGGCGTTCTGCGAGAGCGACCGCAAGGTACTGGTGGTCAATATGCCGCCGCGCCACGGCAAGAGCCGCACGGCGGTGCTGCTGAGCCAGTGGCTGTTCGGGCGCGATCCGTCCGAGCAGATCATGACCGGCAGCTACAACGAAACGCTGTCTACAACGTTCGCACGGGCAGTCCGTGACGGCATTGCGGAGGAAAAATTCGACCCGAACCGCATTGTGTTCTCGGACATTTTTCCGGCGACACGCATCAAGTACGGCGAGGCCGCTGCGGGCAAGTGGGCGCTCGAGGGGCAGTACGCAAGCTACCTCGCAACCTCTCCTGGCGGCACGGCGACCGGCTTCGGCGCACGCAAGCTGATTCTCGATGACCTGATCAAGAAAGCCGAGGAAGCGTTCAACGAGGGTGCACTCGACAAGCAGTGGCAGTGGTTCACGGACACCATGCTGTCCCGAACCGAAACCGGCTACAAGATCGTTATCATCATGACGCGCTGGGCGACCGGCGACCTCGCAGGCCGTGCGCTGGAGCACTGGCCGGATGCGGAACTCATCACGATGAAAGCCTTGCAGGACGACGGTACCATGCTGTGCGATGCGGTTCTCACCCGTGAGGACTACGAGGACAAGGTTCGCACGATGAGCGAGGAGATCGCCAGCGCGAACTACCAGCAGCAGCCGATCGACCTGAAAGGCCGTCTGTACAGCAGCTTCAAGACCTACACGGACATTCCGCGCGATGCAAACGGCAGGCCGCTGTTCACGCATATCCGCAGCTACACCGACACGGCGGACACCGGCGCGGACTATCTGTGCAGCATCATCTACGGCGAGTATAACCACGAGGCCTATGTGCTCGACATCTACTACACCAAGGACCCGATGGAGATCACCGAGCCGGAAACCGCACGGCGGCTGCTGGCGCACGGCGTAAACCTTGCGAAAATCGAGAGCAACAACGGCGGCCGCGGCTTTGCCCGCAACGTGCAGGAGCAGCTAAAACGGCTTGGTTCCAACCGCTGCCGTGTGGAGTGGTTCCACCAGAGCGAAAACAAGGTCGCGCGTATCCTCACCAACTCGACGTGGGTGCAGGATCATATTTATTATCCGGTCAACTGGCGTGACCGCTGGCCGGAGTACGCGAAAGCAATGCTGCATTATCAGAAAGAGGGCAAAAACGCCCACGATGACGCTCCCGACGCGACAACCGGCGTTGCGGAGCAGTTTACCAGGAAAGGAGGGGTCAGCGTATGGTGAAAGTGAACAGCCGCACGATTCAGCGGCTTTTGCAGGGGCACGGGCAGTTCATCCGCGAGGCGGACGAGGCGCGGCGCTATTACAGCAACGTCAACCGCATCAAGCAGGACAACAGCGTTTTGCAGCGGCAGGCAGAGACCGAACAGGCGCTCGGCAATCCGCTGCACCTCGCGGACAACCGCATTTCGCACTCGTGGCATAATCTGCTCGTGACGCAGAAGGTTTCCTACGCGCTGAGCTACCCGCCGGTGTTTGACGTGGGGAACAAGACCGCCAACGAGCGAATCGCAGAGATTCTCGGAGATCAGTACACTGCAACGGCCATGCAGCTCGGCATTGACGCGAGCAACACCTCGGTCGGCTGGCTGCATTACTGGCGCGGCACAGACGGCAGGTTCCGCTACCACACCGTAGACCCGGAACAGATTGTGCCGGTGTTCTCCGGTACACTGGAGAGCGACCTCGTCGGCGTGCTGCGCTGCTACACCATGCTCGACCCGCAGAGCGGTCAGACCGTGCAGGTGTGCGAATACTGGGATGACACGACCTGCCGGTTCTACCGTCAGAACGGCGTGTCCGGCAATTACACCTACTTCGAATATCCGGAAGTCGGGCAGGAGCTGCGGCACGGCCTCGGCGCGGTGCCGTTTATCCCGTTCTACAACAACGCCGACCGGCGGGGCGACCTGCCGCTGTACCGCGACCTGATCGACGCCTACGACAAGGTGGTTTCCGGCTTCGCCAACGATATGGAGGACGTACAGGAGGTCATCTTCGTCATCAAGAACTACGGCGGCACGGACAAGACCGAGTTCATGAGCGACCTCAAAAAGAGCAAGCTCATCAAGGTCGAGGGGGACGGCGGCGTGGACACCATTCGCGCGGAGATCCCGTTTGAGGCGCGGAACGCCTTCCTCGAAAGAACCCGCCGTCAGATCTTCGTTTCCGGCATGGGCGTTGACCCGAACCCTGAGAATTTCGGCAACTCGTCCGGTGTGGCGCTCAAGTACCTGTACAGTCTGCTGGAGCTCAAGGCCGTGATGCTGGAAACGCAGTTCCGCAGCGGTTTCGCCGAGCTGGTACGCGCTATCTGCCGACTGGAGGGTATCGCACAGCCGAAACGCATTCTCCAGACCTGGACGCGCAACATGGTCCAGAACGACCTTGAAACCGCACAGATCGCGCAGCAGTCGGTCGGCATTATCTCGGACAGAACCATCCTCGCAAACCATCCGTGGGTAGACGATGCCGAGAGCGAGCAAAAGCAGTTGGAAAAGGAACAGCAGGCGGCAGCCGAGAAGCAGCCGCAGTTTCAGTTTCCGCCAAAGGACGGTGTAGGCGATGGCAGCAGCGGATAAGCTGAACGGCGCCTACTGGCGCAAGCGTGCCATCGAGCTGGCCGAAAAGCAGAAACGCGAGGACGATGACCTGTGCCGCCGCGTCAGCCGTGAGTACGAGCGCATTCTGCATGAGCTTGACCGCGAACTGACCCTGTTCTACGCCAGATACACCGCAAACGAAAGCGTCAGCATGGCAGACGCACGCAGGCTACTGCGGGATGCAGAGTTGGAGGACTTCCGGATGTCACTGGACGAGTTCCGCGACAAGGCGCTTGCTGGCGGCTTTGACAAGGAATTGGAGGAGGTTTATCTCCGGTCGCGCATCTCACGCTTACAGGCGTTGCAGACACAGGTTGAACTGCGGATGAGGGAGCTGTTCGGCTCTCAGCGCGATGTGCTGCGTGACCATTTGCAGGAGCGTTACACCGACACCTACTACCGCACGGTGTACGCCGTCAGTCAGCAGATGAATGTTGCAAGCACATTCGCTCGCATTGACCCGCAGACGGTCGAGAAGATACTCGCCGCGCCGTGGCTCGGCAGTGAGTTTTCCTCACGCATCTGGGCAGACAAGGACAAGCTGACCCGTGAGCTGATGCAGACGCTCTCACGCGGCTTTGTCCGCGGCGACTCGCTCGACCGCATGACGAAAGAGTTTGCCAAGCACATGGGCGTGTCCGAGAGCCGCGCGGCAACGCTCATCCACACCGAGAGCGCCCATATCGCCGCTGAGGCGACCGAACGGGGCTATCGGGAAACCGGCGTCAAGTCCTATCGGTTCGAGGCGGCGCTCGACCTCAAGACCTGCGCAGTGTGCGGTGCTCTGGATCAGCGCGAGTTTCCGCTTGCGGAGCATGAAACCGGCATTAACTATCCGCCGCTGCATCCGCGCTGCCGGTGTACCACCGTTCCGGTGACGGAGTTCCGGATTGGCAGTAAGCGTGCAGCCAGAAACCCCACGACCGGCAAGACCGAGTATGTCGAGAAGAAATTGACATATGAGGAATGGCGGAAGAAGTATGTTGATGGGGACGCAGACAAAACCGAGTGGGAAGAATATCAGCGCGTCTTGGGTGAAAAAGCACCGAAAACGCTTGAAGAATTCCGCAATATCAAGTATACTGAAAGTAAGAAATGGGGGATAATGATGGAGAACAAACGCCTGTTTGAGAAAATCGACAGCACCGAAACCTATTCCCCGGAGTACCGCGCCAAGCTGAAAGAAACCTATCAGTATTTCAGCGATGCCGGATTTGCGTTCCGTGAGCACGCACTCAACCGTGTGCTCGGTCAGAAAACCGGCAAGGATAAATTCACGTTCACCAAGGAAGAATTACTGCGTATACTGAATAAGCCCGCAAACTACCAACAGCCGGACGGCAAATATGTTCGTTTTTACGACGGCATTTCTGTTATTTCGGCGGATGACACCGGCGAGATCGTCAGTGTGGTAGTCAAGCGGACGCCAAGAAAGGACTGGACTGCGTTATGAAATACACCAATGAACTGATGCTGATGATTGCAAAGTTCCTGTACGGCGAGTACGATGCAGAGCGTTTTTCGTTCGATTTCCCTGCAACGCTTTCGGATGCGTATGACGCTTTTCAGCAGGAAAACCCTGACCTGTGCGACTATCTGGAAGAAGAAATGCCGGATGCGTGCGGCTACTTTGATCCGCATAACACCGGTGACCCGGATACGCTGAACGAACAGCAGTTCCGCATGAAGGTCATGGGAATTTACCAGAACGCGCTGCCGATGTCCATGCGGCCGGCATCGTAACAAATTGTTTGCGAAAATTGATAGAAAAGATATTTTGAAGTAGAGATTGTGCTGCTACGCACCCTCCGGGTCAAAAGAAATGTGGGAAGGGGCACACCCACCAAAATACCAGAGATCCCGATAAGGGCGCTTCGGAAACGAGGCGCCTTTGTCGTACAATTTAAGAACTAACCACCAAGACAACTGTCAAGGTGGTTTTTTCATACCCATTTTTCGATGAAAGGAGCAAAAAACAATGGAATTTCTCAAAACCCTTTTTGAAAAGGGCGCACTGACCTGGGAGCAGTTCCAGCAGGCGGCGAAGGACGCAAAGTTTGAGGTCGTCAACGCCGCCGGCGGCGCTTACGTTCCCAAGGCCGACCTGGACACCAAGGCGCAGGAGTTGGCCACGGCGAACAACACCATCAAGGACCTGCGTGCCGCCGCCAAGGCGTGGGACGGCAAGGACCCGAAGAAGCTGGAGGACGACCTCAAGACCCTCCAGACTAAGTACGATACCGACACCGCGAACATCCGCCGTGATGCGGCGATCGACCTGGCACTGACCCGTGCTCATGCACGCGATCCGCAGCTGACCCGCGCGGCGCTCTCGATGGACGACATCAAGATCGGCACGGACGGCAAGATCACCGGCCTTGACGCGCAGGTCGAAAGTCTGAAAAAGGACAAGGCATGGCTGTTCGAGGAAGACGGTGCAGGTCAGTCCGGCAAGCAGGGCGACAAGGGCGGAAACCCGAACGGCGGTCAGGGCGGCGGCTACAATCCGCAGTCCGGCGGCAACCCGAACACGGTAAACGACCTCGGTTCCGCTCTCGCAGAAGTATACAACACCAACGGCTAACAGAAAGAAGGAATGAAAAATGCCTATCACTCTCGCACAGGCAAAGGTCGGCATGGCAAACCATGTGGACCAGCAGGTTATTGATCAGTTCCGCCGCGGCTCCATGCTGCTGGAGGCACTGACCTTTGACAACTCGGTATCGCCCGGTACCGGCGGCTCTACGCTGACCTATGGCTACACTCAGCTCAAGACTCCGGCAGGCGCGGACTTCCGTGACATCAACGCCGACTACGCCGAAACCGTAGCCGACCGCGAAACCAAGTCGGTTGACCTCAAGATTTTCGGCGGTACGTTCAAGATCGACCGCGTCCTCGCGAATACCGCAAACGGTCAGATCAACGAGGTGCAGTTCCAGCTCGAGGAGCACATCAAGGCGACCACCAACCTGTTCCACTACACCGCCATCAACGGCGACAAGGGCACCAAGGGCTTTGACGGTCTGGATACGCTGCTTGTCGGCACCTCCACCGAGCTCAACGCCGACGCCTCCAAGGCGATCGATCTGTCCACCTCGGCGGCCATCGACACCAACTACAAGACCGTGCTCGATATGCTCGACGAGTTCCTCTCCGAGCTGGACGGCGTGCCGACTATGCTCATCGGCAATGCGGCGCTGCTGACCAAGATCCGCTCCTGCGCCCGCCGTGCCGGTTATCTGACCCACTCCGAGGACGCTTTCGGCCGTCAGATGAGCGGTTACAACGGCATTCCGTTCATGGATATGCAGTATTACTACGACACCGCCGAGAAGAAGGAAAAGCCGGTCGTGCCGATTACGTCGCGTGAATACGGCGCGTCCTCGTCTAAGACCACGGTTACGGGTCTGACCGACCTGTACGCAGTCCGTCTGGGTCTGGACGGTTTCCACGCCGTATCTCCGATGGGCGGCAAGGTGATCTCGACCACGCTGCCGGATTTCTCTACCGCAGGCCCGGTCAAGGCCGGTGATGTCGAGATGGTTGCGGCAACCGTGCTCAAGAAGTCCCGCGCAGCCGGCGTACTGCGCAACTTCAAGGTAAAGTGAGGGAAGCGCTATGTACAAGATCAAGGCACCGAGCGAGGGGTACGACCGCAAGATCGGCGGCGTGCAGTTCGTGAATGGTGAGGCACAGACGGATAACGAGTGGCTCGCAAGCTGGTTCTCCGGACGTACGGGCTTTACCGTAGAAACCGTGACCGCCGAGGAGGAAACCGAGCCGACCGAGGACAAACCGAGGGGGAAGCGCAGAAATGACAAGGGAAACGCTGATGCTGCGGGCGCAAAGTCTGCTGCCGAACCTGCCGCAGGAAACGCTTGAGTTCGCCTGCGAACTGGTGCTCGAGCAGATCTGCAATTACTGCAATCTGACCGAAGCACCGGACGGTCTGACGAACACGGCGGCGCTGATGGTGCGCGGTCTGGTAAACGGCGTACAGCTCCAGAACGAGAATATGCAGCCTGCCGCAAAGGGCGTGTCCAGAGGGGATACGTCCTTTTCCTTTGCAACCGCAGCGGAACAGCTGGCGGCACTGGCAGGCTCAGGCGACTTCCTCACCGACTACAAGGCGCAGCTGAACGCCTATCGAAAGATGAGGTGGTAGTATGCTCGGCAATCCGGAGCTGGAGCGTGCGCTGCTGGAGCAGACCTATGACGGCGTGATGACCGTCACCGGCGCAAGCAAACAGGAAGTGGGCGGCGAAACCGTTGTTACACCGGACGCGGTGCTGCACGAGAATATCCCGTGTGCGCTGTCGTTCTCGGGCACACCGGACAGCAAGACGGACGCAAACAGCGGTCAGATCAGCTATCAGGCGACGATTTACTGTGCCCCGGACTTGACCGTTCCGGCAGGCTGCCGCATTGCAGTTCAGCAGTACGGCGCGACCTATCGGCTGAAATACAGCGGCGAGAGCGCGGTCTATCCGACGCACCAGCAGCTTTCCGCCGTCCGAGAGGAGCGAGTGTAATGGCAAGCTGGGGAAGCTGTGATTTTCACGAGCTGCGCGACTTAAACGAACGCATTAAGGCCGCCGCCAGCGAACCGGAGATGGACGCTTTCTACACCGGCCTGCTCGATGAGATGATGAACGGCCTGCTGACCGACGTCAAGGAACTGACACCGGTTGACCGCGGTCATCTGCGGCGCAACTGGTTCATCACCAAGGCGAAGCGCAGCGGCAAGGTGTACCACGCGGATATTTATAACAATATCGAGTATGCACCATACGTCGAGAACGGCCACCGGCAGGAGGTCGGACGGTACGTTCCGGCCATCGGCAAGCGCCTTGTGAACGGCTTTGTCGAGGGCAGGCATATGCTGCGTGAGGGTCTGCTCGACTTCCAGAAAGAAGCGCCGGACTTTATCAAGGCCAAAAGCGAGGAATTTCTCAGCCGCATGATGGAGGGCAAATGATTAACGTAGTACAGGAAATCGTCGATAAGCTGCGCACGGTCTATCCATCGGCGCAGTACGACATCTACACCGAACGTATCGAGCAGGGCTTCTCTGCGCCGTGCTTCTCCATTCGGCAGCTTCGTGCGGACGTCACGCCGTACCCGTCCGGCCTGCATGAGATCGTGCAGCACATGGACGTGCGGTTCTTCCCGTCGGACGGCCGTCCGCAGGAGCAGTGCCGAGAGACTGCACAGACGCTCACGCTGCTGCTGCGGCGCACGGAAAGCCTGCGCGGGAGCAATCTCTCGTGGGAAATTACAGACGAGGTGCTGCACTTCTTCGCAGACTACCGGCAGTTTGTCCGGGAAATCCCGGAAGATATTCCGATGGAGAATTTGCAGACCACCGTAGGAACGGAGAACGAAAATGGCAGTTAAACGCAAAACCGAGGCAGGAGCACCGGCGTTTACCGGCGCACAGCTCCTGACCTTCGACAGATACCGCGAGCGGCGCGACCTGCTGGGTGTGCTGCTCGACAAGGATCAGCGCTACACCTTTTCCGAGGTTGACGCGCTCATTGACAACTTTATGAAAGGCAAGGTGAATTAAATGGCTTTAGGCGGCGGTATGTATACCGTACAGAACAAGCTTCTGCCCGGTGCGTACATCAACTTTGTATCGGCGGCTCGCGCGTCTGCGACCCTGGGCGACCGCGGCACGGCGGCTTTCCCGCTGTCCCTCGACTGGGGACCGGAGAACGAGGTCGTGACCATCGAGAACAGCGAGTTCCAGAAGGGCTCACTTGCGCTGACCGGCTACGCCTACACGGCGGACGAGCTGCGTCCGCTGCGCGAGATCTTCGCAAATGCCAAGACGCTGCACCTGTTCCGTCTGAACAGCGGCGGTGCAAAGGCAGCCTGCAAGTACGCGGAGGCGAAGTATCCGGGCAAGATCGGCAACGAACTGAAGATCGTGATTCAGCAGAACGAGGGCTTCACGGTATCGACGAACGAGGTCTACGACGTTTCGACCTACCTCGGCACGACCCTTGTGGACACGCAGAAGGCAGTTAAGGCAGTTTCCGACCTTTCCGACAACGACTATCTGCACTGGAAGGGCAGCGAGGCGCTGACCGAGAACGCGGGCCTGCTGCTCACCGGCGGCACGACCGGCGCGGTGCAGGATGCAGCTTACCAGACGTTCCTCGACAAGATCGAGCCGTACAGCTTCAATGCGGTCGGCTGCGACACGAAGAACAGCACGGTCAAGGGTCTGTTCGCCAACTGGACGCGCCGCCTGCGTGATGAGCAGGGCGTGAAGTTCCAGTGCGTGCTGCATGGCTATCCTGCGGCAGACTATGAGGGCGTGATTTCCGTCAAGAACGGTCTGGTCGGTGCATCTGACGATCCGTCGGCGGTTTACTGGACGACCGGCGCGGAATCCGCGTGCGCGGTCAACCGCTCGATGACCAACTCGACCTACACCGGCGAGTACGACATCGACACCAATTACACCCAGACCCAGCTTGAAAAGGCAATCAAGGCCGGTGAGTTCACGTTCCACCGTGTGGGTGAGCAGACGCGCGTGCTGACCGACATCAACACGTTCGTGTCCGTCACGGACGAAAAGAGCGCGGATTTCTCGTCCAATCAGGTCATGCGCGTGCTCGACCAGATCGCCAATGACATCGCAAGCCTGTTTAACTCGAAGTACCTTGGCAAGGTGCAGAACGACGCAAGCGGCCGCGTGAGCCTGTGGAGCGACATTGTAGCGCACCACACCCAGCTCCAGACCATCCGCGCCATTGAGAACTTCGACAGCAGCAGCGTCACCGTGTCGCAGGGCGACATGAAGAAGTCTGTTGCGGTCGAGGACCATGTACAGCCGGTTTCCGCGATGGAACAGCTTTACATGAAGGTAATCGTTGAATAAAGGAGGGAAAAGTCATGCTGAACGCTCCTGTTATGGAAGCAAATGATGCGGTATCCGGTTCGATGGCCGAGTGCTACGTCACCATTGACGGCAACCGCTACAATATGATGCAGCTGTACAGCTTTGAGTCGTCCGCGAAGGTCAATTCGCAGGACGTGAAAATCCTCGGCCGTACCGGCATCGGTAAGAAGCCGACCGGCTGGTCCGGTTCGTGGAAGGGCACGGCGCACTTTAACCAGAGCGTGTTCCGCCGCTGGTTCCTGACCTACTGCAAGACCGGCAGGATGACGCCGTTTGAGATTCAGGTGTCCAATGAGGATCCGTCCTCGTCCGCCGGCCGTCAGACTATCACGCACACCGGCTGCCTGATCGACAGTTCGATTCTGGCGAAGTTCGACGCAGGCGACAGTCTGCTTGACGAGGAGCTTTCCGGTACGTTCGACGGCTGGGATATGCCCGAGGAGTTTACCGAACTGTCCGGTATGGAATAAGGAGGAATTTGTACAATGGGTAATCTTACCGCATTTCTGGCGCAGAACGCCAAGCAGGTTGAAAACGTGAAGCTGGTCGTGTCTGACCGCTTCACCGATGAGGACGGCAAGCCGCTCGAGTGGGAGGTGCGCTGCATTTCCTCGCGCGAGGACGAAACACTGCGCCGCGACTGCCAGTACCGCGTACAGGTGCCGGGCAAGCGCGGCAGCTTCCGTCAGGAATTCGACAACGTGCTGTACCTTGCCAAGCTGGCAGCCGCCTGCACGGTTTATCCGAACCTCAACGACGCAGAACTGCAGGACAGCTACGGCGTGAAATGCGCCGAGGAGCTGATCTCGGCCATGCTGACGCCGGGCGAGTATACGAACTACACGGAAAAGCTGTTCGACATCTGCGGCTTTGGTGATGCTCCTGATCTGGTGGAACAGGCAAAAAACTGATTCGGGACGGGGATGACGAGGCTTCCGTCGCACATTTCTGCCTGCAGGAGCTTCACATCCTGCCGTCCGCATTTTTGAGCCTGCCGACGGAAGAGAGAGCCTTTATCACAGCTTCGTGCATTGTGCGAGGTGAGGAAGAGGAAAAGGCGCTGGATAAGACGAAACGAGGGAGGTGAGTTCTATGGCACTATCCAACACCGTCCAGCTGCGCGATGGCATGAGTAATGTACTCAGCCGTATTTCGTCCAGCCTGAGTACGGTCAACGACCGGTTTGAACGGATGCAGAGCCTGACCGAACAGGCTGCACCGACCGGTCTTTATTCACAATTTAACAGCGAATTGACGGGTGTGCGCGAAGAACTCACCCGAACCGTGAGCGAAGTCGAGGAGCTGCGGAGCAGCATGACCTCGGCGCAGCCGCCGGCGGAAAACCTGACGGCCTCACTTAAAAAGCTGGGCACCGCGTTCCTCGGCTCCAAGCTGGTGAGCGGTATCGTGAGTATGTCGGACGAAATGACGCAGACCACGGCGCGTCTGAATCTGATGAACGACGGTCTGCAAAGCACCGCCGACCTGCAGGAGCTGATCTATCAGTCGGCTATGCGTTCGCGCGGCGCGTACAACGCTACGGCGGATGCGGTCGCGAAGATGGGTCTGCTGGCCGGTGACGCATTCAGCAGCAATCAGGAAACGATCGCGTTTGTCGAGCAGCTGAACAAGCAGTTCAAGATCGCCGGCACCTCGGCAGAGGGACAGGCCGCCGCCATGCTGCAGATCACGCAGGCGATGGGTTCCGGTGTCCTGCGCGGCGAGGAGCTGAACTCGGTATTCGAGCAGGCACCGACCATCATTCAGTCGATTGCGGATTACCTCGGCGTATCGGTCGGTGAGATCCGCAGCATGGCGCAGGAGGGCGAGCTGACGGCGGGCGTTGTCAAGTCCGCGCTGCTGTCCTCGGCGGAGGAAACCAACCAGAAGTTCAACGAGATTCCGCTCACCTGGTCGGACGTCTGGACGCAGGCCAGCAATATGGCGATCATGGCCTTGCAGCCGCTGCTCGAAGCCATCAACTGGGTGGCGAACAACATCGAGATCATTGGTCCGCTGGTGCTTGCGGCCGCGGCAGCCTTTGCGCTGTTTGCGGTAGCGGCGAACTGGACAAAGATCTGCGCTGCGGCTACGAAGGCGCTGACAGCCGCGCAGAAAATGCTCAATGCGGTCATGTCGCTCAACCCGATCGTGCTGATTATCGGCTCGATCATCATTCTCATCGGCGTGATCGCGGCGTACATCAACTACACGAACCGGGCGAAGAACGAAACGACGAGCGCTGTCGGCGTGATCTGCGGCCTGTTTGCGATGGCAGGCGCGTTTGTCTACAATATGTTCTATCTGCCGGTCTACAACGTGATTGCCGATCTTATCAACTTCCTCGGCAACGTGTTCCAGCACCCGATTGCGTCGATTGAGATTTTGTTTTTGCAGCTCAGCCAGTATGTTGTCGGCGTCATCCGCGGTATGGTGAGGACAATCGAGAAGCTCATCAATCTTATTCCGGGCGTGAAGATCAATATCACCAGCGGTCTGGACACATTCTACGACAGCTACACCGACAGCATTCAGAAGATCAAGGATCAGTCCGGGTGGACGGAGTACGTGAAGCACAAGGAGAAGATCGAGTATTCAACGGCTTACGCCAACGGTTACAACTGGGGCGCAAACCTCCAGAACAGCATCTCCGAAAAGCTGGGTCTTGACCTGCCGGACGATCCGGCAACGGGCCTGCTGTCCAACATCGCGGACAACACCGCACAGATTGCGGACGATGTGAGCGTATCCTCGGACGACATCAAGCTGCTGCGCGATATTGCCGAGCGGCAGGTCATCAACAAGTACACCACCGCCGAGATCAAGGTGGAAATGGTCAACCACAACAACATCTCGAACGAGATGGATCTGGACGGCGTAGTCAATCTGTTGGAAGCCAAGGTCACCGAGGCGCTTGTCACCAGTGCAGAGGGGGTGCATATCTGATGTACGAGTTTTACATGGACGGTGTGCGCCTTCCGGTTACGCCGAGTGCGCTGACCATCAAGATCAGCAACCAGAACAAGACCATCAACCTCATCAACGAGGGGCAGCGCAACATCATCAAGACACCCGGATTGAGTAAGTACAGCTTCAATGCGCTCCTGCCGAACAGGGAATACCCGTTTGCCTGTTACCCGAACGGCTACCAGCCGGCGCAGTATTATATGTCACTGCTGGAAAAGCTGAAACGCGAGTGCAAGCCGTTCGAGTTTTTGGTTATCCGCACGGATGACGCAGGCAATCTGCTGATGACGAACGACCCGGACAAGCCGCTCATGGTATCGTTGGAAAGCTACGAACTGAGCGAGGATGCCGGTAGCTACGGCGTTGACGTGATGGCGAAAATCGAACTGCTGACTTATGTGGATGTCAAGACCAAGCTGATCGAGTTCAAGAAAAGCGAGAGCAGCAGCAGCGGCACCAAGAAAGCGACCGTCACGCAGAAGCGCGACACCACAACCGCACCGGCCGGCAAGACGTATACCGTCAAGTCCGGTGATACGCTGTGGGACATTGCCCGGGTGAAGCTGGGGAACGGTACTAAGTGGCAGTCTATCTATAATCTGAACAAGGCTGCCATTGAAGCCGCAGCGAAGAAATACGGTAGATCAAGCAGCAGTAACGGCTGGTGGATCTACCCCGGTACCGTGCTCAAGCTGCCGAGTTAAGGAGGGGAGAACATGGGTAAATATGTTTGGCCGTGTCCGTCCTACTCACGTATGTCGAGCGGCTATGGTAACCGCGTACACCCAATTTACGGCACTGTCAAGTTTCATGATGGTGTTGACTTGGCAGCGGCATCGGGCGTGCCGATTCTCGCTTTTGGATCGGGCACTGTAACGGTATCTGGTTTGAACGGAGGTTATGGTAACTACATCAGTATTAACCATGGCGGCGGTCTGATGAGTTTCTACGGACATTGTTCGAAACTGTATGTTTCCAAGGGCGCAAAAGTCACCGCCGGTCAGAAAATCGCGGCCGTTGGTACAACTGGCAACTCGACCGGCTGTCACCTGCATTTTGGTATGCACTTGAACGGTTCGTCGGTCAATCCGCTGAACTATGTATCGTCGAAGGACACAGTATCTAACTATTCCGGCGCGAAGTCGGGCGGTACGGCAACGAACACTGTAAAGGCATTGTTCACGGCATACTATCCGGCGAATAATGCCATGGAGGGCGGTTTCCTTGATGCGCTCGGCAACAGGTTAGACCCAAGCAAGCATACCTGCGCTGCACCTCCGAGCGTACCGTTTGGTACTAAGGTTACAGTGCAGGGTACAGGTACAGCGCTTGATGGAGTGACGTACACGGTTAATGACCGTGGCGGTATGATTCAAATCGAAAACGGTGTGTACCACTTCGACCTCTTGATGTCCTCGAATGCCGAATGTAACAACTGGGGCAGGCGAAAAGGTACCGCCATCATCGGCGGTTCTGGTTCTTCAAGTTCGTCCGGTTCATCCGGTTTGAGTACCGAGAAGAAAAAGAAGGATATCACGACTGGTGTTGTTAAGTCTGTCACAGGTGCAGCAGGTACGCGCAAGGAAATCTTGCGTAATGTGCCGTCTTATCAGATGCCGGGCGCGGAGCTGATCATCCAGAACAGGAACGGTCAGCTTCAGCAGCCGATGATCGAGGGCGACATCGTGTGGGAAACCACCCGCAGCGGCGCGGCATCCTCGCTGACGTTTACGGTGGTCAAGGACGATACCCTCAATTTTCACGAGGGCAATCCAGTGTCGTTCCGGTTCAATGGCTCCAATGTCTTTTACGGCTACGTCTTTAAGAAGTCGCGCTCAGACAATCGGCTGATTAAGGTCACGGCCTATGACCAACTGCGCTATTTCAAGAACAAGGACACAATCTCGTACACCAACAAGACCTACGCCGAGGTGCTGAAAATGCTGGCTGCGGACTACGGTCTCAAGGTTGGTACCGTGACCGATACAAAGTACAAAATCCCGCAGCGTATCGAGGAGGGGACGCTCTTTGATATGCTCGGCAATGCCAGTGACCTGACCATCATCAACACCGGTAAGGTGTACGTCTTGTATGACGATTTCGGCAAGTTGTGCCTCAAACCCTACGAGAGCCTGCTCCTGCCGCTCTACATCGACGAGGACACCGCCCAGGGTTACAGCTACACGTCCTCGATTGACAGCGACGTGTACAACCGCATAAAGCTGGCGTGGGACAATGATGAAACCGGCGTGCGAGAAGTCCATGTCATGAACAACACGGCAAGTCAGAGCAAATGGGGCACGCTCCAGTATTACGAAAAGTTGGATAACGCCCTCAACACCGCTGACCTGCAAACCAAGGCCAAGGCGCTGATGAAATACTACAACATTATTCACCGCGAACTGACCATGCAGAAGGTGTTCGGGGATGTTCGGGCGCGTGCCGGTACTTCGGTCTGCGTCGGCATGGGCCTGGGCGACATCAACATCAAGAACTATATGTGCGTGGAGAAGGCTAAGCACACGTTCAGCAATGGCCTGTACACGATGGATTTGTACCTGAGCGGAATTCGAGGTGAGTTTAGTGCCTGATATGTTTAATGCCATGAAGCAGATTGCAGAAAACGTCTTTGAAGCAAGACGACCTGCTGACTGGTACTATGGCAAAGTTATTTCGTTATCGCCGTTTCAGGTACAGATTGACCAGAAGACAGTGCTTAAAAAGAACTTTCTGGCTGTCCGCGACGGCGTGAGCGCGTCCTCGTTTAAGGTAGGGGACAAGCTCATTCTGCTAAGGAAACAGGGCGGTCAGGAATATCTCATTTTAGACAAGAAAGGGGCGCTGTAATGCTGCCGACAGAGTATAATGACGATCTCGTGCAGGATTTCGAGATCGAAACACAGCCTACGCGCACCTATGCGCTGCGGTTTGACGGTTATCCGTGCTCCGGCGGCAAGCTGGACGGACTGGAAGCCATGAAGCAGGCCATCTTCCTGATTCTCCAGACCGAGCGGTTTCAGTACGCGATTTACAGCTGGAATTACGGTATCGAGCTGAACGCCCTGCTCGGGCAGACCATGACGCCGTATCTGCAGGCCAAGGTCGCCAAGGCGATTGAAGATGCGCTCATGGCAGATGATCGTGTGCTCTCGGTTGAGCAGTTTTCGTTCACCAAGGGCAAGCGCAGCCTGCTTGTGAAATTTACCGTAACCACGACCGAGGGCGACGTGGAAAGCGAATTTGAGTTTGGAGGTGAAGCGGCATGATCGGACGATACTCGGACGAAATGACGTTTGACTACATTATGAATCGTATGCTGGAATCCGTGCCGGATACGGTCGATAAGCGCGAGGGCAGCATCATCTATGACGCACTTGCACCGGCGGCCGCGGAACTGGTCAAATGCTACATGGAGCTTGATGTGGTCATGGACGAAACTTTCGTGGACACCGCGAGTTTGCAATATCTCCAGCTGCGCTGCAAAGAGCGCGGCGTAGCTATTCAAGGCGAAACGGCTGCTGTTATCGAGGGCGTGTTCACGCCGTCCGACATTGAATTGTCTGCCGGTCTGCGGTTCAACTGTGATGAAGTCAACTATGTAGTTACCGAGAAAATCTCGGCAGGTCACTACAAGTTGGAAGCCGAAACGCTCGGCACGGTCGGCAACAAATATTCTGGTCTGCTGCTGCCGATTCAGAATGTGAACGGTCTGGAAACCGCCCAGATTGCGGCGGTGCTCATTCCTGCTGAGGACGGCGACACGACCGACACCCTGCGTGAGAAGTATTACGCCAGTATCGACGGTGAAGCATTCGGCGGCAATGTTGCCGACTACAAGGACAAAACCAACGCGATTACTGGTGTAGGCGGTGTCAAGGTCTATCCGGTCTGGAATGGCGGCGGTACGGTCAAGCTGACTATTATCGCGTCCGACTTTACCGCACCGAGCACCGAGCTTATCAGCAAGGTACAGACCGCCATCGACCCCGAGGGCAATCAGGGCGAAGGCTTAGGACTTGCGCCGATCGGACACACGGTGACTGTCACCGGTGCAAAGTACGCTGACCTCACTATTACAGCCAACGTCACTTTTGCCGCCGGCTGGGCGTGGTCGAGCGCACAGTCGCAAGTGGAGAGCGCGGTCAAGATGTACTTTGCCGAGCTTGCGAAGGTCTGGGCGGACAGTGCGACGACCGTTGTCCGTATCTCGCAGATTGAGACGCATCTGCTTGCACTCGACTGCGTGGTGGACGTGGAGGACACGACCATCAACGGCAGTGTGAAGAACATCGAGCTGGCAGCGGACGAAATTCCACGCCTGAAAACGATTGGCGGTGCATAATGCGAAAGAAACTGAATGAGTATTTACCGTCAATTCTGCTGAAAACCTACGAATTCCCGTTGCTGTGCAATACAGAGCAGCGGGAATTTGACCGCTTGAACACTGCTGTTGACGAAGTGTTAGACACACAGTTTGTTAGCACTGCCGGAGAACGAGGTATCGCGCGGTACGAGAAAATCTTCGGCATCACGCCGATGGACACGGACACACTGGACGAGCGCCGGTTCCGCGTGCTGGCGAGAATCAATGCGCAGCTGCCGTTCTCGGTGCGCCGCCTGCGGCAGCAGCTTGAAACGCTCTGCGGTGCGGACGGCTACAAGCTGGAACTGGACGGCGACAGGTACACACTGACGGTCAAAGTCGCGCTGACCGCAAAGCGCAATCAGCAGGCGGTCGAAGAACTGCTTGCGGACATTGTGCCTGCGAACATGGTCTGCACAACATCGTTGCTGTACAACACATGGGAGCAGATCAAGAAGTTAACATGGGGCGAGCTGAAAAAGCTCACCTGGCGAGAAATTAAGGAGGAGGTGCTGCCGGATGGAGCAAACACCTAACTATCATCTGAATAAACCCGGCTACGAGGAGTTCGGCGATGTTGAAGTGCTCAACCAGAACTTTGCCGCGATCGACACCGAGCTGAAAAAGAATGCTGACGCGGTGGGCGAACGTGTCAAGACCACCGAACTGGCCGAGAAGGTCAAGCAGACCGTCAAGGACGGAAGTCTGACCGCTGCTGACCTCGGTGCAGAAAAAGCAGGAGCGACAGCAGCGCTTGAAAAGAAAGTAGATGCGCTGGGTGCCGGTGACGTTGGTGCTGACCCGTCCGGCACGGCTGCAAATGCGGTGTCCACGCATAACACGAGCACAAGCGCACATTCTGCACTGTTTGCGGCAAAGCAGGACAAAATCAAGGGTACGAAGGGCAAGTATCTCGGTTTTACGGCGAATGACACTGTGGGCGAGGTGGATGCACCTGCATCCGGCGGCAGTCGGATTACGCTGACGTTTGCAAGCGATTTTGTCGGTCAGGCATGGACGCTCAAGGGCGGCGGTGAAACCTACACCGGTACGGTGGACAGCAGCAAGACGGCAACTGTAAGCGTACTCGGTATCAATACCACCTACACGCTGTCGTGCGTGCTGGACGGCGTGACGTACACGGCTGAGGTGATGACCAAGGACTACTACACGGCGCTGAGTGTCAATCTTGAGAAATTCCAGAGTACGATTACCGTAACCGTAGATAGCGGTTCGACGGTTACGGCTACACTGGGCAGTACGGTATTGACCAAGACGAGCACCGGCACGGCGGTATTTACCGTCGGTAAGGCGGGTACTTGGGCAATCAAGGCTACCAAGGGTAACCAGACCGCAGAGGGCACGGTAGAGATTACCGCCAGCGGTCAGAGCAAGTCGCTGACGCTGAGTTACGCTAACGTGTTCGGTGTTTGCTGGGATACAAGCAACAGCTCCACAGCGCTGACACGCTTAACACCGAGCACTGACCCTTACGGATTGGTTACGCGCTCGGTGACAACTGAGCCTAAACCTGCGGTTGGTACGGGTTCTGGCAGTAGTCCGTTTGATAGCTATGCACCGTGGAGTGGCATGAGGGAATGTAACCTCAACGCATCCGGAACAGTGACAGCGTGGAAGGGTGACAGCGGGTTCTCACGTTCTAATAACTTTACCATGGTGTTTATTCCGGAGTTCTATGTTGCGGCGAAACGTAACGGTACGAAGCAGTATTTCTATGTGTCGGATAAGCCCAAGACTGGAATGACGAAACATCCGGGCAGTGGAAAGTATGTGGGAAGATACACTATTCCCGGAAGTAAATCCGGTGTTTCGTCTACTGTAAATATCACTCGCACAACCGCACGCAGCAACGCTAAGAAAAACGGCGACAAGTGGCACTTGTACGATTTTGCAACTTACTGTGCTATCATCTGGCTGTACCTCATCGAATTTGCAGACTGGAATTGTCAGATCACGATAGGAGCAGGCGTTACAAAAAGTGAATATTCGGGCTCTGTCAGAAATGGAATGACGGATACGATGCTATATCACACCGGAAATTCAACTGCTGGGTCAAGAGAGTGTGCTGTACAGTATAGGTGGATTGAAAACCTGTGGGGTAATCTATCCCAGTGGGTGGACGGCTTCAACGCGGACGGCACAACTGATTACTACTGCACCGACCCGAGCAAGTACGCGGACGATACGACGACCGGTTATACCAAAATCGGCACGCTGCCTGCGTCCGGTTGGATTAAGGACTTGACCGTTACTGACAACGGTCTACTCATCCCCAAAACTATCGGCGGTTCGGAAACAACGTACATTCCAGACTTCGTGTGGTCGCACTATGGTTGGAGCGTGCTGTGTGTTGGTGGGGACTGGAGCGGCGGCTCGCCTGCGGGTCTGTTGGACTTCATTGCGGCCAACGCCTCGTCGTATTCGGGCTCGAACGTCTCCGCGCGTCTCATGTGTGAACCCTGAAAGGAGTGACATAAATGAAAGTACATGGCGATAACAAGCCGGAGAAAATCTCCGCAAACAGCCAGCCGAACAAACTGGGACGCGCGTGGGTAAGGTTTTGCCTGAATCCGTTTGAAACCACAGACGCAGACGGAAACACGCAGTGGGAGTATGACGAGTATGTCACCGAGGTTGCAGATGGTTCGGACTTGCAGGCGCGTGTGAATGAGCAGAACGACGCACTGCTTTTACAGGCCGTCGGCGAGGAATACGGCACACCGCTGACCTCAGTTGATGATCTGCGTGAGCAGCGTATCGCAGACAGCAAGGCAGACCTCGCTGCATGGCTGTCCGAAAATCCGCTGACATGGACGGATGGTAAGAAGTATGCTGTAACGTCGGAAAAGCAGGCACAGCTTACATCGGCGCTGGCGGTGCAGCAGGTTGCGCAGTCTGCGGGCGTGGAACGTGAGCTGCGTTGGAACTCTACCGGCGATGAATGTACGGTTTGGCAGTATGCTGACCTGTGTGCGCTGGCACTGGCGATTGCAGCCTATGTCGAGCCGCGCGTAAGCATCCAGCAGGCGGCCGAGGTGGATCTCCGCAATGCAGCGACGGCAGAGGAGGTCTTGAGTGTTGCGTGGAATTACGCCTAAGTCTGTGCTTGAGCACCTGCTGTTCGCGGTGATCGGCGGTGTGCTGTACATGCTGATCGAGATCGCATGGCGCGGATACACGCACTGGTCGATGGGTGTACTCGGCGGCGTATGCTTTGTGGCAGTTGGCCTGCTGAATGAGATCCAGCAGCGACCGCCGATCATCTTGCAGATGGCACAGGGTGCTGTGATCTGCACCGTACTGGAGCTGCTGGCTGGTCTGGTGCTGAACGTCTGGCTTGGTCTTGACGTGTGGGACTACTCTGGCGTGCCCGGTAACATCATGGGACAGGTTTGCCCGCAGTTTATGTTTGCATGGGCGGCACTGTCGGCGGTGGCCGTCTGGGTTGAGGACCGATTACACAAGATCTTTGACTAACAGACAAAAAACGTAGGAAATTTTACAGTTGAACAGGGCGAATGCCCGGAAAGGACAAAAGTTATGTACCCCAACAACATCTACATCAAGCACTGGCGCAGCGTACAGTACGAATATAATCGCGTTATCGCGTAAGAAAGTAGGTAAAACCATGGATAAAGTAAACGATTTTAAGCTGGCCGTGACGGCAGTTGTCGCGCTGCTGACCTCACTCTGGGGCTGGTTCGGCTGGCTTGTAGTGCTGTTTGTGGGCTGCATGGCGGTGGATTATCTCACCGGCACCGCAGCAGCAATGCACCGCGGCGAGTGGTCGAGCAAGTCGGCACGAGACGGCATCTTTCACAAGATCGGCTCAGTTATTGTAGTAATGGTGGCCGGTGCGGCTGATCTGCTCATCGGCGCCATGCTCGGGCACCTGCCGGGCGTCGTGCTGCCGTTTGAGTATACGACACTGCTGTGCCCGCTGGTGGTCGTATGGTACACGCTCACGGAGTTGGGCTCGATCGTCGAAAACGCAGTTAGCCTGGGCGCACCCGTGCCGCAGTGGCTCAAGAAGATGCTGTCCGCAGCAAAGGACGCAGTGGATAAGTTAGGGGAGGAGAACGATTGATGAACATTCCGTTTGTGCCGGCTGATTCGAGCAACTACTACTCCGGCCGCGGCGGTAATTCGATCAAGTACATCGTCATGCACTATACCGCCAACGACGGCGATACCGACGAGGGCAACGCGCACTATTTTCAGGGCGCAGGCCGACGGGCAAGTGCACACTATTTTGTCGATGAGGACAGCGTTACGCAGTCCGTGCGTGATAGAGATGCAGCATGGCACTGCGGCGGCGCAATTGAGAGCAGCCATCATCCGTTACGCGGTATCTGCATGAACCGTAATTCGTTGGGTGTGGAAATATGCAGTGACATTGTAGGTGGCAAGTACACCATCACGCCGCAGACGGTAGACCGTGCCGTCGAACTGGTCAAGTATCTCATGGCGAAGTACGGCATTGACGTAGATCACGTCGTGCGGCACTATGATGTCACCGGCAAGCTGTGCCCCGAGCCGTGGGTACGCGACGAAAGTCTTTGGCGTAAGTTCAAGGCACGGCTGACCGCGCCGGTTGAACCCGAACCGAAGAAGGAGGACGACGAAGTGGTAGAGAAGAAAAAGGTCCTGCTCAATGGCAAGACCTACGAGTGTGACATCATCAACAAGGATGAAATCAACTATATCAAGATGAGATCGCTCCAGCAGGCAGGCTTTACGATCGACTTTGATGCGGTCCGCAAAGTGCCGTCGATTACCGCGCCGCAGTGCCGCACGTTCGTTCCGGACGGTACCGCAGAGGTGCAGGACGCCATCGACACCGTGCAGGAAGTTGCGGGGCTGGAGGAGCAGACCATCGAGTATCTGCTGCGGTACCAGTACGGCGAACAGCTGATCCGCAAGCTGGCCGAGGCGATGGAGAAGTAAAGTACAACCCCTCAGTGTCACTTCATTCGGACACTGAGGGGTTATTATACTCTTTATGATTTTTGAGAGTTATCAGAGACGCAATTACGCTTGAATATGCGTTTGCCGTACATCAGTTTATAATAGTTATTATTTAGCTCAAAACTAATGTCCTCGACAAGTTTATTCCGTATATCCATAATAGTTATATCGGCTTCTGTGTGCGTTATCTCGATCAAGTGAGGTTCGATTTCACAAATAAACTTCTTAATCGCAACGTCGTTTTTTCCGGAACCATCTCGAAACCATCGAAAATGCCAGATGTGATTACGGATTGCATTATTAACTTGCACGATTGGATAATATATTTGGGCGTAAATGTAACATCTATCATTATCTTTGCTGAAAAAGCTTGTGAAGAAGTCAAAATCTCCATAATACCTATCCCAATCTATTTTACTGATGTCGGTATAGTTCAAAAAGAAATCGACCTTTTCTTCTAATTCCCAGGTATATTGATATTTGTTCAAATCGTGCAGTATAGCCTTGGTGGTATAGGAAAATCCTTCGAACGTGCGACGTCGTTCAACTCTATATCCGACAATAGATGTTAGCAAAGTTAATGAGCTGCTGCCGAATATACCGAGCAGAAGATTGCACCAAAACGGATTGGAATCCGTGAAATAAAAATTGAGTGCGAATGCGATGCAGAAGGAAATCAAGGTTATTGCGCAAGTAATATAAATAGCGTATTTGTAAGTTCTCATATCTTCTCCAATTTTTTGCAATCATTATAGCATATCGGCAGAAAATTTTCCAATGGAGAGGCGGCTGCCCTAAGCGCTTTCGAGGGCAGGGAACACCGTCGTAAAAAAATCCTTTTGTCGTCAAAGTGTCGTCAGTTAAAAACTGGCATTTGCAAAGTAAAGAAAAAGTGCTGAAATTCAACGATTTCAGCACAATTCTTGGTGCGGATGGGGGGACTTGAACCCCCACGTCCTTGCGAACACTAGCACCTGAAGATACGATTTTTGTGCATATAACCAGCTGCAAAATGAATAGAACGAGTATAAAACTTGATTTTTGTGCTGAATATGCGTTGGTTTGATGAAAAAACACAATTATCAATACTGAAAAATTCGAGAAAAAACCAGCAGGAAATCGGTATATTCTGGTAGGAAATCTATTTTGCAGAGGAAATTTTGCTTGGAAATACAATCTATTAGACACATATTAGACAGCTGTGCGTCTATACGGCAATGGGAATTACTCATTACTTTACCCATAAGCAAATCATCCGTCATAGATACTCGATCATGACGAACGCCTTGTGAGCCGTTAGAGCTGCTCACGCAGCTGCTTTTCCTCCAGAAGCATCTCCGGTGTCGGCGGCTTTTGCAGGACTGCATTTTCAATTCCATTCTCACAGTCCAGGGAATATTGCGCCTTATAGCGATACATCTTCCGCTCATAGGCTGCTTCAGCTCGCTCGTCAGCCTGAAACACTGCGTGTGCTTCATCGGTTACTTCCCAAAAGGAATCTGTTTTATAAATATCGGGATACAGATCCCGAAGATTGATTTTCTGCACTATGTACCTCCATTTCGATTCACGGGTGGTTAACGGGTGAATCGAATGGAGGCGGGGAATGGCATCGGTATACCTCTGGACACTTCCTGAAAAATCGACAATCAAAATTCGAGATCATGAATATTTAGCGATTCGATGTTTCCTCAAGCCACAAAATAAGAAGTCCTTTTCCATAGCAAACGCTGGGAAAGGACTTTTTATCATCGCGTAAAACATATATTTTCATAAAAAAGCACCACAGGAGTCGGAAAACACAGTTTTTCTGCATTTTCCAACTTCATGCGATGCAAGAACAATCTCGATTTGGTGAAACCGATTCCGAATACGCAAAGCGATATTACTTCCAACCCGGAGCTCTAGATTACTTCACTTACAGTGATCTAGCTGCAATGAAACATTAGCCACACATGGAATTATTCACGATTCACGAAGACATTCAGGAACATCTGGCTGATAAGAATCAAAAATACAAGTAGTGCCCACAGATGTTGTCGCTGCCACTATGGCAAGTGTAGCAATAATCTGTCCACTGTGCAGCATGCACCAATTAAGAATTTTTTTCATAGTAGATTTCTCTCCTTTTCTGTGTGTTTTTGATCAATTTTATTTTTCCAGCAATCATTGTAAAAGACGCTAAAAAACCACTAACAAGATAATATGCAATATATGTATTGTCCTTCCAATACAGAAAATACAAAATAAATACTGCTGCATTTAATACAACGATACATACGCTTCGTTGACGGCTTTTTTTGCGCCGCCTTTGCGTGAGATTTTTGTTAATAGCTTCCACAGGAGACAGGAGATAAACAAGCAAAATCTCAGTTATCATCATTACTCCAATCAGGCTTGAATTGGCAATAGAATTTAAATAAATCGAGCACAAATAGATACATAAAAATACCATGCTACAGTTCAAATGATTGTCGGCATGATAACCACCCGCGAATAAACGCATGGGTATAAACCCAAGAAAAAAGAACCCGACATACGACCACTGATGAAGCAGTATTGAAAAAAGCATGATCACTCCAGTATTTATAGCGCTGGAGACAAGAAGTTCCAACCCATAAATGCAAACTGATACCTGAACTGTAGGAATTATTTTTTCCCTTTCGAGATAGCTACAATATGCTTCAATCATATTTCTCATAGAAATAAACATTCGCCCTCCCTCTGTACAAAACATGCTATACCTGATATAAAAAGTATAATTGATATGTAGATTATTACAATATCTTCGCAGAGTTTGGTCGTTTATTTGCAGTATATAGTTGAAAAGATACTTTTACTATTGTATCATAGTAGTATGAGTCGCTTCTAAAGTGTAAGTATACTATTTACAATAATAGTATTGCTATACCTGAGGTGATAATAATGGTCATTCTTGGGACGATGATTCAGACAAAAAGAAAAGAACTTGGGCTATCTCAAGAAAAACTCGCAGAAAAGATTGGAAAGACAGCCGGTTATGTCGGGCAAATAGAACGGGGTATCAGTTATCCTTCTTATTCCACATTGCTTCAGCTTGTTGAAGTATGAGAGATTGATGCTCAAGCATTGTTTAGCACTAATGATATCAATACCGATGAAAAATTTAAGCATGAGTGCACGCAGATTTTTTCGAGGCTTTCCCAAAAGCAACAACAATTGGCGCTCGGGATACTGAAGCTAATCTCAAGAAGTGAATTCTAAACGGAGTAATTTATGCAAGTTGCAATATGTGATGACGAGGAACAAGAGCGCGAGAGTATTGTGGCTCTATTAAAACAATATGCGCCAGATCTTGTGCCTGTATGTTTTTCATCTGCAGATAATCTGTTGCAGGCATCTCGGGATACTTTTTTCCCTTTGATCTATCTGGATATCGAAATGGATAGCACCAATGGTTTTGACGCGGCAGAGGAATTGATGGCGAAAACCGTAACTCCATTGATCGTGTTCGTTACAAAAAGCACTACATATACGGTGCGTGGATACGATGTGGCGTTTCACTATCTGGTCAAGCCGATTTGCGAACAAAAGTTTGCAGAAGTTCTGGAACGAGCACTTCACATCCTCACACCCAGATATTTTTGCTTTTCTTCCGAAGGTGTGCTGCAGCGCATTCCGCTGCGAGATATTCTATATTTTGAATCTCAAAGCTATATGCTGCTAATCCATACGCAGCATATAACATATAAAACAAGACTCAGCCTGAAAGATGTAGAATCCAATTTATGCAAAGCGAGTTTCTTTCGTATTCATGCCAGTTTTCTGGTGAATTTGCATTATGTAGTACGCATATTCAAAACAGACGTGGAACTGCAAGATGGAACTCTTTTAAAAATCAGCCGTGGCAAGAAAAAAGCCTTTGATTTGGCATTCACTGCATTTTTGAGGGCGAATATATGACTTTATTTATTGAAGCTCTCAGCGGAGTGATGGATACAGCCTTATTATATTTATTCGCTTCCGGATTTTTTACAAAATATCGTAGTGAAAAAGTTTTTTCAAAGTATTTTGTATTTTGCTTTGCTATCCTGATTATTAGTTGTGCTCCCCTCACCGGAATCATTCGCATGACAATCTGCTGGATTGCGATAAGCACTTTTTTATTTGCCACCTATAAGAGTACGATTTCTCACGCAATTTTAATATCAACCGCTTTTGCAACGATAAGCGCCCTATCAGATATTGTGTGCGAATATCCATTTTTCTTTTTAGGATTATCCAGAGAACGTATTCTGACAGAAGGACTGGCGCGCTGCATTTTTATTATTCTTGCTAAAATTACGAATTCATTTGTAATTATTCTTTTAGTCGCCTGCTTCGGAAAAAAACGTCTGCTCGATATTCCTCTTCGAGAATTGTTTCCACTTGCGACCTGCCAGTTTTTCAGCGCGTTTATCTGTATTGTATCGTTGGAATTAGTCGATAAGGTGTCTCATTTTCTTTTATTATTGCTAACCTTCTCTGTTATTGGTATCCTATATATCAATATTGTTTTTTTCGCCTATATGCAGTTTATCCGCACAAATTATGAAAATGAACAGCGCAGACGCTTGGCAGAACAACAGCTGCAATCTCAGCTCGCCTATTACCAGCAAGTAAAAATCACAAATGAACAAACGCGCAGCATGTGGCATGATATCCAAAAACAGCTTACGGCTGTCACCTCTTTGATGGCAAATAATAATATGGCCCAAGCAAGTGCTTCGCTGAAACAGATTACACAGTCTTTTCGTGAAATTAACCGGATCGTAGATGTTGATCATCCTGTTGTCAATGCGATTTTGAATGATGCGTTACAGAAAGCGCAATCAGCTGGAATCAAAATACAGATGGATGTTTTTATTTCCCCACAACTTTCGTTATCGCCGCTCGCCTTGAGTATCGTACTCGGCAATACACTAGACAATGCAGTGACCGCTTGCAGCGGCATTACAGATACATCCGTAAAAAAAGTAATTGAGCTGACATTACGACAAAAGGCAGGCATTCTGTATTACCGCCTTTCCAATCCATATGATCCTGTGTTTTCAAAAAAGAAGCGACAGGGTATTCACGGATATGGATTAAAAAATGTTACTGAATGCATCGAACAGAATGGCGGAACGATACTGATCGGGCAGACAGAAAACCAATACACAGTTGAGATTATTTTCAGTCTATAAAACAATTGTGCGCCGCAGAGACAACACTCTGCGGCGCGCAATTTTTTTGCGAATATTAAGGCAACACCGCACAATGAAAACTGCGGCGCTTTGTGGAAATTTTGTGTCCTGACTTCGTTGCGATTTCACGGTAATACGTCAAGTATTACCGCAAAACCGCGCCTTGTCAGTACGCAAAATTTACTCACAAACCGCTCTTGTCCCATGATGCGGTATTGCCTTAAATCTAACCACATACGAAATCACCGTCACAAAGGACAATCTACATGGCAGCGTGTTTGTTTATCTACGAACGAACGTATACTTTGTGATGTGATACACACCGCTGTACGCTATTTACTGCAACAGCTATACCAAACTCTGCAAATCTATTGCCTTTTTTTGTACGAATGGTATAATGCAGACAGTTCCAAAAACGACTTCGGTTTCCAAGAATTTAACCTTGAAATTATAAATCTGCCGAAAGTTGTTGTTCACTTGTGGATTCCGACTGGCCAGTCTTTTATCCAAATATGCAAAATTGTTTTCTTAGGTGTCCAACTTCATTTTACAAGCGACCATAGGAGATTAGAAATGTTTAAACTTCATAAATCACTGGCATTCTGCTTGATTTTTGTTGCTCTTTCCCTTATTATTCATATTCTTACTTTTTCAAATTTGCAGCTCTTATTTTATACGCTCCACCCCAAAGCAGAAGTATTACAGTCAAACCAAACTATGATTTTAGACGTGCAAACAGATAACGATACAGCCGGACTGCAACTCTATCGTGCAGGGCTTCCGTGGGACATTGGAACAATGGAACTGACACTTTCTTCAGCCACAGTTTATAACACTCTGCCGCAAACGGGTATCATTGATCGCAGTGACCCGACATGGCAAAATCTACAGAAAGCGCTGGATGCACAGAGCGCAGTACTGGCAATCAACATACATTTACGCAATATCAGCGCACGGCACGACCTCACACCACAACCCGACATGATAATTGATACCGAACAACCACCATATCGTTTTCTCATCAATTTCTTGGATTTGGATTGGAAAGACGATATCCATCCGAATGTTAAAAAAATCACGGACCCGTATTTCGAACAGTTTGATCCGGAACCTGTATATTTCAGCGGACATCCCATCTATACTGACAAGGATCAGCAAATACGCCGTCATTTCGAATTTGAATTATTGCCCGGACATGAGGCGGACTATACTCTGCTTTATGTCGGAACAAGGGAAGCTTTGACGGATGCAGGTCGCGTGCTCAAGGCAGGCGTAACGCCAAATAAGAAATATGCAGTTTGTCTAACACCGTCCACAGGAGATGAACCATGAAAACTCTTCTTTTATTAGAGTGTAAAAAGGCCTTTCAAAATAAATACTTCAAAATGACATTGGCGCTTGCGCTAGCTGTTGCAATATCCGCTGGTCTTTATGCCGGTATTTCTGCTATGAACCGCATGAAAATTTATTGGGATTTTCATACACTGAAAGACGGCTCTATGGATCGAAATCCGGCTTTTTCTATGCTGACACTGTATAATACCTGGATTGGCGGCGAATTTACGACATGGGGACATAGCCTATTTTACTTCCTCTTGCCGATGTTCGCGGTGTTACCTTACGGTTGGTCGCTTGCAGAGGAACGCAAACGAGGCTATGCCAATCAGATGATCGTTCGGGTCGGGAGAAAAAAGTACTATGCGTCTAAATATTTGGCAGCATTTATCAGCGGCGCCACCGTCATTGTCCTCGCACTTACCGCCAATTATTTAACAACGGCCTGCGTTGTACCAGCGTTACGTCCGGACGCTGCAGAGGAGCTTTACTATGCTGTACCGCCCGATCAATTCGGTGCATGGTTGTTTTGGAATCAACCGCTCCTGTACGATGTTCTGTATATTGTAATAGCATCCATTTTTGCAGGGCTGTGGGCATGTATACCGATTGCACTGTCATTTTTTACGACAAAGAGGTTACCTCTGCTTTGCGTACCGTTTGTTGCTCTGATTGGATTTCAATATTTTGCAGATCAGATGATCGCGCCCGAATTCTATTTAGAATTATCTCCTCTTCGTTTTTTGCAGGCACATGAAACATATTTTGCAACACGCGGCATCATCATATTGGGGTGGTTCGCCGCGCTGATTGGCATTATCTGCATTATCACATGGCGGAAAGGAACCAGAAATGATGTTTTATAAGTTCATACGGTATGACCTGATGTATGGTCTGCTGTATCGTTGGCGGGCATATGCACTTACATTTCTGCTGTTCACGCTCTCGTGTTCCCCGATGATTTCACTACACCACCGTGCATCACAGACATTCGTGAACCTCCCCTCGTTCACCTACGGAGATCATATTCTCTACTTGTTCGCAGGCATGAATCCATCTTCCGGAGAACGATTTTTCTTGCCGACGTTATGGATTTTTGTCATATTGCTGTTTTTATATTTGACGCTCTATTATCCATATCGTGAGCTAATGGGGTTCGGAAAGCAGATGATCGTGCTTTCACAGCGTCGCGTTTACTGGTGGATCTCTAAATGCGTTTGGGCAGTTAGCAGTGCATTTCTTTATTCTGTGGTACTTGTCGCGGCGGCGCTGCTGTTCGCCTATTTCACGGGTGCAGAAAGTTGCTTTGCCGTCAGCGAACTTTTTCCATCTTTTCTTCCATTTGCAGCAGATAGTCTGCATGCGTATCCGTGGAATCTGTTTTCTTTTTTTGCTGCGGTGCCCTTTGTTTTTATGCTATTGGGGTTGTTAGAACTACTGCTCTCGCTGATTCTCCGTCCCATATTTAGTTTTGTGATAGTCAGTGCATATGTATTGCTCGGCACATATTTTAAGTTTCCTGTCTTTATCGGCAACTTCGCAATGGCTGCCAGATCTGAGGTATTCGTGTCTGACGGGTTTTCCCCCTCTACAGGAATCCTGATTTGCTGCTTTGGCAGTGTAATCACCATTTGCGCAGGCTGGCTTTATTTCAGGCGAATGGATATTATGAGTACGGAGCATTAGTATGAAATACTGTTTTGAGTTTTCGATTCAATCTACGACTCACCTACCGCGCGTTGCGCTGTGCTCAATTATACTCTGAAAGAAAGGCGGCCGTTTGTCTGCACTCTTTCATCTCTGTTTGTGCGGACGCATAACGACCGTATGGTTAATTAAAATGAATATACAATTTCACCATGTAACCAAAACGATTCACGGAAATCGCGTGATTGATGACGTATCAATGGAGCTTTGTTCCGGCACTGTTGTAGGACTGCGAGGCATCAATGGCTCCGGCAAGACTATGCTGCTGCGCTTATTAGCCGGCCTGATTTATCCCAGCAGTGGAACAATCACCGTAGATGACGCTGTTTTAGGAAAAACGATTTCTTCTGTGGAAAGCACCGGGCTGCTGATTGAGAATCCAGCCTTTTTGGATGACTATACCGGTTTCGATAATTTGAAAATACTCACATCCCTAAAAGGGAAGGTGTCGGCTGATACGATTGCACATACGCTGCAATCAACCGGACTTGATCCGCAGGATAAACGTACCTATAAAAAGTACTCACTCGGCATGAAACAGCGTCTGGGGCTTGCCGCAGCATTTGTAGAATCTCCACAGTTAATTTTGCTCGATGAGCCGACTAATGCGTTAGACGAGGACGGAATTTCTTTGTTTCGCACGCTCGTTCAAACGCATCAAAAGCAAAATGCATTGATTGTTTTAGCATGTCATGATCTTGCAATCCTGCAGGATCTGTGCGATGAAATTTACACCATACAGGATGGCACGATTCAAGCACACACAAAGAAAAGCGATGAATGGGAGTTTCCAGATGCAACATAAAAAATTCATAAAAATTATTGTGTTTGGGATAGCAATTTGTGCGCTTGGGTTGCGAATTTGCTATGTCAATATTACCGCGGAGCACCCTCATGTGGAAACATATCAGATGAATGAATGGGTTGAACTGAACGGAAATTTCCAAGAAGAATCCGCAGAAGAAACGACCGGGTATGCCGTTCGGGTAAATTCTGCTCGACTCCTTACTTACAAAGAATTTATCGAACAGTATAACGGAAATATAGATTGTCTGCCGGAAAGCGCTCGACCGATTGGGATTGTCGATGTGGAAGTCAGCGTAAAAAACACAGCCAACTTAAGCGGCTGGCTATCGCTTTATTATTATATGCTTACAAGCGCAGATCACACATTTACGTTGTATTTGAACAGCACTTTGTTTGAACTTGCTGCACCAAGCAGCAACGGAGAATTGAATATTCGCATTAAACCGAATAGCGAATATACGTTCCATATTCCATATGGATATTTTAGTGAACGAATTGATATTGCGCGGATGGACACAAAATACAACATGGTTGTTTCTCATTATCCGGTCCGGAAGGAATGCAACGTTTTGCTTCGTGAAAACTGAAGCATTCTTCACATGTGGCAAGCAATGCCACTGGATAGCCATTCGGCTTCCGGCGCTGCTTGTTGAGGGGTCTTGCCTGTCGTCTCAGTCAGCGTTGCTGATGGGTGTAAATGGAGAGAGGGGCAAATCTGCCCCTCTTTTCCTATTTGCAAGCATTGAGGGAATCCGTTTAAGCGGATTCCCTCATCGTTATTAGTTTGCTATTGCTGCATAATTTCATATCCGTTCGGGCTGTTACGTCCATTTTTGGTATTATGGAATATTGGAAACGAAAGTGATTTCACCGCCGAGCCAAATAACTCTGCACCGTAACATTATCTCGCCAATGCGCGAGGTGGAGCACGCTCGTGGCCCGTAGGGCCAGCCGGTCGAGAATCTACGGCCGTCCCTGCTTGATGGCTAAATCTTTGTTCTTGCCGCGCAGGACATAAGGCTTATCGAAGAAACTCAATGGCTCAAGATGACCGCGATGCTTCTTGTTGAGCTGGTGCCACTGGGTCGCAACCTCTTTGTAGAGTTCTTTGCGAAACTTCGGGTCTTTGGCCTGCTCGGTGTAGTAAGCACAAATATTCATCGCATATTCTCGCCGCTGACCGTGGTAATCAAAGTTGCGACCAAAATCTCCGGCAATGAACAGCTTGCGATGTGAACCGTCGAAGAACTTCTGTACGTCCGCAACATCTTTGTCGCAAACCCGCTGTTCTTGATATTTACCGCCTTTACCCTTATCGACGATGACATAACAATGGCTGTTTTTGTATATAAGCGAATCGCCGCGCAGCCGTTTCAGATCACCCTCGCGCAGACCGAGAAA
The DNA here is from genome assembly GCF_003480945.1 of Butyricicoccus sp. AM27-36. NCBI lineage: Bacteria > Bacillati > Bacillota > Clostridia > Eubacteriales > Butyricicoccaceae > Butyricicoccus > Butyricicoccus sp. AM27-36. Next base: position 658,384 of record NZ_QUJR01000001.1, read on the forward strand.
CTTGTTCAGTTCCGCAGGTTTGCCGCCGTCACCACGCCCTTTGCCAGCGCTGCGCTTAAACTCGCTTGATGCACGAATCGGCTTGCGAATATCTTTGATTGCAATACCCGTGGCCTTGCAGATTGGCACAAGATAATTATGAATTGTCGATGCAGATTTGCCCTCAACTTCAAGTTGGTTCTCGTAGCGTTGAATTTCCTCCTTTCCGATTTCGCTTAAATTTCGGATGCCGTAGCTTTTGAAAATGTCTGACGCCTTGTGACACCAGTTGCAATAATTTTCTTTTGTTTGGAATGATACCGGCTGCGATAAGTCTTGTCGCTCCATTAATCCCGGTGCATTGATAAGCTGATGGAAAAGACTTCCGTTGTTATTTCGTCTGCCCATAAAATTCTCCTATACAAAAATTGCTTTGCGAATGGGTATAGTTATCCCATGATTTTTGTGCATCCGCACCGGGAATTTCAACCCGCCATACCGTTCAACTCTCGCCCGAGAGACATCTTTTTTGTTCGCTGATATTCGAATCAGTGGGAAAGATGATAAACCTAAGTGGGCGAATTAGTTGGGAAATAAATCAATTTTCGAACAACCTAACATCTATATGAAGAAAAAATTCGTGAGAGGCTACAATCATTGCCGTAGAAAAGCCAGTGGCGCTTCGGTGATATTTGAAAAATCCGATTGAGCACCTGCTTAATCGGTTATATTGCACTTTTTCGTGCAATATAACCTTTAAGCCATTCGCATTCGATATGATATTTACGACCAATAATTGCAGCAGTAGATTGGCAAACGACAGTAAATATTTGTCGTGCCGTGCGCTCATCCGAGCCGCCGGTGTTCGCCAATTCCGTTTCGATTGCACACGTCCCAACTTTGATTGTGATTGCGTTTTTCATCGAAAACACAATCATGGACGCTGTTTCAAGGTGCATATCGTGCGGTTTTCCTAACCGCCGGAAACAATTACTTGAAACAACCAGAGCCTCCTTTCATCAGTAAAATGTCTACAATATCAACATGGCAGAATTGAAGGTCACGAAAAACACAACAGCACCGAAAATCCAGAGATTTCGGTGCTGTTAGCATATAATATGTAATTATTTACAGCGAAAATGAAAAAGAACGAAAAAGTTGCAACCAGAAAACAGGCGAAAAACCCCGTAACCAGAAAAAATCGAACAAAAACCGTATAAGAAACATCAAAATCATTGCATCAAAAAAGCGTGAAAAAGACGCAAAATCGAAAAATATACGATTTTTTCAGTCCAGACCCCGTAATCATTACGGTTTCCCCGAAATCATAAAATCAGGGGTCGAAATCACATACGGGGTTTGGTTGCAAAAACACGGTTTTTCGTGATTTTTGAGGCGACGAAAATGCCGTCAAATTATACAAATACAGGCAGTAAAATTCGTATAGATATACAAAATAATTATTGATTGGAAAGCGAAAAATAGCAAGTGCAGTATGTAGGCATTTTTGCTTGTCAATGATTGTAGCTGCAGCAATCGTTGGAAAAATCAATAAACTTTGAAAATTTCAAAAAACATTGTGCCCAAAAAGATAGACCGAAGTCGAGAAATCGCTGAATTTCGCGGTTCGACTTCGGTCTGTTTTTTAGTCAGGAATGTGTTCGAGAATGTCTTCAATTCCGCAATCGAGCTGGTTGCAAATCTTGTTGAGCGTTTCCATCGATACCTCTTTGTCCTTGCCTAATTTAGCAAGTGTGTTCGAGGTTAAATTAGCGGCTGCTGCTAAGTCTATACGTTTCATGCCCTTGTCGAGCAGTAATTTCCACAGCTTTATATAGGACCAAGCCATGTGAATTCCTCCTATAAGTAATATCTGTATTTATAGTATATCGCAGAAAAATAAAAATGTAAACAAAATATGAAATATGGCGTTATCGCTATATTTAATGTTGACATAACCATTGCATAGTGGTAATATAACTTCAGAAAACAAAAAACGTGGCAGTACAAAAGAGTTGGCGCTCTTTTGTACCTGCATAGGTGATGAGACCACCTACACAACGGAAAAACTTCCGCACCACGCAAAATAAGTATACCCTTTTTTGAGCAGAAATGCAAGCGAAACGGGCTTATTTAGCGAACACGGATTTTCCTCCAGTCGAAATTGTTAGACAGCGTGTAGGCACACCTACACGCTGTTTTTTGTTTTCAAATACAATTTCAAAGGAGGATTCTTTATGAATTCGCAGCATTTAGTTGGTGGACTTGGCATGACCACGACCGGAGAGCAGGTGACTGTTATCGTCTACCCGTACCGCCTGCCGAAGCGTTTGAAGCCGCTTACGGAGTGTATTCTCGAAACGCAGAAGAACTTCGGTAAGGCAGCAGTCGGCACGGTGCTGCTGCTCTGCATCGACCCGAAAGCGAAGTTCGAGCTGGTAAGCCGCAACGGTTTACGGGTGGTTATCGTCCCGCCGAACCATCCGCTGTTCCGCGAAACGCTGGAAACCATGCCGCGCCTGTACGGGTTCGTGCATCTGGTCTATGCCGCGCTGCACGATCTGGCATCCGGTGTCGCGCCGACCAAGGTTTTCGCTTATGCTGTCAACCAGCGCCCGAACGATTACCGAGAGTGGAGCAAGGGCATCGGGAACGAGGCAGACGAAGTCCTGTCGTACATCATCGCCGAGTTGTCCACCGACCCCAAATTCTATCGCCAGTTCGCCGTTTTTGCTGATTGAGGGAGGTTTTTCCATGAACAACATTACAACTTTTCAGGATGCTTTTCGTAAAATCCAGACCGTAGAAGCCATTTATTTGAACGACACCGTTCAGCACTTTCGTAACCACGCAATGGAACTGAGTAAGTCCGACTTGAAAGAGTTGACTGACGTACTCGAAAACAACATCTGCTGTGAAATCGAACGCATCACCGCTGACCTTCGCATCGAGTATTTCAACAAGGCCGACCGCGACTGCCAGCTCGCTACCATGACGGGAGTGATGTCCGAGAGCGACCGCCGCACCTTTCAGATTTACGATTTTTTGATGTATCCGTGGCGCGATGGAGCACCGGAAGCGCGTTTGTTTCTCATCGACTGCTTCGAGGACGAACTGTTCTTCCTCACGCCGAATGTGGTGGTCACTCGTCACACGCCGGAAGAAGTCAACAAGGCGATTGTGATGCTCATGCACCTGTTCCACGTTCTCACGGTTGCCGACTTCCAGAAGATTGCCGTACCGATGCATTGCAATGTTGAGGGTTATCTTTATGCACTTTTAACCGGTCGTGTATCGCGCGAACTCGACCCACTCTGCCACATTGACGAACTCGAAATGGCAGTTCTTTGTCGCGGACGGCACAATGATTTGGTGCAGGAATTGTTTAGATTGCACCATCTTCTGATGAAGATTTACGCTGACGGTAAACTGTTTTGAGGTTATGGAGGTTACGATTATGAACGATTTTGCTATTGAAACTGTACAGTCCTTGTTTGAAAATATGCTGAATGTTCCTCGAAAGGAACTGGAAACAACTGTTATGCGCTTCCGTGAGGAAGTCAAGAACCTCGGTGAACCAGAGCGGTTCGCCGTCACCGGAGATTTGGTGCTTCGGGTGCAGGAACTTGCATGGGACCTTGGAAACAACTTCGGTTTGGAATGCATGAATCTCGATGAACTGGAGTACAATCTGCTGGATTGTGAAAGCCAGATGACTGAAAAGGAGAAGCGCGTTTTCGATTGGTTCCTGTTTTTTCAGTACCCGTGGCCGAATGGTGCGCCGAACTGTGTTCTGTTCCTCGTGAACTGCTTTGAGGGCAAGCTGTTTTTCATGACGCCGGACATTATTCTTGGTGAAAACAAGATGGAGGATTTGAACCACATGATTGTCATGCTGAAAGAGCTGTTCGAGCACGTTTCTTTTCAGGATTTTCAAAAGGTCGCCCTGCCGCTCCATCGTGATACCGAGTGCTGCCTGCACGCGCTTCTGGACGGCAATTTTCCGCCATGTCTTAGCCCGATGCAGGACATTGACGAAATGGCAGGTCATGTCAGCCGTCCGCATCCCGACCCCTTTATTGATGGGCTGTTTCGTCTGCATTTCACTCTGAAAGGAATGTATCTTGAGGGAAATTTGAACGAATATCGACCGTTCTAAGGAGTGAGGGCATAAGAAAACAGGAGCGCAATAGCGCTCCTGTTTCTATCTAATCACTTCTTAAGGTGGCTTTCGACCATACTATATATATCCGAGGGCAAAAACCCTCAATACACTCTACAAGTATGGAATGTTAATTGAAAATAACGCACGAAATATAACACCTCAAAAGATAAATCACGAACCCTTTTCCATACGGAAAGGACTTTATATGAATGAAAATACATTTTCATCACTTCAAAAGGGAGGTGATGCTCAATGAAAGGAAGTTTACAGAAAAAGCACGGTAAGTATTACGTCGTAGTTTACCAAAAGGACGAAAACGGAAAACTTCATCAAAAGTGGATTCCAACAGGAATCTCGGAGAAAGGTCGTAACCAGACGAAAGCAAATGCAGCACTGCACCGCATTTTAACGGAATTAGAAGCGCAAAATGCGAAATCAACTTCGTTTCTTGTCACAAAACTCAAATTTGTTGAGGCTTTGCTGGCTTGGGTAGAATACAAGAAGTATGAAATCCGCACGAACACCTATGAATTGTATACGCTGAATCTCAATAAGCATATTATACCGTTTTTCGAGAAGAAAAACAAGCTGGTTACGGAAATTACGATAGATGATATTGAAGACTATTACAAGGCAAAATTGAAGGAGGGGCTGTCGGTAGAAACGATTAAAAAGCACAACATCATTATTCGCGGCACTCTCGAAAGGGAACTGGACAAGGGAACGATTTCAGTCAATCCCTGTGACCGCGCTCGTATACCGCGGCGGAAGCGTCCAGACCGGTTTAAGGGGCAAGCCTATACGCCGGAACAGGCAAACAAACTGCTCGAAGTCATTCATGGTGAGGTACTGGAGCCGGTTATCATGCTGGGATTACTTTTCGGTATGCGCCGCAGCGAAGCGCTGGGCCTGCGCTGGAGCGACATCAATTTTAAGAATCAGACCATTGTTATCTCCAATACGATGACTCAAATGCGTACGCTGCTCATTGATGAGCACACCAAGTCCTTTACAAGCCACCGTATGCTCAGCGTGATGATGATGTAATCGGATACTTCAAGCGCTTGAAAACGCAGCAGGAAGCGAATAAGCGCGAATACGGCGATAAATACCATGACTCCGACTTCGTGTGCGTATGGCCAGACGGCCGCATCATCCTGCCGGGCTATGTTTCACACAATTTTAAGAAGCTGCTGGCGAAGTATGACCTGCCGGAAATTCGTTTTCATGATTTACGTCATACAGCAGGCAGTCTGCTTCTGGCGCAGGGAGTAAACATCAAGCAGATTCAGGAATTCCTCGGTCACTCCGATGTAACGACCACGCTGAACATTTACACGCACACCGATGAAAATGCAAAAAAGGAAACGGCTGCCGCGATGGGAAAGGTGCTGAAAATCGTCTAATACAATGCTAATGTTAGCGCAAAGAATTTAGTGCGAAAACACAGGTCGTGCAAAGTATTAGACACCGGTATTAGACAGCAGTTTTTCACAAATTACATCATAAAACCAAACACCGCAAAAAGTATAGAAAAAGAGCTGAAATCAAAAGATTTCAGCTCTTTCACTTGGTGCGGATGGGGGGACTTGAACCCCCACGTCCTTGCGAACACTAGCACCTGAAGCTAGCGCGTCTGCCATTCCGCCACATCCGCATATTTTGTTGTTGAAAGAAGGTGGTGCGAGTGACGGGACTTGAACCCGTACGTCGATCGACACACGCCCCTCAAACGTGCCTGTCTACCAGTTCCAGCACACTCGCATTCTGTTCTCATCGAGTCGCCTCACTGTCAGCGACAAGAATTATTATATCCATGTGAACGCTAAATGTCAACACCTTTTTTCAAATTTTCTTGAAAAAATTCAAAACGCGAAAAACAGACGATTTCTCTGCCACGCGGAACAGTTTGTGTGTTACAATAGAAGCAGTCAGAAAATTCACAACAAAAAGGAGGAAGACTTCAGTGCTTTCTAAAAAAAGTAAGGCAATCGGTTTTATCATTATGTCCGCGTTCGGTTTTGCGATGATGGCGGCATTCATACGTCTGGCGGGGGATCTGCCGTTCACGCAGAAAACCTTTTTCCGCAATCTGGTCGCGGTGGCAGTGGCCGCCGTGGTGCTGTGCCGCGAAAAGGTTGGTTTTAAGTGGGAAAAGGGCAACCTGCCACTGCTCATCATACGCGCAACCTGCGGCACACTCGGCATTTTCTGCAATTACTACGCTATTGACCATCTTGTACTGGCAGATGCAAACATTCTTAATAAAATGTCGCCGTTTTTCGCTATCATCTTTTCGCTCATTCTGCTGAAGGAGCGGGCCAGCGTATTTCAGTACGCGGCGGTGCTTGCGGCATTCGGCAGCAGTATGCTGATTATCAAGCCGGGTTTTTCCTCGGCAACCTTCCCGGCAATTATCGGCCTGCTGGGTGGCATGGGTGCAGGCGCGGCCTACACCTGTGTGCGCGCACTCAGCCGGAAAGGTGAAAAGAGCGCCCGCATCGTGTTCTTCTTCTCGATGTTCTCCACACTGGTATGCGTACCGTTTATGATCACGGACTACCACCCAATGACATGGGGACAGTTCTTCTGTCTGATCGGCGCAGGTGCGTCAGCCGCGCTCGGACAGTTCGGCGTAACGCTCGCATACGCCAACGCACCGGCCAAGGAGATTTCGGTGTTCGACTACACGCAGGTCATCTTCTCGGCTGTCCTCGGCTTTTTCCTGTTCGGTCAGCTGCCGGACGGCTGGAGCGTCCTCGGCTATCTGCTGATCTGCGGCATTTCGGTCGCGGTGTTCTTCTACAACCGCAATCTGGAGCGCAAGGGACAGTAATATGATCGAGTACGAACTGGTTCGCTCCAAACGCAAGACGCTTGCCGTGCAGGTGACGCGCGAGGGGCGTGTGATCGTTCGTGCGCCGCTGCGGCTGGCAAAATACCGTATTGAACGGTTTGTCGCGGAGCATGCGGATTGGATAGCCCGCGTACTTGCCGATCAGCAGTCCCGCCGTGCGGCACATCCGGAGCCGGATGCGACCAAGCAGGCTGAGCTTATCCGCCGAGCGAAAATAGAGCTGCCGCCCAAGGTGCAGCATTACGCAAAACTGATGAACCTGTACCCGGCCGGACTGAAGATCACCTCAGCGAGAACACGGTTCGGCTCGTGCAGCGGCAAAAACAGTATTTGCTTCTCATGGCGGTTGATGGACTATCCTGGATCCGCTATCGACTATGTGGTGGTGCATGAACTGGCGCACATTGCACATAAAAACCATGGACCGCAGTTCTGGGCGCTGGTGGAGCGCTATTTACCCGATTATCGTGCGCGGCGTGCCATGCTGCGCGAATGAGAACAGGAAACGAGTATGAATATGACGAATCAATACAAAATTCTGGCATTGGATTTAGATGGAACGCTGCTGGATGCGCAGAGCCGCATCACGCCGGAGAACGCCCGCGCGGTACGCATGGCGCAGCAGGCGGGCGTGCAGATCGTGCTGTGTACCGGACGCAACGTGCGCGAGGTGCGCCGCTTCAGCGAACAGCTGGAAGCCGCACCGGACTGGCTCGTCACCGCAAACGGTGCGGCAGTGCAGCATCCGGACGACAGGGAACCGGCGTTTTTCGACGGTCTGAGCACAGAAATGGTGGACATTATCCTGAACGAGTGCGCCGCCATTGACACCGACCCATGCCTGTATACCACACAGGATTTGTACTACGGACATGCCTTCCGGCATTTTCTCGAGAATCTGCAGCGGCGCGGACGGGTTGTCATGGACGAAGCCGACGAGGGCTATCATTTTGTCGAGGACGGGAATGCGTGGCGCGAGGTGATCGCGCGCGAGCCGCGCCCGTTCACCAAGGCGATTCTTTATCACGATGACCCGAATGCGATCGCGCCGCTGACAGCTGCACTCGATAAATACGGCATTTTCGAGTTGGCACCGTCCGTCATGTACGGCGGAGAACTGCGTAACGTCGAGGTCAACCGCATGGGCGTGCACAAGGGACGCGGACTGGAATGGCTGGCGCATCACCTCGGCTGCACGCTGGCCAACGTCATTGCCATCGGTGACAGCGAAAACGATCTGACCATGCTGCAGATGGCGGGGCTGGGCGTCGCCATGGCAAACAGCGAGCCGTGCATCCGCGAAGCAGCGGACGTTATCACCGGCAGCAATATGGAAAACGGTGTCGCACAGGCGATTTACCGACATATTCTGGGGGAATGAACGATGAAAAAAGTAGTGGCAATCGGCGAACTGCTCATTGATTTCGTGCCGCAGCAGCGCGGCTGTGCGCTTGATGAGGTCGTGCAGTTTGAACGTGTCGCGGGCGGTGCGCCGGCCAATGTGGCAACCACAGTGGCGCGTCTCGGCGGCAGAGCGCAGATGATTTCGCAGGTGGGAGAGGACGCATTCGGTACGCACATTCTCAAAACGCTGCACGCAAACGGCGTGGATACCTCGAGTGTGTTCCGCACCGGACGGGCGAATACCGCGCTGGCGTTTGTTTCGCTTGATAAGAACGGCAACCGTGAGTTTTCCTTCTACCGCAATCCCTCGGCAGACCTGTTTCTCGATGAAGCACAGATCACGCCGGATATTTTCGCGGACTGTGCCGTGCTGCACTTCTGCTCGGTCGATCTGGTGGACGCACCTGTCAAGCAGGCACATCGCAAGGCCATCCGGCTGGCAAAGGACGCAGGCGCGTTCCTCTCGTTCGACCCGAACGTGCGCCTGCCACTATGGGACAGCCCGGAAAGCTGTCAGGCAGCAATTTGTGAATTTCTGCCGTGTGCAGACCTCGTGAAGCTGTCGGATGATGAAGTTGAATTCTGCACCGGCTGCAAAACCGAGAGGGAAGCGGCAGAACTTCTGTTTTCGCAGGGCTGCAGGCTGCTGCTTGTGACACGCGGCGCGGACGGCGCGGCAGTCTACACGCCGAACGCGAGCGCCGAGACCAAAGCGCTGCTGGTGACGGTCGTGGATACCACCGGAGCGGGCGATTCGTTCATCGGGTCGTTCCTGTATCAGCTTACCCGCGACGGTGTGACAGCGGAAACGCTCGCTGACATCCCGCAGGAGAAGCTCGCGGATTATCTGACATTTTCGTCCGAATGCTCGGCGTATACCGTGCAGCATAAGGGCGCGGTTATGCCAACAGAAGAAGAATTGAGAATGGAAAATGGAGAATGAATGTGTCCGCCCACAGGGTGGCAATTCAATAACGCGATTAGCGCGTAACCGCAGTTCTTAATTCGCCATTCTCAATTTTTCATTCACCTGCCACTAAAATTTATTGCACAATGTGTGCAAACGTGGTATAATTTTGAGGTTATAAAGAAATGATAACGATTCTTGGCATCGACCCGGGCTACGGCACGATTGGCTACGGCGTGGTGCGGTTCGATAATATGAAATTTACGCCGGTGCAGTACGGTGCGGCAAAAACCGCTCCCGGAATACCAATGCACCTGCGCTTATGTGAGATTTACGATGATATCTGTACGCTGGTGGACACATTTCACCCGGACGAGGTGGCAATCGAGGAGCTTTTCTTCTCGAAAAACGTCACAACCGGCATTCAGGTTGCGCAGGCGCGCGGTGTAATTCTGCTGGCGCTGGCCCAGAAGGGACTGCATCCGGTATCCTATACACCAAATCAGGTGAAGCTGTCCGTTGTCGGCTATGGCGGCGCAGAGAAAAAGCAGGTGATGGAAATGACGAAAAGCATTCTCCATCTCACCAAGCTGCCGCGTCCGGATGACGCAGCGGATGCGCTCGCGCTTGCCATCTGCCACGGGCATTCCCGGCAGGCCATGCGCTATGAAGGCTTATTATGAGGTTTAAATAGATGTTTTATTATGTAGACGGCACGGTTTCCGTGCTCCAGCAGGGTCTTGCGGTGATCGACTGCGGCGGTGTAGGCTATGCCTGTCACGCTTCGCAGAACACCATCGGCAAGCTGAAAACCGGCGAAAAAGCGCGTCTGCTGACCTGGCTCAATGTCCGTGAGGGCGTGTTTGAGCTGTACGGCTTTATCGACGAGGAGGAGAAGTCCTGTTTCCTGATGCTGACCAGTGTCAACGGCGTTGGCCCGAAGGCGGCGCTGTCCATCCTGTCGGTCGCACCGCCGGACAGACTGGCGCTCAGCATCATCACCGGCGATGAAAAAATGCTCATGCAGGCGCCGGGCATCGGCAAGAAGATCGCACAGCGCATTGTACTCGAGCTGCGCGACAAGATGAGCAAGGAGCAGCTCGAGACCGCATCTGCAGCGTCTCCGGTGGCGGCAGCCGCCGCTTCCGGCGGTGTCAACCACACGCAGGAGGCAGTCGCGGCGCTTATGGTGCTCGGCTATACGCAGGCAGAGGCGCTGCACGCGATGGAGGGTCTGGATGCTGCCGGCATGGAGGCGGACGAGATCATCCGTCAGTGCTTGAAAAAGCTGGTCAAGTCCTGATTTTGGACGATAAAAGCCTGATCAAGTAGGAGAGTGTACCTTTGAGTATTGAATTTTCCGGCGGCATGACGGATGATGAGCGCATCATCTCCACCCGCCAGCTCAGCGAGGACGAGACCGAGAATTCGCTCCGTCCGAAATCCATGGCGGACTATATCGGTCAGAAAAAAGCCAAGGAAAACCTGAGTATTTACATACAGGCCGCGAAAATGCGCGGTGAATCGCTCGACCATACGCTGCTGTACGGCCCGCCGGGTCTGGGCAAGACCACACTCGCGGGCATCATTGCCGCAGAAATGGGCGTGAATATCCGTGTTACGAGCGGTCCGGCAATCGAAAAAGCGGGAGATTTGGCGGCTTTATTGACAAATCTCTCAGAGAATGATATTTTGTTTATTGACGAGATTCATCGCCTCGACCGTGCGGTAGAGGAGATTCTCTATCCTGCGATGGAGGACTATGCACTCGATATCATCATCGGCAAGGGGCCTTCGGCGCGCTCGATCCGTATCGACCTGCCGAAATTTACGCTCATCGGCGCGACTACGCGTGCCGGTCAGATGACCAGTCCGCTGCGGGACCGCTTCGGCGTCATGCTTCGTCTGGAGCTGTATTCGCCGGAGGAGCTGTGCGGTATTGTTGAACGCTCGGCAGGCATTCTTAATGTACCGTGCGAGCACGAGGGTGCATTCGAGATTGCACGCCGCAGCCGCGGTACGCCGCGAATCGCCAACCGGCTTCTGCGCCGTGTGCGAGACTTTGCACAGGTAATCGGCACCGGTACGATTGACAGAAAAAGTGCCGATATTGCGCTTCGTGCACTCGAGATTGATGAGTTAGGTCTGGATAACGTAGACCGCAGAATGCTCAAAAGCATTATCCAGAACTACGGCGGCGGTCCGGTCGGACTGGACACGCTGGCCGCGACCATCGGCGAAGAAGCGATCACCTTGGAAGATGTTTATGAGCCGTATCTCATGCAGATCGGCTTTCTCAGCCGCACGCCGCGCGGACGCTGCGTGACGCTGCAGGCTTACCGTCATTTGAATCTGGAACCGGCGGACGGACAGCAAATGCTGTAATTCAATCGTTTTCCCGCCTTTATCATACAAGAAAGTTAGGTGTTTCATTTGGGTAGATATTTTGGAACAGACGGCGTTCGCGGTGTAGCGAACTCGGAACTTGATGCACTGCTGGCATTCAAGATCGGCGCGGCAGCGGCATATGCACTCACGCAGGAGTCTGCACACGGCCGCAAGGCGAAGCTGCTGATCGGCAAGGACACTCGTGTATCCTCGGATATGCTGGAGAACGCGCTGGTCGCGGGCATCTGCTCGGTTGGCGCGGATGTAGAGCTGCTCGGCGTTATCCCGACGCCGGCGGTCGCTTTCCTCACCATCAAGCACAAGGCAGATGCGGGTATTGTCATTTCCGCAAGCCACAACTCCTTTGAGTACAACGGCATCAAGATTTTTGCAGGCAACGGCTACAAGCTGCCGGACGAAACCGAGGCAAGGATTGAGGACCTGATCGACGATTTCGAGTCTATTCCGAAGATGACCCACGAGAAGATCGGCCGTGTACTCAAAAGCGAGATCGACCCGGTAGTCGAGTACACCGACCATCTTGCAGATACCATCAAGGGCGACCTGTCCGGCCTGCGCGTGGCGGTGGACTGTGCAAACGGCTCCTCCTCCACGACGGTGGAGCGCCTCATGCGTCTGGTCGAGTGCAAGGCGGAAATCCGCTTCTATGAGCCGGATGGCATCAATATCAACGATAACTGCGGCTCCACCCATCTCGGTCAGCTGAAGGAGCGTGTCCGCTCAGGCAATTTTGATCTTGGCGTTGCCTTTGACGGCGATGCGGACCGCTGCCTGATCGTAGACGAGACCGGCGAAGAGCTGGACGGCGACCGCATTATGGCAGTCTGCGCGGCGCACATGAAGAAGGAAGGCAAGCTGCGCGGCGGTGCATTTGTTGCCACCATTCTGTCCAACATGGGTCTGCACGCCTACGCCGATAAGAACGGCATGAAGATCGAGTGCTCCAATGTAGGTGACCGCTATGTGCTCGAAATGATGCTCAAGAAGGGCTACATTCTGGGCGGCGAGCAGTCCGGACACGTTATTTTTCTTGAGTATGCGTCCACCGGTGATGGTGAGCTGACTGCACTGCAGTTTATGTCTATCCTCAAGGCGAGCGGCAAGAAGTGCTCGGAGATCGCAGCTGAGGTTGAGCCGTGGCCGCAGTTGATGATCAACGTCAAGGTGCCGAACGATAAAAAGGCTACCCTGCAGCAGCTGCCCGAGGTCAAGGCGGCTATCGATGCGGCTTCTGCGGAGCTGGGCAATAACGGCCGAATCCTGGTTCGTCCGTCCGGCACGGAGGCGCTTGTGCGCGTCATGGTAGAGGGCACGAACAGTGAGCAGGTAGATACTTTGGCAAAAAAGGTTGCCAAAGTCATCGAGTCTGTTGTATAATGTAAAAGAGCCAACAGGAGTGGGTGTGGTTTGCACACCCACTTTCTTCATTCTGAACAGGGAGGTGGGAGCATTTGCGCACAATTCCATAATATGCTAAGCGCCAGAACTGCGGTGCAGCCGGTATCGCAGTTGACGAGGAAAGGGTTAATCGAAAGTATTCGGCGGGTGCCCTTCGGTCACAAGTGGGTTGATCGTCAGCAGGCTGTTAAAACATACGGGCGACCGTATCGACAGAGCAGTTATGCGTAACGCACTATTTTTATACCCAAAATTAGAAATTCACCGCATATATTGAGGTAAGGCAATACGGAATAATTAAACAAGAGCGATTTGTGAGAGAGTTTTACGGACCAACAAGGCGTGTTTGGCGGTAATGCTTGATGTATTATCGTAAAATCGCAACGCAGTCAGGACGTAAAATCTTCACAAAGCGGCGCGGCAGCGCGACCGGAGTTCGTGCAAGAAGCCGCAGCTTTCATTGTTCCGTGTTGCCTAAGGCTCATACTGAAATGTTGCGGAAGATATGTTATATTTACCGTTGCAAAGGAGTATTATTTTATGTGTGGAATCGTTGGATTCACCGGACGCGAGAATGCGCTTCCGATTCTCATCAAGGGTCTGTACAGCCTGGAATACCGTGGCTATGACTCTGCCGGTGTGGCTGCCTTCACGAAGGACGGTCTGCGCGTTGTCAAGGCGCGCGGCCGCATTGCAAACCTTGAGGAGAAGATCAAGGAGGAAGGCGGCGACATGTACTGCACCTGCGGTATCGGCCACACCCGCTGGGCAACGCACGGCGAGCCGTCCGACCGCAACTCGCATCCGCATCTGGGCGGCAAGGGCAAGGTAGCAGTTGTGCACAACGGCATTATCGAGAACTACAAGGAGCTGCGTGAGCGTCTGGAGGCACACGGCTATGAGTTTAAGTCCGAGACCGATACGGAGACTGTCGCGCACCTCGTGGACTATCTGCACACCGGCAAGCAGGAGGATCTGGCAAAGACCGTTCTGCAGGCCGTACAGCGTCTGCGCGGCTCTTACGCACTGGGCGTAGTCTCGATGGATAACACGCAGGAGATCGTTGCTGCACGCCGCGGCAACCCGCTGGTTATCGGTATCGGTGAGGGCGAGAACATGATCGCATCCGATATTACCGCTATTATCAATCGCACCAAGCGTTACATTATTCTGGATGATAACGAGGTTGCAATCGTTCGCCCGGACAGCGTAGTTGTCATGAACGAGTTCGGCGATACGGTAGAGAAGGAAATCATGACCGTAACGTGGGATATGTCCGCAGCGGAAAAGGGCGGATACCAGCACTTTATGCTCAAGGAGATCATGGAGCAGCCCAAGGCAGTTGCCGATACGGTTAAGCCGCGTATCAAAAATGATGCGGTTGTATTCGAGGACAACGGTCTGACCGACGAGCGTCTGCGTGAGATCGAGCATATCCATATCATCGGCTGCGGCTCTGCACTGCACGCAGGCATGGTCGGCAAGCGCGTGATTGAGGCAATGTGCCGCATTCGCTGCACGGCAGAGGTTGCCAGCGAGTTCCGTTATGAGAACCCGATCATCGGCAAAAAGGATATGTGCATCGTTATCAGCCAGTCCGGCGAGACGGCGGATACGCTGGCTGCCATGCGTCTGGCCAAGCAGGCAGGTGCGTTCACGATTGCGATCGTAAACGTCGTTTCCTCGACGATTGCGCGCGAAGCAGACGGTGTGCTGTATACATGGGCAGGCCCGGAGATTTCGGTCGCCACCACCAAGGCGTACTCCGCGCAGCTCTCCGCGCTGTATCTCATCTCGGTCAAGATCGCGCGTGTGCGCGGCCTCATCTCCATCGGTGACGAGCGTGCGCTCTGCGCTGAGCTGCAGCGTCTGCCGGAATGTATTGAGCAGACCCTGAAATGCCAGTCGGATATGCAGCGTATCGCTACGCTGTATGCAAACCGCTCGAGCGTGTTCTTCCTTGGACGCGGACTGGACTATGCCGCCGCGCTCGAGGCTTCGCTCAAGCTGAAGGAAATTTCCTACATTCATTCGGAGGCGTACGCTGCCGGTGAGCTGAAGCACGGCACGATTTCGCTGATCGAGGAGGGTACTCTGGTTGTTGCTCTGGCAACGCAGCCGGCACTGTTTGAGAAGACGGTCTCCAATATCCGCGAGGTTGTAGCGCGCGGCGCAAGTGTCGTGCTCGTCACCACGGACGATTTCACCGGGGACGAGTCGGTCTGCCAGCACATCGTGCGCCTGCCGAAGTGCCTGTATGAATTTTCCGCTTCGCTCTCGATTATTCCGATGCAGCTTTTGGCATACTATATCGCAGTGGAGCGCAACTGTGATGTCGATAAGCCGCGCAACTTGGCAAAGTCGGTAACTGTAGAGTAAAACGTCAACGATATTGTCATAATTACACAAAAATAGAAGCGCGTTTTTGTGTGATATAGGTAAAGATGACAATCGTTTCTTGACATTTCCAATTCTACCGCGTATAATAGCTATTGACATGAGAAATGATTATCAAATACAGCCATCGAACGGGATTCCGGATGAAAAGCTGTGCCGTCTGGCACGGCAGGGAGACGGACTCTCGATGGAGAATCTGATCCGTCGTTATACCCGTCTGGTCAAGACCTGTGCGCGGCCCTACTTTCTGGCAGGCGCCGATGCAGAGGATCTGATGCAGGAGGGCATGCTCGGGTTGCTGAATGCCGTCCGGGAGTACGACGAGAGCAAGGGCACACCCTTTGGAGCGTTTGCACGGTTGTGCATCACGCGGAAGATTTATTCCGCAGTGAAGGCGGCAGCGTCGCTCAAGCACGACCCGCTCAATCAGTCCATGTCAATCGATCGACCTCTGTTTGAAGACCTTGCGGAATCGCGTACCCGGGTAACTGCACCGAATGGTGATCCTGAATCGCTTGTTATCGGCAATGAGGAGAGGGAAGAGCGGAAAAAGAAGCTCTACTCGCTTTTGTCTGAATTTGAGGCACAGGTTTTGACGTTGTTTTTGGACGGCTTATCGTATGAAGAGATGTCCGAAGCGCTGCACAAACCAATCAAATCTGTGGATAATGCCGTCCAGCGCATCAAGCGAAAATCGGCAGCCATTAAACCTATTTAGGCGATAGCAGGCGCAGTGTCTGTACGCATATATTTCAAGTTTCCCGAGGGAACAGTATCAAAGAGAGGTAAAAACCATGTACGAAGACAAGACTTTAGTATGCAAGGAATGCGGTAAGGAGTTCGTGTTCACCGCCGGCGAGCAGGAGTTTTACGCAGAGCGCGGTTTCCAGAACGAGCCGCAGCGCTGCAAGAGCTGCCGTGACGCGCGCAAGAACGCTGCACGCGGTCCGCGTGAGTTCTTCACCGCTACCTGTGCTGCTTGTGGCGGCGAGGCTCGCGTTCCGTTCGAGCCGAAATCTGATCGCCCGGTATATTGCAGCGAGTGCTTCGCAAAGATGCGTGAGCAGTGATACCGTAACGGTAAAAAATCAATAAATGACACGTTAAAAGTGCCAGTAATGACTTTTCTCATTGCTGGTGCTTTTTTCTTTGCCCAAAGGAAAGGAATCGGCAAGGGAATGTATGTGTCCCGAAAAAATGATAAAGAAATGAAGAATCGAATCCGCAAGCGATGGGCGGCTTGCGGCAAAAGAAAACCTCTGCTCAAAATGGGCAGAGGGAATCTTTTGATTTTAAGCAATAATATCGTATTTCAGGATTAAGCCACGCTTCTGCCGGTCGTCAAGGTCAGCAATAGCGGCATCAATGCTGGGAAATAAGCAAGGACAGATATGGCCTTGCTAAGATTCACGAAGCTGTACATGTTTGTTCCCTTGTGGGGGAGCAGAAGTACGTCCAGTGTTTCGTTGCGCTTGAAAATGTAGAAATGCATAGAGAAGAGCCTCCTTTACTTGGTTTCGTTGATGGTAAGCAACTCTTCGACCGTCTCTTTCTGCCGGCGAAGAAAGCCGAGATAGAAACCGTCAGAAACGGAAAATGCGATGCATGCTGCGTGCAGCAGAAGGGCTCCGATATGTATGAGAAGATCTATAATCTCTGAGATGTTTATATTTTTTGATGCATAAAAGGCATAGGTGGGATTGGTGAGCAGCAGATAAAAGTCCCATAAGATAAGCGCACTGACCGGAATCAGGGCGAACGATAAGGCAATCCAAACGCGGGTGTCTTTCTTAAGAACCTCGTACAAATGCAGAATATCGGCGTGCTTGGTTTCCAGTTCCTCGCGCGAAAAGCGGGAATAGTAATCCAAGTCACATAGTTTCTGGTGCTTAATGAATTCGGCTGCGCCGTTTTCATCGGACTTTGATGGTATATTGCTGGGCATAGGCGATAACTCCTGTAAATCGGGGTAGTCCTTGATAAAAAAAGGAAGACCCTAAGGTCTGATGTTGATAAGGAACAAAACCTAATCACACAAAAGACGGCTGAAAAGGCTTGGGTTACAACAAAATAAGCGAAAAACGGCACTGTTTTAGAACGGTGCCGTTTTTTGTTGCCCGGATTGCCCTACGCCGTCGCAGAAATGGAGGGCAATCATAATGTCAGAACCTATCACTTTGGATTACTACTACGGTCTGGAAGCTGAGCAGTACACTTTCTTCCGCATCCCCAAAATCCTTTTCAGTCCCACCTACAAGACGCTTTCTGTGTCGGCAAAGATGCTGTACGCGCTTATGTTGGACCGCATGAGCCTGTCCGCACGCAACCGCTGGATGGACGAGGATGGGCGTGTGTTCATTTACTTTCGCATGAGCGAGATCATGAGTGCTCTTGGCTGCGGTCACAACAAGGCAATCGCCCTGTATGCCGAATTGGAAAAGGTCGGTCTTATCGAGCGAAAGAAGCAAGGCATGGGCAGACCTGCTAAAATTTATGTCAAGAACTTTATTCCTAAAACCGGAAGTCATCGCCCCCAAAAGGAAGTACCCGCAACGCCTGTTAGTGAGTATGATGACTTCCCCTCAGCGGAGCGTAATAATAAGAACTACAAGAATAATACTTACATCAGTGATACTGATCCATCTATCTATCCGGTACAGGAGGAAGTCACAGAGCCGGTGAGCGAGCCGGAACAGATGGATGCGATGGATACGACAGACGAGTACAGAGAGCTTCTGGAAGAAAATATCGACCTTGCATACCTCCGTCAGAACGGTCACGCGGACGATGAATTACTGGACGAGATCATGGACTTGCTGGTAGATACCGTCACCAGTCGAAAGCCAACGATCCGCATCGGCGGCGAGGACCTGCCAACGGAGGTCGTGCGAAGCCGCCTACTCAAGTTGGACGCCAGCCATATCGAGTATGTGCTGGACAGTATGCTCCAAAACACCACCAAAGTCCGAAATATCCGAGCGTACTTACTCACGGCGCTCTACAATGCACCCACTACACTCAGCAGCTACTACACCGCATTGGTCAATCATGACCTGTATGGTGATCGGTAGCTGCTTTTTTCATAAGCAGCGGTAGATTCACCGTTAAAATCTAACGCGCACCGTGGCAGAAACGCGCCCGGTGCGCGTTTTCTGTTTCTGCGGTGCCGGCGGCATCACGCTGAGAAAGGACACTGAATGACGCAGAACGATGACCAGCGACGCAGACTGTTTTGCATCCTGCGTCGGATTGCCGTGCCACCCTGGAGCACCCGGCTCACGATCAAATTTCAAAAAATGGAGGTAATTTTATGAAACTTCATTCCAATCCCCATCGACCGAGGTCGATTTTGGCAGGGCTTCTTGCTCTGACCCTGATGTTCTCCATGTTTCCTACCGCCTTTGCGGCACAGCAGAACAGCTACCATGACCCTGCGGAACACTGGATGCAGGCATCCGGTCGCACGAATGAGCTGGATGCTAATAGTGTTATAACTCATGAAACCTTTACCTGCCATGAGTGCGGCAAGCAGACCTCATTTCTTGCGTTTCGTGTGCCGGAGTACACGAAAAACGGTCAGTCTGCACTCAGCCGCAATGTGAAATACTCGGACGGTACTATGGTCGGCGGCAACGGCAAGGGCGACACGATGGATGGTGTTCCCGGCAAGAATGCGACCTATACCGGGTATCACTACACGAAAGCCGTCTGCGAAACCTGCGGCGGTATCAACACCAATATGGCAACGACGGACTACGGCTATCTGAAAAATGTGTACTGGCTGTATGACTGTGCTGCCGAGTTCACGCAGAAACTCGACGAAACCGTGACCTACGAGTACGCAGACGACACTTACCATACTGTCACCACCAAGGGCGGCACCTATTGCGCGTTCTGCTACGGCACGAACCACACCGAAAGCAGTAAACTGGAGCGTCACAGCATGGTAACAGAAGTGCTGCCCCAGCCGGCGAATGGCCGCTTTGCAGAGGTGGAGAAGTGTAGCCTGTGCGATTACGCCCGCTATGACTACACGGCTGCGAAGGCGGTCATCGCGGACTATTACGGCATCGCAGACGGCAAGTCGCACACGATTACGGTTAGCGACCTCTCAGAAGCAGGCGTCCACACTGCTATCCGCTATGGCAATAGCGCAGACAACTGCACCATGACCTCTGCACCCAATTATACAGAAGCCGGTCAATACATGGTCTATTATGAGATCACCTACACCTACAAGGGCAAGGAAATGACTGAGAACGGCGTGGCGAAGGTCTGGCTGCGAGATGAAAGCACCAAAGACGATGGCTCCTGCGCCTGCGGCTGCGGGAATCCAAACTGCGGCTGCCAGAACAAGAATTGCAATGGAAATTGCTGCATCGACAAGGGCTGTGGTGAAAACCACAAGTATATTCTGCTGGACAGCACCAAAGCCGGCTGCACCACCCTCGGCTATGACCGCTATCTCTGCACGGACTGCGGCAAGATCGAAAAGCGCGACTATGTGGACTCCCTCGGTCACGCATGGCAGAGCATCGTCATCCGCGACGCCACCTGTGATACGGACGGCAAGCTGCTGGAACTGTGCTCCCGCTGCGGCGAGATGAAGCAGACGGCAACGCCCAAGGGCGAACACAGCTATGAGGTCTATACCGTGGCCGCCACCTGTACCAGCCCCGGTTATACCGTCCGGGAATGCTCCGTCTGCGGGGATCATCACATTGAGGACATCACGGCGGCACTGCCCCACAATTACGAATCCCATGTCATCGCTGCTACCTGCGAAAACGGCGGCAAGACCATCCACCGCTGCGACGGCTGCGGCAGCAGCTTCGTCACGGACTACACCGACGCGCTTGGTCATAGCTGGGACGAGGGCACGCTCGTCACCAACGCCACCTGCACCGGCGAGGGCGTGATGGAATACCGCTGCACCCGCTGCGGCTATCACCGCATCGAGGGTAATGAGGCGGCAGGTCATGTCCCCGGCGATGCCGCCACCTGCACCCAGCCGCAGCTCTGCACCAAGTGCGGCGCTGTGCTGAAAAACGCGCTCGGTCACGATTACAAGCGTGAAGTGACCGCCCCCACCTGCACGGAGATGGGCTACACCACCAACACCTGCACCCTCTGCGGAGATACTACCAAGACTGATTACACCGAGCCTACCGGTCACAAGCCGGGTGATTGGATCATCGACAAGGAGCCGACTACGGACTCCGAGGGCAGCAAGCACAAAGAGTGCGAGAATTGCGGTGAGAAGCTGGAAGCGGCAGAGATCGAGAAAGTCTACAACAGCGGCACCACGGACAGCAAGGGTGAAGTCGTTGTGGGCGGCTATCTTGTGACCGTCACCGATACCGACACCAAAAATCCTGTGGCGAATGCCGCCGTTGCGCTCCATAAGGACAACAGCATCTCCATCCGCCTGCCCAATAGCCGCCTGCTGGACTATGATGACCAGACCACCGTGACCGTACAGCTTGTCAAGGACAAGAGTGTCGTTTCCGGTATGAGCATTTCTGTCACGGACAAGAACGACAACTACGCCTCCGGCAAGACCGACAAGGCAGGTCAGATCACCGTCCCCACCGGCAGCGGTAAGACCAATGAGGACGGCAAGGTCACTACTGGCTATGAGGATGCGGACGGCGATCGCTGGACGCTGACCGTCAATGTCATCCGCACGGATACCAAGCGTCCCATCTCCGGCAGTGATGTTTCCATCGGAAAGACCGGCAATATTACGGTCAAGCTGCCCGACGGTACGGATATGGATGCCAAGCATCAAGTGACGGTCATTCTCACCGACCACAAGAAGAACCCGCAGGAAAACAAGAATATCACTGTCAAGGGCGACCTGAATCAGACGGAAAAAGGCAAGACCGACAAGAACGGCGAGCTTACCGTCCCGGAGATCGAGAAGACCGAGCGACACGGCGTTTACATCGTCGGCTACACGGACGGCACCTTCGGCCCCAGCCGCAGCATGACCCGCAGTGAAGCCGCCGCCATCTTCGCAAGACTGCTTGCTGAGAAGAACGGCGACACCATTTCCACGGCGGCAAATACCAAGTTCACGGATATTCCTGCACACGCATGGTATAGCGGCTATGTGAAATACCTCGCCAACAACGGCATTACCTACGGTAAGAGCAAGACCATCTTTGCGCCGAATGACGCTATTACCCGCGCGGAATTTACCACGATGGCGGTCCGCTTCTTTGATGTCTATGGCGACGGCGATGCGGAGATCATGGAGCAGTTTAGCGGCTTCCACGATGTTTCTTCCGGCTATTGGGCGGCGGAGTACATCAAATACGCGGCACTCCACGGCTGGATCAACGGCTACGGGGACGGCTCGTTCCACGCAGACCGCGAGATCAACCGCGCCGAAGTCGTTACCATCGTCAACCGCCTGCTGGGACGCGAAGCAGATGAGGACTACATCGCGGACAATCTTCGCAAGCTGAACACCTTCCCGGATGTCAGCCGTAAGCATTGGGCATATTACGCCGTCATGGAGGCTGCCAACGCCCATACCGCCATCCTCGGTGACAGCGAAAGCTGGAGCAAGTGATTTTCGTTTTCCCCTGCACCGAAAGGATGGTGATGCACCATGCAGGAGGAACTGGAGAAAAAGACAGTGGTTGTGATCACGACCGGCGCAAAGCTGACGGAAAGGCTGCTGAAAAGTCTGATCCGCAAGGCGCTGGCAGAAATGCAGCGCCAAACGCAGAACCCGAAAGTCTACCGAGGTAAGCAGTCGGTAAAGCACCTGTTGCAGCAAGGCGGCGGTGCATCCACCATTGAGGTGTCCAGTGCCAGCATCCGCACCTTTGAGCGTGTTGCGCGAAAATACGGCGTGGATTTTGCAGTCAGAAAGGATAGCGCGGCGGAAAAGCCGCGCTATCTCATTTTCTTCAAGGCACGGGACGCCGATGCGATGACCGCTGCCTTTCAGGAATATACGGCAAAGGTCGTGCAGCGTGAGAAGAAACCGTCTGTTCGGGAACAGCTTGCCAAGCTGCGGATCGCAGTGCTGGACAAGGAAGCGGCTCCGGCGAAAACCAAGGACAAGGAGGTGTCGCTGTGAGGAAAATCTCAAAGCCGGATACCGCCACTATCAAAGCACTGCTGCCGTATGGCATGATCGGTCTGCTTGCGACCAAGCTGGGGCAGGAATACCGGTTGGCGACCGGCGTGGACATCATCGACCGTCTGATGAATACGATCATGGTGCTGGGGCGCGTGATGGAGCATCCGCTGCCGAGCCTGCACCCGTTTGACCTATTGGTCGGTATGTGCTGCGGTGTTTTGCTGTGGCTGACTGTGTATTACCGAAAGAAGAATGCAAAGAAGTTTCGTCACGGTGCTGAGTACGGCAGCGCCCGGTGGGGCAATCAGAAGGATATTGCACCGTTCATCAATGATGATTTCGCGCAGAATATCCTGCTGACGGACACCGAGCGCCTGACATTGGGGCAGATCGCGGACCCGGAAAAGCGGAATGTGAATCTGAATGTACTGGTTCTGGGCGGCTCCGGCTCCGGTAAGACCCGCTATCATATCAAGCCGAACCTTTTGCAGATGAACGCATCGTATGTATGCTCGGACCCGAAAGGTACGGTCGTGGAGGAAGTGGGACAAGTTCTCATCAAGAAAGGACATTACAAGCTGAAGATCCTGAATACCATTGATTTCAGCGCTTCCATGCACTATAACCCCTTCCATTATCTGCACAGTGAAACCGATATACTTTCGCTGGTCACAGTCATCATGGCGAACACCCAGAGCAAGGAAAAGGGCGGCGATGATTTCTGGCAGCAGGCAACGGCACTGCTGCTCCAAGCGCTGATCGCCTATATTTACTATGAAGCGCCGGAGGAAGAAAAAAACTTTGCGATGCTGCTGGATATGCTCAATGCCTGCGAGTGCCGAGAGGGGGATGAGAATTTCAAATCTCCCGTAGACCTGCTTTTTGATAAGCTGGCGAAACGCGAGCCGGATCACTTCGCAGTGAAACAGTATACCAAGTTCCGCCAAGCCGCCGGCAAAACTCTAAAATCTATCTTGATTTCGTGTAGTGCGGCGCTGGCTCCCTTCGACATTCAGGAGGTGCGTGACATGATGGCGTATGACGAAATGGAACTGGAAAAGCTGGGCGATGAAAAAATTGCACTGTTCTGCATCGTGTCCGATGTGGACCCGACCTTCAATTTTCTCTCCGCGATGCTGTATTCCCAGATGTTCAATGTGCTGTGCGACCGTGCATTGAAGGTCTATCACGGGCGTTTGCCGGTCCATGTGACTTGCCTTTTTGATGAATTTGCGAACCAGAAGATCCCGAACTGGGAGCATCTGGTCAGTGTCATTCGTTCCCGCAATATATCGGCACATATTGTGTTGCAGACATATAGCCAACTCAAGGGAATGTATAAGGACAACGCCGAAACCATTGCCGGATGCTGTTCCACGATGCTCTTTCTGGGTGGCAAGGAGGAAAGCAGCCTCAAGATGGTGTCTACCATGCTGGGCAAAGAAACGATCGATGCGATGAATACCAGCGACACCCGCGGCAGTCAGCGCAGCTATGGACTGAACTATCAGAAACTCGGAAAAGAGCTGATGAGCGTCGATGAATTGGCGGTCATGCCGTCGAGCAAATGCATCATGCAGTTACAGGGTGTGCGCCCATTCTACTCCAAGAAGTACGACCTGACGAAGCATCCTATGTACCGCTATACGGCGGATGCCAACAAGAAATACACCTTGAATGTCAAGCAATATCTCTCGCACCGGCTGCGTTTACAGCCGGACGAAACCTACGAGGTCTATGACCTTGGGGAGGCCGCTGACGAAGCGGTATGACCTGCCCGCTGATCTACCAATTCGGCATGATTGGCGGGCAGTTTTTCATATATTCACATTTTCAAAACACAGGAGGACAATTTTATGGAATTTTTCAGCTCTGCGGTTTCCGCACTCTCTACGATGGTCACGGCGATCGGCGGCGTGGTCGGTATCTGGGGCGTCATCAACCTTCTGGAAGGTTACGGGTCGGACAACCCTGCGGCAAATGCTCATGTACGGTAAAGTATCACAAGAAAATTATGTCGAATTGACAGCCGCCTCCGCTATACCGAATAAGGAAATAAAGAGTCCTCAAATTTTGCGCTACTAAATGAAGACGAGCGGAAGTAATCTCCCGCTCGTCAGTAAACTTAACTATGCCATATCAATCCCGCTTCTTTCCCGCCACCGGCACTAAGAACAGCGCGGGCAACAGCAGGAAAGCGGTACAGACCAGCCCCCAGGGTATGGACACCTGCTGGGCTACCAGCCCCACAATAGGCCCGCCGATGATCTGCCCGAAAGAGTCCAGCTGTCCGCTGGTGGAAAAGACTGTGGCGCGCATTTTCTCATCCACTTGGTCGTTCATCCAGGCGGCCAGCACAGGCTCCTTGATGGTGCGCATAAGCCCCGCCAGCAGGAACACCAACAACATGAACCAAAAGCTCCGCCCCACCGCGAAGAGAACCAGGAACAGGATATACCCGGCGCTGGTGGACATGACCACACTGGTTCGGCTGACAGTCCCTTTTTTCTCCATGCGGGCGATGAGCAACTGAGAAGCCAGAATACCTAAGCCGTTGCCGATAAGACTGATAACACCGAACCAAGTGACGCTGTTCAGCGGCCCGATAACGGGTATTACCGTGTCATCCAGAAAATGAGCGGTGGAGAGCCGGTCAAAGCCTTCACTGGCAAGTCCCCCGCATAGTGTGATTGCTAAGAGCGCCAGCAACACAGGTGCGCCTTTCACAAAGCCCAGGTTGAGCTTGAACAGGCAGACAAAGTCTTTAAGCAAGCCCTGCCGTTCCTCAATAGCAGGGGAGAAGTTGGTTTCTGGCATGATGCGAACCATCACCAGCCCCAACAACAAGCACAAACTGCCCCCCAAGATGAGAGGCATTTGCAGGTTTATGTTTCCCAGCAGTGTGCCCAGCACCACGCCCAGAACGCCGCCGATTTGCCCCATTTGACTGCCCCGCAGGAACACCTTGTCTATGGGTTTGTCCTCTTCCTCCGAGGCAATCCACGCCTCCAGAGCGCCGGTGATGAAGGTATCACCGCAACCCCAGACAACCTGGGCCAGCAGAACCGGCGCGAACCACGGTAGCGCACCCTCCATCAGAAAGCCCAGGCCGTAGAGGAACATTCCAATCAGCACCGAGCGCCGACGGCTATACAAATCCGCCACCACACCGGTGGGCATCTCGAACAGAAAGCAGGAGGTCTCCTGAACCGTCCCTACCAGGACAAGCTGGAAAGCATCCAGCTGCACCACCTCCAGGTGGTACACGATGGAAAGCACTGTGGACATAGAAACCGCCAGGGAACAGACAAATCGGAACAGCAGGTAGACAGAATATGCCTTTGAATTTTTAGCAAACATGAAGTTACATCCTCCTAGTATAATAATGGTGTAGTCAAGAACGACTACTGGTTAATAGTTACAAAGTCCAATCTAATAAATCTATATAGATATAACGGAAGGAGGAGTTCCCCCTCCATCAGAAGTTATAGGACATATTTACCGTGTCTGAGGTTTCCTTAATGCACCAGACAAAATATAGAGGTATAATCACTGAAGGCAGGATCATTGACGTTTCCTCCTTGGGAGCCGGCCTTCTGGCTGGCGATACCTCTTAGAAAGTCTGTCAATCCTTTCGGTGGTGATTTATGTTTTGGCTGGTTGGGAAGCCTCAGGCTATACCTGTATAAGCCGCTAGGTTGTGTATCCACCCTTTGGAATTGGATGCCTGCCGGAAAGGATATTACTATGCACTATCAAAAAGTACTCAAGATGCCTGAAAGCATCCCCTATCTCTCTGTCGGGTTTGATGTCGGCGCAGACTTCACCTGGATGTCTATCATGCTCCCCAATGGCATCCTCATCGGTAAGCCTTTTAAGATCATTCATTCTGATCCGCAGTCCCGTGAGCTTGCCATCTCAAAAATAAAGGAAGCCCAGGAGATGTATTCTCTTGAAAGCCGCTGCTTCCTTGAATCCACCGGGATCTACCACATCCCACTCCTGTGCTTCCTTCGTGATAAGGGTTTTGACTGCGCCGTCATTAATCCTATCATTACTAAGAATAGCACAAATATGAACGTCAGGAAACTGCATAATGATAAATTTGATTCAAAAAAAGCTGCTAAAGTCGGCCTGGATGCCTCCCTTAAGGCTTCCATTGTCCCGGATGACGCAATCATTGACCTGCGCAATCTCGTGCGTGACTACTATTATTTCAAGGACCTGCAATCCGCCATCGTATTGAAGCTTCATGCGGAACTCAACTTGAATTTATTTTAAGCTATCACGTTTTACCTTCTTAAGCCTTACTATCATTACCATAGGAATTTCTTTGTTGGTTTTAAAACATTCTTCATAAAATCCATCAATGACAAATCCAGCTCTAAAACAAAGGTTAAAAATATCTTGTATGGAACGATGATAATAAATCTGCTCTTTCGGTTGCCCTTCAATCGCTATATCATAGTAACTGTGCGGTGTCATATATTTTTCAGTCAACGTGACAAAACAAGGGTGTTGCGTTGCAAAGACAAAAATTCCGCTTTCCTGCAACAGTTCATAAACAGCCATAAGAAGTGGTTCAATATCCGTAATATCCATAATTGCCATATTAGAAACTGCTTTCGTAAAGGCTCGATTTCTTTTTAATTCTAATATACTTTTTCTATCGGTCGCATCCGCCACACAAAATTCAATTTGTTTTGCATATTGTGATTGCCGTCTTTTAGCCAATTCTATCATTTTTTTGCTGTAATCAAAAGCGACAACCGAAGCGCCTCTTTGTGCAAGATACGAAGAATAATTTCCATTGCCACACGCAATATCCAAAATGTAATCCGCAGGATTAGGAGATAGAAGTTCCGTTACTTTGGGACGCACTACCTCTCTGTGAAATTCATTAGATTCGTCACCCATTGCATTATCCCAAAATTGTGCGTTCTCCTCCCAGATTTTTTTACTTTCCTCTGTTCCCATGTTCTCTCCCACTCCCCAAATTTGCTTTTTTGCTTCCATTAAATCTTCCTTACTATATTCCATTGTTACCCTCCATAACTTCTGATTGTTGCCGTCTTGACGATTATGTATCTTTACATTACCTTCTGAAACATATGGCGCACCTTGTCCAGGCGGCTGTTTGGACGGCGGGGCTGGATGACCGGCTGACCGACAGCGGCCTGATATCCTTTCAGCTCTGTAAGGCATACGCTCCGCCCGTTGGTGTAAAAGGCCAGATCAGTACGGTATGCCTGTATACAGCGGGCGGGAATCTCGCCAGTAAAGACAACTTCATCCTTTTTTACCTGGGCCGTTTCGATGGTGGCACAGTATTTCGGTGCATCATGATAAGCCCTGGAAAGGTATTCCTGGGGCGCATAGAGGATGAAGGAGAGATAAGGTTCCAGCAGCTGCGTCCCCGATTCCTTCAATGCCTGTTCCAATACAATCGGGGCCAATGAGCGGAAGTCCGCCGGCGTGCTGACCGGACTGTAATAAAGCCCGTATTCAAAGCAAATCTTACAGTCCGTTACGTTCCAGCCGAACAAGCCCTGCTCCAGCCCGTAACGGATACCATCCCTGACAGCGTTTTGAAAACTCTGGTTCAAGTATCCCAGCGAAACCCGGCTCTCGTATTGTACACCGGAGCCAAGCGAGAGTGGTGTAACAGACAGTCCTATGGATGCCCAAAACGGGTTGGGCGGCACCTCGATATGGATGGTGTGGCTGGCTGCTTTGAGCGGCCGCTCCATATAAATGACGGAGGGTTCCTTTACCACTGTTTCAAGCTTGTATTTTTCCGACAGCAAAGCGGAAACAACCTCCAACTGCACCCGGCCCAAAAAAGAAAGAATGATCTCATGGGTGATGGAATCCACTTCGCAACGCAAAAGCGGGTCAGTATCCGCAAGTTGCGTAAGAGCGTCCAGCAGCCGTTCTCTTTGCGCTGCCGTTTTCGGCGCAATCGTCGTCCGCAGCATGGGGAGGGGGTCCTCGCGCCACCTTTTACGAGGGAGCCGGGTTTGGTCCCCTAATACATCGTTTAACCTCACGCTGTCGCTGGGAAGGATAACAATTTCACCCTGATAAGCGGTGTCTGTCCGAACAATTTCCCCTTTGGATGGAATACGCATCTCTGTGATTTTCAGCTTTTCTCTCCCGGCCAGGGCCACCGTATCCCGCAGGCGCAGCGTTCCGCTGTATAACCGTAGATAGACACGCCGCTGGCCGCAATCGGTGTACTCAACCTTGAAAACGCTGCCGCATAGGGCGGCGCCCCCCTGTTCCCCAATCGGTTGGAACAGCCCTGTCACCGCATCCATCAACGGTTGAATGCCAAGGCCATTTTTGGCGCTGCCATGATAGACTGGGAACAGGGAGGCGTCTTGAACCCGCTGCTGTTCCTCCCGCGCAAGTTTTTCCCGGCTGATTGGTTCTCCTGCGATATACTTTTCCAATAATTCATCGTTATTTTCGATGACCGCATCCCATGCTTCTATGTCGGTATTTTCCTCCAGGACTATTTCCGGGGACAGCGACACCGTCTGCTTGATGATAATATCGGCGGAGAGCTTATCCCGAACAGACTGAACCACGCTCTGCAAATCAACGCCAGCCTGGTCGATCTTGTTGATAAAGATAACGGTGGGAATGTTCATTTTCCGCAGGGCATGGAACAGAATACGGGTCTGGGCCTGCACGCCATCTTTAGCGGAGATCACCAAGATGGCCCCATCTAAAACAGCCAAAGAGCGGTACACCTCCGCCAAAAAATCCATGTGGCCGGGCGTATCCACAATGTTAACTTTACATCTGTGCCACTGGAAGGAAGTGACTGCCGCTTGAATGGTAATCCCACGCTGCCGCTCCAAAAACATGGTGTCCGTCCTCGTTGTCCCTTTTTCGACGCTCCCCGGTTCTGAAATGGCTCCGCTGGCATATAGCAGGCTCTCCGTCAAGGTCGTCTTTCCAGCGTCTACATGGGCAAGAATTCCAATATTGATTATTTTCATGTGATTGTCCTCCCTTTACAGCCCCAAAGGGCATAAAAATCCCCAGCAGTAAAATACTTTTACCACTGGGGATTATAAGTTGCGGACATACACATATACAGCATACACCTGTTTGTGATTGCTGTTTTTGGGGATATGTCAAAATTGATAAGGCAAAAGTATTCTTAAATTGGGTACAAAAAACTAAGCCCCTACAAAAGGAGCTATCATAATCCTTTGTTCCCACTATTTGATTATAGTTTTATTTAAGAATACCTTGCCGCATATTTTTTACTCCTTTTCTGGATTAAATCATTGTATCACATCAGTTTTAGGAAAGCAAGTACCTAAAAGAAATTTTTCTTCCCCTTATATGTAACAATCATACCGGCTTCCTAGCGTTCAGAATGTTTTCTGCTGTCTGCTGTGGTGTTTGGTTGGAATTGTCCAACCAAAAGCCGATCCGTGGTGTTGTCTGCATTTTACTAAATACAAATTCAATGTATACAGAAAGATATAAGGAGTGGGAGGGATTCCGCCGTAGTTGGCATTGTAGGAAAATCCAAAAGTTTAGATTTTCCCACAATGCTTATCTTTTGGTCTTTGGTTCGGAATAGTGTAGTGCTGGCGGTCTATCTCTTGTTTTCGGTTGCTTGCTTCCTTACCGTACATGAGCATTCTCTTGCGGCTGCTCTTGCCCGATTGCCGGAACAGACGCAGGAAGAAATCTTTTTGTACTACTTTCAGCACTTGACGCAGAAAGAAATCGGAGAACAAAGCGGCTGGACACGCAGCACAATCGGGCGGCATATACGGCTTGCCTTGAAGCGGCTGAAAGAGGAAATGGAGGTGCTGTCCCATGAGTAACCGACTTCTCCCCTATGACACTATCATAAAGGCACATGAGGGCGACCCCATAGCGATACAAGCCGTCCTTGACCGATACGCTGGATATATCCGCTACTTCTCTAAGATGAACGGCTATTACAACTCTGATATGGAGGACTACATCAGAACAAAGCTGATTGAAAGCCTGTTCAAGTTCCGGCTTGACCGATAACATAGAAACTGAATATCCCGCCGCCCCGCAGCGGCACATGAAGCAGTAAATCCGAAAAAGATTTGCTGCTTTTTTTGCGCTCATTTTTGGCAAATTTCCAAAAGTTCCGTATTAGATAGTGAAACCAAAAAAGGCTGCCGTTTTTTTTAGACAGCGGGCAAAACGCAGCTTCCGAAACGCCTTATTGTCGGGAAAGACCGAGCCGCCGGAAAAGTTCTTGCCGGAAAGTCCGTCATTTTTGCTTTTTGCGGTGTTGTAGGGAGTAAGAGGAAGAACGCCAGCCCGCAGCCTTTTATGAAAAAGCTGGTTATAGATTTTCTGAAAAAGTGGCAGTAGGAAGTGAACGGCAGTCCGGCAGTTTCTTAGAGCAAGATTCTACCGCAGTACCAAAATTCGCTTATCGCTCATTTTGCCCCTGCGGGAATCTTGTTGGGGAGTGCCTTCCCCAAACCCTGCCATGCGGCTTACGCCGCTTAAAAATCCCTCAAAATATTTTTTCGGATTTTTCAAAAACAGTTCCGCTTCACACCCTGTTTTTCTCCTATTAGTGAGAGGACACCATACACAGAAAGGAGGTCTGTCGACCATGAAACGATACAACACACCGCACCGCAGCCGGGTAGTCAAAACACGCATGACCGAGGAAGAATACGCCGAGTTTGCAGAAAGGCTTTCTGCCTACAACATGAGCCAAGCCGAGTTTATCCGGCAAGCCATAACCGGGGCAGCCATACGCCCCATCATAACCGTTTCTCCCGTCAATGATGAGCTGCTTGCCGCTGTTGGGAAGCTGACCGCCGAATACGGCAGGATCGGCGGCAACTTAAACCAGATAGCCCGGACGCTGAACGAGTGGCACAGCCCCTACCCGCAGCTTGCCGGGGAGGTACGGGCGGCGGTTTCCGACCTTGCTGCCCTAAAGTTTGAAATCTTGCAGAAAGTGGGTGACGCTGTTGGCAACATTCAAACATATCAGCTCTAAAAATGCCGACTATGGCGCAGCGGAAGCCTACCTCACATTTGAGCATGACGAGTTTACCATGAAGCCCACCCTTGATGGAAACGGGCGGCTGATACCGAGGGAGGATTACCGCATTTCTTCCCTCAACTGCGGGGGCGAGGATTTCGCTGTTGCCTGTATGCGGGCGAATCTCCGCTATGAGAAAAATCAAAAACGGGAAGATGTGAAAAGCCACCACTATATCATCAGCTTTGACCCACGGGACGGGACAGACAACGGCTTGACCGTAGACCAGGCGCAGGAGCTGGGCGAGAAGTTCTGTAAAGAGCATTTCCCCGGACACCAAGCCCTTGTATGCACCCACCCGGACGGGCATAACCACAGCGGCAATATCCATGTGCATATCGTCATCAACTCCCTGCGAATTTATGAAGTCCCGCTTCTGCCCTACATGGACAGACCAGCCGACACAAGGGCGGGCTGCAAGCACCGCTGCACCAATGCCGCTATGGAATATTTCAAGAGTGAAGTCATGGAGATGTGCCACCGGGAGGGGCTTTACCAAATCGACCTCTTGAACGGTAGCAAGGAACGGATAACAGAACGAGAGTACTGGGCGGCAAAGAAAGGGCAGCTTGCCCTTGATAAAGAGAACGCCACCAGAGAAGCCGCCGGACAGCCGACCAAGCCCACCAAGTTTGAAACGGACAAGGCGAAGCTGCGCCGGACGATACGGCAGGCACTTTCCCAAGCTACCAGCTTTGACGAGTTTTCTTCCCTTTTGCTGCGGGAGGGCGTGACCGTCAAGGAGAGCCGAGGGCGGCTTTCCTACCTCACGCCGGACAGGACAAAGCCTATCACAGCCCGGAAGCTTGGGGACGATTTTGACAAGGCTGCTGTCCTTGCCCTGCTTACACAGAACGCCCACAGAGCCGCCAAACAGACCAAAGCCATACCCGAATACCCTGTCGCAGTTAAAAAGCCGTCACAAGGGGAAAAACCCACAAAAACCACCCCGGCAGACAACACCTTGCAGCGCATGGTTGACCGGGAAGCCAAGCGAGCCGAGGGCAAGGGCGTGGGCTATGACCGCTGGGCGGCAAAGTACAATCTAAAGCAAATGGCGGCTACCGTTACCGCCTACCAGCAGTACGGCTTTTCTTCCCCGGAGGAACTGGACGAAGCCTGCTCTGCTGCCTATGCCGCCATGCAGGAAAGCCTTACAGAGCTGAAGCAGGTGGAAAAGACGCTGGACGGGAAAAAGGAGCTGCAACGGCAGGTGCTTGCCTATTCCAAGACCCGCCCTGTCCGGGACGGGCTGAAACAGCAGAAAAACGCCAAAGCAAAAGCAGCCTACCGACAGAAGCACGAAAGCGACTTTATCATAGCAGACGCAGCCGCCCGCTATTTCAAAGAAAACGGCATTTCCAAGCTGCCGGGCTATAAAGCCCTGCAAGCCGAGATTGAAAGCCTTATCCAAGAGAAAAACAGCGGCTACAACGATTACCGGGCAAAACGGGAGGAATACCGCCGCTTACAGACTGTCAAGGGCAATATCGACCAGATTTTACGCAGGGAACGCAAGCCTGTGAAAAAGCAGGAACAGGAGCGATAAAAACCGCCCCCAAATGTACCCGAACCCATACAGAACAAGGGGGCTGCCCCGTACCCTATCCGCAATACCAAAGGATTTTTTAACGGGCTTACAGGGCAGAAAAACCCCGAAAATGATACCGAGATGATACAGAATTACCGCCGATACCGTCACACCAGCGGAAACGGCAGAAAGGAGCGCACCCATGCCAAGAATGAGCAAGAAACGGCGGCTGGAATGGTCTTTTTTCCTGCGGCAAGTGAAAGTCGGGAATACCACCTGCGACCGTATCACATACAACGACCTCTGCCGGGGCTGTACCCATAGCTGCAAGCAGAGCTTCCGGGCGGTTATCATACTCTGCCCCCGCTACTACTCCAAACGCCGGAAAAAGGAGGACAGGGACAATGGCAGATAACCGCAAGTATTACTACCTCAAGCTGAAAGAGAACTTTTTTGACAGCGACTCCATTGTGCTGCTGGAAGATATGAAAGACGGGATTTTATATTCCAATATCCTCTTGAAGCTGTACTTAAAATCGCTGAAAAACGGCGGGAAGTTGCAGCTTGACGAGCATATCCCCTACACAGCCCAGATGATAGCGACACTGACCCGCCACCAGATAGGGACGGTTGAAAGGGCTTTAGAGATTTTCCGGCAGTTGGGGCTTGTGGAGCAGCTTGACAGCGGGGCTTTTTATATGACCGATATTGAGCTGATGATAGGACAGTCCTCTACCGAAGCCGAGCGAAAACGGGCTGCAAGGCTGGAAAACAAGGCACTTTTACCGTCTCGGACAAAAGGCGGACATTTGTCCGACATTCGTCCACCAGAGATAGAGATAGAGTTAGAGAAAGAGATAGAGATAGAAAAAGAGAGAGAGGGAGAAACGGGGCGCCCCGCCCCCGCCGCTTATGGCAGATACAACAATGTGATACTGACCGATACAGAGCTTTCCGGGCTGAAAACAGAGCTGCCCGACAAGTGGGAGTATTATATTGACCGGCTTTCCTGCCATATCGCTTCCACCGGGAAGCAGTACCACAGCCATGCAGCCACCATTTACAAGTGGGCGCAGGAGGACACTGCCAAAGGCAAGGCTGCCCCGAAACAGGGCATACCCGATTATTCATGTAAGGAGGGCGAGAGCTTATGAAAAACGAGATTGAAGCTATGATTACGGACATTACAACCACTACCGCCGAAGCGGAGGACTACACAGGCGAGGACGGGCTTTTATACTGCGGTAAGTGCCATACACCCAAAGAAGCCTACTTTGCAGAGAGAAAGACCTGTTTCGGGCGTGACCGCCACCCGGCAGAGTGCGACTGCCAGCGGGTAGCCCGTGAAAAGCAGCAAGCCGCCGAAAGCCGACAGAAGCACCTTGAAAAAGTGGAGGACTTGAAACGCCGGGGCTTTACCGACCCTGCTATGCGGAACTGGACATTTGAGCATGACAACGGCAGAAACCCGCAGACCGCAACCGCCCGTTTTTATGTGGAGAGCTGGGAAACCATGCAGGCTGAAAATATCGGCTACCTGTTTTGGGGAGGCGTGGGGACGGGAAAAAGCTACCTTGCCGCCTGTATCGCCAACGCCCTTATGGAAAAAGAGGTTGCCGTCTGCATGACAAACTTTGCAACAATACTCAATGACCTTGCTGCCAGCTTTGATGGCAGGAACGAATATATTTCCCGCCTTTGCAGCTACCCCCTGCTGATACTTGATGATTTTGGTATGGAGCGAGGAACAGAATACGGGCTGGAACAGGTTTACAGCGTGATTGACAGCCGTTACCGAAGCGACAAGCCGCTGATCGCCACGACCAACCTCACGCTGGAGGAATTGCAGCACCCGCAGGACACGCCCCACGCCCGTATCTATGACAGGCTGACTTCCATGTGCGCCCCCGTCCGCTTCACGGGCAGCAACTTCCGAAAGGAAACCGCACAGGAAAAGCTGGAACGCTTAAAGCAACTGATGAAGCAGCGAAAGGAGAGCCTATGACAGAAACCAAACAGACAAGCACCACCAAAACAGACCGCCGCCCGGACTGTGTGACGGAAATCCGCATGGGCAACTCCGTCCTTACCGTTTCCGGCTTCTTCAAGCAGGGTGCAACCGACACCGCAGCCGACAAGATGATGAAAGTGCTGGAAGCGGAAGCTGCTACACAAAAAACGGCGATTTGACCGACCATAAAGAAGCAGATTTGACGCTTTTGCCGCTATACAGACAGCCGCCCCATGTGGTACAATCAAGGTACGGAATAGTGGGGCTGGCTGTCGGAAACGGAGGATTTTATGTTAAGACAGACCAACCAACAACCAATTACCGCCCTTTACCCAAGACTTTCCCATGAGGACGAGCTGCAAGGCGAGAGCAATTCCATTTCCAATCAGAAGCGTATCCTTGAAACCTATGCAAAGCAGAACGGCTTTTCCAATCTGCGCTGGTACACGGACGACGGTTATTCTGGTGCAAACTTTCAAAGACCCGGTTTTCAAGCCATGCTTGCGGACATTGAAGCCGGAAAAGTCGGGACAGTTATCGTAAAGGATATGTCGAGGTTAGGGCGAAACTACCTGCAAGTGGGAATGTACACGGAAATGGTTTTCCCACAGAAAGGCGTCCGCTTCATCGCTATCAATGACGGAGTGGACAGCGCACAGGGCGACAATGACTTTGCCCCGCTGCGGAATATCTTTAACGAATGGCTGGTGAGAGATACGAGCAAGAAAATCAAAGCAGTAAAACGCTCAAAAGGTATGAGTGGCAAGCCCATCACAAGCAAACCTGTGTATGGCTACCTCATGGACGAGGACGAAAATTTCATTATTGACGAGGAAGCTGCACCCGTAGTTAAGCAGATATACAACCTCTGCCTTGCCGGGAACGGTCCGACCAAGATAGCCCGTATGCTCACAGAGCAGCAAATCCCCACGCCGGGGACGCTGGAATACCGCAGGACGGGCAGCACCCGCCGCTACCACCCCGGCTATGAGTGCAAGTGGGCGACCAATACCGTTGTGCATATCCTTGAAAACCGGGAATACACGGGCTGCCTGGTAAACTTCAAGACGGAAAAACTCTCTTACAAAGTCAAGCACAGCGTAGAAAACCCGGAGGAAAAGCAAGCGATATTCGAGAACCACCACGAGCCTATCATAGACACCCAAACATGGGAACGGGTGCAGGAGCTTCGCAAGCAGCGCAAACGCCCCAACCGCTATGATGAAGTGGGCTTGTTCTCCGGCATACTGTTCTGTGCAGACTGCGGCAGTGTGATGTATCAGCAGCGATACCAGACGGACAAGCGCAAGCAGGACTGTTATATCTGCGGCAACTACAAGAAACGCACCCATGACTGTACGGCGCACTTTATCCGCACCGACCTCTTGACCGCTGGTGTACTCTCCAATCTGCGGAAAGTGACCAGCTATGCGGCAAAGCATGAAGCCCGGTTTATGAAGCTCCTGATTGAGCAGAACGAGGACGGGGGCAAGCGCAGGAACGCCGCCAAGAAAAAGGAGCTGGAAGCCACCGAGAAACGCATAGCCGAGTTATCCGCTATCTTCAAGCGGCTGTATGAGGACAGTGTGACCGGGCGCATATCAGACGAGCGTTTCACAGAGCTGTCGGCAGACTATGAAGCAGAACAACGGGAGCTGAAAGAAAGAGCCGCCGCTATCCAAGCGGAGCTTTCCAAAGCACAGGAAGCCACCGTGAACGCAGAAAAGTTTATGAATGTTGTCCGGCGGCATACCAGCTTTGAAGAACTTACCCCTACTCTGCTGCGGGAGTTTGTAGAGAAAATCGTTGTGCATGAGTGCAGCTATGACGAGAACAAGACCCGCAGACAGGACATTGAGATTTATTATTCTTTTGTTGGCAAGGTGGACTTGCCCGAATAACCGCCCGACCTATCCGACACAAGAGCTAAGTGCCGGATAGGAACGGCAAAATTTTTTACACTTCTATTACTTCTTTATCGCACATCAATAAAAAGCCAGGGCGCAAAGCAGCTTGCAGCTGGCGGCGGCATCATGCTGCTGGGCGTGAAGGTCATCCCCCTCATCACTACGCTCATCACTGTGTAAATGGTGAGCGCCTATGGATTTCATATTCGACGCGATCAATGAATGGATCAAGAAGTTCCTGATCGAAGCCATTCAGGGGAATCTGTCGGGTATGTTTGATGGCGTGAACACCCGCGTTGCCGAGATCGCGGGCGAAGTAGGAAAAACGCCGGAGGCATGGAACTCCGGCGTTTTCTCCATCATCCGCAGCTTGTCCCAAACGGCGGTCCTGCCGATTGCCGGACTGGTCATTGCGGCGATCCTCAGCTATGAGCTGATCAGTATGATCATTGACAAGAACAATATGCACGACATCGACACATGGATGTTCGTCAAGTGGGTGTTCAAGGCTGGGATCGCCATTTTCGTTATCAATCATACCTTTGACTTCATCATGGCGATTTTCGATGTCACACAAAACATGGTGCAGAAAGCGACCGGCGTC
The DNA here is from genome assembly GCF_003480945.1 of Butyricicoccus sp. AM27-36. Classification (NCBI taxonomy): domain Bacteria; kingdom Bacillati; phylum Bacillota; class Clostridia; order Eubacteriales; family Butyricicoccaceae; genus Butyricicoccus; species Butyricicoccus sp. AM27-36. The sequence continues at coordinate 696,128 of NZ_QUJR01000001.1, forward strand.
ATAGATGCGCAAGCCAGCATCGACATTACAGCGGCACTTGCGTCTATCACGACCGAGTTGGAAGCGATGGGCACAGGCGAGTTGTTTGGCCTCATGATGGAAACCTTCTTGATGCGCTTTGCCCTCACCGTGATGGGTGTGTGCATCATGATCATCCTCTATGGCAGAATGATCGAGATCTTCATTTACGCCAGTGTCGGACCGCTGCCGTTTGCCACCTTCGCCAACCGGGAATGGGGCAACATCGGCACGAACTATGTGCGGGGACTTGCGGCATTAGGCTTGCAGGGGTTCCTCATCATGGTCTGCGTGGCGATCTACGCCGCACTGGTCAAGACGCTATCCCTTACAGGCGGCAATATCCACGCTGCAATCTGGGGATGCACCGCCTACACTATGCTGCTGTGTTTCAGCTTATTCAAGTCCGGCGGCGTTGCAAAGAGCATTCTGCACGCCCATTAAAAGGAGGAATTGATTTTGCCGGAAGTTTATATCCCAAAGGATCTGACGCAGGTGCAGAACAAGGTCATGTTCGGCTTGACCCGCCGCCAGCTTGTGTGTTTCAGCCTTGCGGCAGTAGTGTCGGTTCCGATCTATCTGCTGACCCGCAAGCCGCTGGGCGGCGATGCGGCGATGGTGCTGCTGATCGTTTCGGCCTTGCCGTTCTTCTTCACAGCGCTGTACAGGAAAAACGGTCAGCCGGTGGAACGATGCCTGAAAAACTATGCCCGCGTTCGGTTCCTGACACCCCGGAACCGTCCGTATCAGACCAACAACCGCCTTGCCGCACTGGAACGGCAGGCAAAAATCAACGAGGAGGTGGAGCATATTGCTCTCTATGAACAGAAAAAGCAGCCGGCCTTCGCCAAAAAGCGTCGGCTGGAACAGCGGCCTGATCGTCCGACCGGACACGCCGCTGACAAACGCGCAGCGCAAAGAGTTCGCAAGAACGGTAAAGCGGGCAAAACGCGACGGTAAGATCGCCGCCACCGCCCAGCAGACCATTCCCTATGTGGAAATGTACCGCAACGGTATGTGCGACCTTGGCGGCGGGCTGTACAGCAAAAGCGTCCAGTTTGAAGATCGCGCATATACCGAAGTGTCGGACGATGAACAGGTGGTCATTTTCGACCTCTACTGCGATCTGCTCAATTACTTCGGACCCTCTGTGGGTCTGGAGCTGTCCGTCATCTGCTATTACCCGGGCCTCAAAACCTATGAGCATGATCTGAGTATCCCGCCCGATGGCGATGCACTGGACCCGGTGCGGCAGGAACTCAGCGATTTCCTGCTGCATCAGGCGGCAAAGTGCAAGGTCGAGCGCCGGATGTGCCTGACCTACACCGTGCAGGCGGAAGGTCTGGTGCGAGCACTGTCCCGTCTGGACCAGATCGAGAGCGATGTCATCGCGGCGTTCCGGTCGCTTGGCAGCACCGCCCATCCGATGGACGGCTATGAGCGTCTGGCGGCGCTGCATCAGTGCTTGCATCTGGATACGCCCCAGCAGTTCAAATTTAACTGGAATGCCTTGATCCAGACCGGACTTTCCAGTAAAGACTTTATTGCACCCAGCTCGTTTCAGTTCAAGGACGGGCGCTATTTCCGCGTGGGCGCATCCTATGGCGCGGCATCGTTCCTGCAAATCGATGCAAGCCGCCTTTCTCATACTCTGCTCAATTCACTGCTGGACTGCGATGCCTGCCAGATCTTCACCATCCACGCAAAGGCCTTGGAGCATGGCGCGGCGCTGAAAGCCGTTAAGCGCAAGCTGTCCGATCTGGATAAGACGAAGATCGACGAGCAGAAACGCGCCACACGCACCGGCTACGATTACGATATTCTCCCACCGGACCTCAAAACCTACGCTAAAGAAGCGGAAAATCTGTTGGAAGCGTTGCAGAGCCACGATGAAAAGCTCTTTATGGTGACGATCCTCATGGTGCATATCGCCCCAAGCAGACAGAAGCTGGAGAACATTCTGACCTCTGTGGGCGGCATCGCCAGCGCCGCGAACTGCGAACTCATTCGGCTGGACTATCAGCAGGAGCAGGGATATATGTCCGCACTGCCGTTGGGTGTCAATCTGGTGGAGATCCAGCGTGGCATGACCACCAGCGGAACGGCGATTTTCCTGCCGTTCCGCACCTGCGAGGTGTACCAGCCGGGGGGACTGTACTACGGCGTGAACGCCCTGACGAATCAGATCATCATCGCAGACCGCAAGACCCTGAAATGTCCCAATGGGATCGTGCTGGGTACGCCGGGTTCCGGTAAATCGTTCTTCGCCAAGCGTGAGATCGTCCATACCTTTTTCACAACGGACGATGATCAGCTCATGCTGGACAGTGAGAACGAATACACCGCACTCACCGAAGCGTTGGGTGGGCAGGTCATTTACCTCGCACCGGACAGCAAATATTACCTCAACCCGATGGACCTTGACCTCAGCACCGATGTGGGCGAATCACCTATGCTGATGCAGGCAGATTTCATCATGTCCCAGTGTGAACTGATGATGGCAAATCAGGGTAATACCCTGATGCCCATTGAGCGATCCCTGCTGGACCGCTGCATCGGATTGGTGTACCGGGAATATATGAAGGACCCCAAACCGGAGAAGATGCCGGTGCTGGGTGATCTGTACCGTGCGCTGAAAGAACAGCACGACCCCAGAGCAGACGATCTCGCCACGGCGATGGAGATTTATGTGACCGGCAGCCTGTCCTACTTAAATCACCGCACGAACATCGACCTGCATAACCGCCTTGTGTGCTACAACACGAGCCGGTTGGGGCAAGGACTAAAAAAGCTGGTCATGAGCAATGTACAGAAACACATCTGGCAGCGCACCACAGCGAACCGTTACTCCGGTAAAACGACCCGCATCATTTTGGACGAGTTCCATCTGCTGCTGAAAGAGCCGCAGACGGCGGCGTACACGGCAGAGATCTATAAGCGTTTCCGCAAATGGAACGGCATCCCGACCGCCCTGACGCAGAATGTGAAAGACCTGCTTGCCAGTCCTGAAATTGAAAATATTCTGGAAAACAGCGACTTTGTGTTGATGCTCAATCAGGGCGCCAGCGACCGCGCAATTCTGGCGCAGCGGCTCTCCATCGCGCCGGACGAGCTGGCTCATGTCACCAACAGCGGCGAGGGTCAGGGACTCTTGTTCTTTGGGGATAAGGTCATTCCATTTGAGGACCGTTTTCCGAAGAATACCCGGCTGTATCAGCTTATGACAACGAAGCCTGCGGAACAGGAGCAGAAAGGAGGTCCCCATGCAGACTGATGTGATCTACAACATGGACTGTATGGAGGCTCTGCGGATGCTCCCGGACGAAAGCGTTCACTGCTGCGTGACATCGCCGCCGTATTATGCCCTCCGGGATTACGGCGTGGCGGGACAGATCGGGCGGGAAAGTACGCCCAACGAGTATGTTGCGCGTCTGACCGAGGTGTTTGCCGAAGTCCGGCGCGTTCTGCGTTCGAACGGAACGCTGTGGCTCAACATTTCAGATACCTTTGCCGGAAAAGGCGATCAGGGCGATGCGCTGGACCCGAAGTATCCCAACGGCAGGACTGGTCAGACTGTGGCGCTGAACCGCACGGTAGAGGACTGCAAGTCCAAGGATATGATCGGCATTCCGTGGATGCTTGCCTTTGCGCTTCGCGCAGACGGTTGGTATCTCCGCAGCGACATCATCTGGCGCAAAGGCAATCCCATGCCGGAGAGCTGCAAAGACCGTCCTTCTCGCTGCTATGAGCATATTTTCCTGCTGTCAAAATCCCGAAAGTATCTCTATAATGCCGATGCGATCGCAGAGCCGCTGGCTTCGTCCTCTGCTGCACGGTATAGGCGTAGGTGCTGCGGCGGCAAGTATGCCGAAAAGGTGCCGGGACAAAACAATGTGCAGGGACTCAATAAGATGCGGACCGGCTCATACTATGCGGACAAACCGGAACCCACCATGCGGAATAAGCGGGATGTGTGGGACATCAACACGGTATCCTATCGCGGCGGGCATTTTGCCGCATATCCGCCCAAGCTGGCGGAAACCTGCATCATGGCAGGCTGCCCGGAGGGTGGGATCGTTCTGGACCCGTTCTTCGGCAGCGGCACCACCGGTGCCGTAGCGAAGCAGCTTGCACGACATTACATCGGAATTGAGCTGAACCCGGAGTATTGCAAGCTGGCACAGAAGCGGATCGAGGAGGCATCCGCATGAAGTGGAAGCGCAATATCTACGATGCGGATGACGCCGCCCGCAGTAAGCGCCTGAAATTCACGCCGGAGGAACGGGCGGAAAACGCCAAGAAAAAAGCCGAGGTGCTGGGCGGTAAGCTGGAGCAGGCAAAGCAAGATTTGCCCAAACAGCGCCGCCCTGCCCTCAAGCGCACCGTAGACCCGGAAACTGGCAAGGTAAAGCACAGTGTTTATTTGGCGGAAGAAGTAAAGCCCCGCGGCAAGCGCAGCACAGCCGGCCGCGTAGTAACGGCTTCCGGTCGCATGGCAAATAGACAGCTGCACTGCAAGCTGCGGCAGGTGGAGCAGGAAAATGTGGGCACCGAAGCTGCCCACAAGACGGAGTTTGTGACCGAGCGCACGGTAAGCAGCGCCGTCCGGCATGGGCATCGCTATGTCAAAGACGCACCCTACCGCAAGGTAGAGAAATTAGAGCGCAAAAGCACCAAGGCGACTGTGGAGGCGAGATACCGCGAAGCCATTCGAGATACCCCGGAGCTTCAGGAGCATACCTTCAAGGCGCAGCTTCAGAAACGGCGCTTGAAGCGGAAATATGCCAAGGAACTTCGCAAGGCGCAGCAAGCGGCAGGCGGTGCGACCGTGTGGGAGCGTGCCAAGAACGCCGTGACCGGTGCGGCGCAGACTGCCGGTGATTTTATCGTGCAGCACCGAAAAGGCGCACTGTGCATGGCAGGTATCCTTGCTCTGATGGTCTGCCTGCTGATGTCCGGACTGTCCTCCTGTTCAGCCATGCTGGAGGGCGTGACCGGTGCGATCACCAGCACCTCCTACACCGCCGAGGACCCGGATATTCGTCAGGTGGAATCGGACTATACGGCACTGGAAAAGCAGTTGGAGCGCGAGCTGGGCAGCATCGAGCAGACGCACAGTGGTTACGATGAATACCGCTATGATGTGGATACCATCGGGCATGACCCCAATGAGCTGATCGCCTACCTCACCGTGAAATTCAATGACTTTAAGCCGGATGAGGTTCAAGCGGCACTCAAAGACCTGTTTGAGCAGCAGTACACGGTCACGCTGACGCCGGTATCCGAGACGCGGTATAAAACTGTGAGCCATACCAACAAGGACGGCACAACCAGTTCCAGGCGTGTGGCATACACCTACAAGATATTGTATGTGACCGTCCGCAATCGCTCGTTGGGAACCGTTGTACGGGAGCTGCTGACCGAGGATGAGTACAAGCGGTATCTGGTGATCTTTCAGCAGAAAGGCAACCGACCGGATATTTTCGGGGACAACATCTACGCAAACCCATCCGATGGACCGAAGTATGAGATCCCCGGTGAAGCACTGTCTGACCCGTCGTTCAAGGCGCTCATCACCGAAGCGGAAAAGTATCTCGGCTGGCCGTATGTGTGGGGCGGAAGCAGTCCGTCCACCTCGTTTGACTGCTCCGGCTTCGTGTGCTGGGTCTACACGGCCAGCGGCGTTCATAATCTGCCGCGTACCACGGCGACCGGCATCTATAATCAGTGTACCGTCATCTCGAAAAGTGAAGCAAAACCGGGCGACCTTGTGTTCTTCACAAAAACCTACGATTGTGACGGTCCGGTGTCGCATATCGGCATCTATGTGGGCAACGGCATGATGATCCACGCCGGTTCGCCCATCAAATACGCCAGCATCGAAACCTCATACTGGCAGAAACATTTTTACGCATTTGGCAGGCTGTGAGCCTGTCTTTTTTGTTAGGAGGCATTGTATGAATCCCAGAATCAAGAAGATCGAGCAGGAAATTGACAAGCTCAAGGGCAAGGTCGCGTCGTACCAGACACGCTGCCGTGAGCTGGAACAGCAGAAGCGCGAACTGGAGAACACGGAGATCGTCGGCGTGGTGCGGAGCATGGATGTTTCGCCGGATGAGCTGGCGGAGGTACTTCGTGCGCTTCGCAGCGGCGCACCGCTGCCGCAGAACCATCTGAATAAGGAGGACAACAACCATGCGAACTAAATTCCGTACCTTGACAGTCACACTGATGACCGCCCTCTGCATGACGCTTTTTTGCGTCCCTGCCTTCGCCATGAGCGAGGAACCGGCGCAGTCCACCACATCTCCCGCAGAGGCGACTACGCCCGCTGATGCAGAAACCGGCACTTCGACCAATCCCTTTACTCCCAACGGCACAGGTACAGTGGTGGATAACGCCACGGACGAGGACGGCAAGGAGTTTTACACCATCCAGACCGCAGATGAAAATGTGTTCTACCTCGTCATTGATAAACAGCGCAGCACCGAGAATGTGTACTTTCTGAACGCCGTGACCGAAAGCGACCTGATGGCGCTGGCGAAAAAGGACGATTCCGCTGCGACTACACTGGTCAAGCCGGAACCCACGCCGGAGCCGGAAAAACCGGCAGACGAACCCACACAGCCGGAGCAGCCTGCTAAGACCGGCATCAGCACGAGCATGATGCTGCTCATCGGCATCGTGGTGCTTGCCGCAGGCGGTGCCGGTTACTATGTGAAGATTTACAAGCCGAAGCATGAACTGGACGACGCGGAGGATTGGGACGAGATCGAGTTTGCCGGACCGGAGGACGAACCCGTGGAGGAGGACTTTTCTGAACTCACCGCCGAGGAAGAAGCCGAACGCCGCAGACGCTATGAGGAAGATGTAGATGAGGACGAGGATATGGACGGTGACAGCGATGCCCCTGTTCAGTAACCGCCCAGGCATGGAGCGCATGATGCAGCAGAAACCCGCAGGTGGACAAGAGCCGGAAACCCCGGCTCTTTCCCCGGATCATCCCTGTCATGGCTGCGGCTATGGCAGGCAGCGCCCGTGTATCGGGATCTGCTATAAGGAACTGATGGAACAGCACTTTGGGAGGAAACAGGCATGAAATTGATCGTAACGGAGAAGCCGTCCGTGGCACAGAGTATTGCCTCTGTGCTGGGCGTGCGGCAGCGGCAGGACGGCTATCTGGAGGGCGGCGGCTATCTCGTAAGCTGGTGTCTTGGACATCTGGTGGAAATGGCGTCGGCAGACGCCTATGACCCCGCCTATTCTAAATGGCAGATGGACGATCTGCCGATCCTGCCGGAGCCGTGGCAGTTTATCATCACACCGGACAAAAAGGCGCAGTTTGCCGTACTGCAAACGCTCATGCAGCGGGACGATGTGGAGAGCGTCATCTGCGCGACGGATGCCGGACGCGAGGGCGAACTGATCTTTCGTCTGGTCTATGAAATGGCAGAGTGCCGCAAGCCGATGGAGCGCCTGTGGATCTCCTCAATGGAGGAAAGTGCGATTCGGGATGGCTTTGCGGCACTGCGTCCCGGCGCGGATTATGACGCACTCTATGCGGCGGCGCTTTGCCGTTCCAAAGCAGACTGGCTGGTAGGCATCAATGCAACGCGCCTGTTTTCCACACTGTACCATCGGACGCTGAATGTGGGGCGCGTGATGACGCCCACCCTTGCTCTGGTGGTGGAGCGTGAGAGCGCCATTGAGAACTTCACGAAGCAGAAGTTCTACATGGTGGAGCTGGATTGCGGCTTTCGCGCGGTGTCAGACCGCTTTGCACAGCGCAAGGACGCGGACAAGCTGTGTGCCGCCTGCGAGGGACAGTCCCTCACCATAACCGCTGTGGAGCAGACGAAAAAAACAGCGCGTCCGCCGAAACTGTACGACCTCACCACCTTGCAGCGGGACGGCAACCGTCTGTTCGGCTATACGGCGCAGCAGGTCTTGGACTACGCACAGGCGCTTTACGAGAAGAAGCTGCTGACCTATCCTCGCACGGATTCCAATTACCTGACTGAAGATATGGAGGACGGCGTTCCTGCTCTTGCCGAGCAGTCTGCAAAGCTGCTGCCATTTGCGCCGCCCTGTGCGATCACGGATGTGGGGCGCGTTGTTGACAGCAGCAAGGTATCCGATCACCATGCGTTGCTGCCCACCATGCAGGTTACAGAGGATGCACTGGCGTCACTGCCTGCCGGTGAGCGCAATGTGCTGACGCTGGTGATGGTGCGGCTGCTGTGCGCCATTGGTAAAATCCATCAGTATGAGGATACTGCTGTCCGGCTGGAGCAGGACGGTGTAGTCTTTACCGCCAATGGGCGCGCGGTGATAGAACCCGGCTGGAGGGCAACGGAGAAAGCGTTCCTCTCCATACTGAAACAAAAACCGGAGGCGAGCGAACCGTCGGATACGCTGCCGACGCTGACACAGGGACAGACCGTATCCGTTTCCCGTGCCGTGACAAAAGAGGGTTCCACCACACCACCAAAGCACTTTACGGAGGACACGCTGCTCTCCGCAATGGAACACGCCAGTGCAGAGGAGTTTGCTGAGATCGAGGGCGTAGAGCGCACCGGGCTGGGTACACCTGCGACCCGCGCCGGAGTGCTGGAAAAGCTGGTAAAGGGCGGCTTTTTGGAACGAAAGAGCCGTCAGCTACTCCCCACGAAAAAGGGACACAACCTCGTTGTGATCCTGCCGGAGAGCATCAAGTCCGCAAAGCTGACAGCAGAATGGGAGTCTGCGCTGAAAGAAGTCGAGCACGGCGCTCTATCCCCGGAGGAATTTCTGGCTGGTATTCAAAAGCAGGTGTCCGAGCTGGTGGCGTGCTATAAGAATGTGCAGGTGGAAACCGAACTGTTCGATGAGCGCGAGTGCATTGGTGCGTGTCCCCGCTGCGGCGGGAGCGTCATGGAGCGCAAACTGAGCTTCCAGTGTACCCGGCAGGGCTGCGGCTTCACCATGTGGAAAAATGACCGATTCTTCAAGGATAAGCATAAGGAACTGACGAAATCTGCGGCGACGGCGTTGCTGAAAAAGGGGCGCGTAAAGATGTCCGGCCTGTTCAGCGAAAAGAAAGGCACGACCTACGATGCCATTGTCGTTCTGGCGGATACCGGGCGGTATGTGAATTATAAGCTGGAATTTGAGAAGAAGGTAGTATCTAAGAAAACAGACAAAATCCTCAAATGCGGAGAGAGGAAAAATGCTCGTAATTAGACCGATTCATTTAGCTCAAGCAAAAATATTTGTTGAAAAATATCACAGGCACAATATTCCACCTGTTGGCGGGAAGTTTGCGATAGCCTGCTGGAACAATGATGAATTGTGTGGCGTTGCGATTTGCGGTAGACCTGTTTCGCGGTATAGCGATGATGGCGATACATTAGAAATTTACCGAAATTGCACAGATGGAACGCACAATGCCTGCTCTAAGCTATATGGTGCTTGCCAGCGTATAGCGAGGGATATGGGATATAGGAAGATTATCACTTATACGCTGGCATCCGAAAACGGAGCAAGCCTCAAGGCTGCGAACTTCCGAAACTGCGGTGCGGCTGGAGGTAAAGAATGGACAGGCAGCAGGAAAAGAAACTATTATATCGCGCCGCATGAGATAAAAACAAAGTGGCTCTATTTAACGAAGCCTTAGAAATTAGAAAGGAACGACGATGAACGAAAATACGAAACGGTTAGAACCCGTCCCGTTCGACACCTTTGCCGAACACCTCGGACCCAAGCACGAAAATGTCAAGGACGCCGAGTACATTTTGGGCGATGGCACGATGCTGACCTCTATGCCGGATATTCCGTGGTTATACCAGTCGGCAGATCGCCTTGTGACCGGCGAAGCTGCCGTCCCGAAGGTCTATGCTCCGGTGTATGCCGGTGCGTCAGACCTTCAGCCGGCTGCATTTGATGAGATCGGACCGCTGGCACAGCTCTCCCGTATTACCGCCGAAACCGTCCCGATGGGACTACCCGGATTCGGGCAGCGGCAGGAACCCGGCTTCGTGCTGGACAGCGGCTATGTGCTGCTGAACAGCGAGCGCACCCCGGACGGCGGCTATAAAGCCGGTGCCGGAATGGATGGGATGTACATGATGACGGGTCAGGTCTTTCAACCGTTACAAGACGAAAACGGCAGAATCGTCGCATTCATGGCACAGACGCCGGAGCGTGAAAAGCAGATCGTCCATCAGGGATACGCTATTATCGACCGGATGCAGGCTGGAGCCGTAGAGTTCGTGCTGGGCGAAAACCCCAGAGCGCCGCAGCCCTATGTCACTTGGCGGCATACCGTCGGGGATGCGCCCACGGACTTCTATTGGGGACATTACTTCGGCAGCTACCACAAAGCAAAAGCGGACCTGAAAAACCGGACAAAGGAGTACATCCAGATGTACAGCGAAGAAAAACCGACTTCCGTTCGTGCGCAGCTTGCCCGGATGCAGCAGGAGCAGAAACAGGCATCCCCAAACCCTGCAAGAGTGCAGGAAGAACGATAAATATTTTTCAGGGCGGTGCGACACCAACGCATCGCCTTTGCTTATTCAGATACCGGAGATAGATAGGAGGAATGAAATGCAATATTTTCACTCTTGGAGCGGCGGTAAAGACAGCACGGCGAGTATTATCTTGGATCACATTCATGGTCTGCCGTCGTCAAAGATCATCTTTTCCGAAGTGATGTTTGACAGAAAGCGCGGGATCAGCGGAGAACTGCCGGAACATATCCGCTTTGTACGCGATCAGGCAAAGCCGCTGTTTGAAAGCTGGGGATATGAAGTTGAAATGATACACGCCGAAAAAGATTACCTTGACTGCTTCTATCAGCCCACACAGAGAAGCCGCGTTCCTGAACGCATTGGAAAATACGGCGGCTGGCCTATAGGCGGACGCTGCAAGATCAATCGTGACTTAAAAATCCCGCCGATCCGCAGCTATTTCAAAAAGTTGAACCTTGCGGGAACGGAGTACATCCAGTACATCGGTATCGCGCTGGACGAGCCAAAGCGATTGCAGCGGCTGCAAGGCACAAATAAAATCTCACTTTTGCAGCGTTTCGGCTACACCGAGCAAATGGCGTATGACCTCTGCAAAGAATATGGACTGCTTTCCCCGATATACCGCATTTCAAGGCGCGGTGGGTGCTGGTTCTGCCCCAATCAGAGTTATGGGGAGTTGGCGCATCTCATAACAGATCATCCTGAATTATGGGAGGAACTGCGGAAACTGGACGCAGAGAAAAATGTTGTTTCCCACGGTTTTAAGTACGGGAAAACGCTTGAACAGGTAGAAGCGCATATTGAAGATCAAATCCAAAAGCAAAGGAGGCACATCAATGGCTAAGATACAGACCATCTCCGGTCTGTTCGCACACACCTGTGAACAGGTCACACATTCGCCGCAGGCGTGGATGGAGTTCCTCACCACAGCATCCCGGTTCTACAAGGCGTATGATTTTGACGATCAGCTCCTCATCTACGCCCAGCGCCCTAACGCCACTGCCTGCGCGGACATCGGGTTCTGGAATGATGAAATGCGCCGCTGGGTCAATGCCGGAACAACAGCGATCGCTCTCATCCGCAAAGGCTACGGCGGCAAGCCGTATCTGTCCTATGTCCATGATATTGCAGATACCCACCCGGTCAAGGACGGCAAAACGCCGTGGATCTGGCAACTGCGCCCGGAGCATGAAACAGCGGTCTGTGAAATGCTGCGAGAGAAATTTGACGGTAATGGCGCAGACCTCGGCGCTCTGCTGATGGATACCGGCGAAAAGCTGGCACTGGAGGTCTGTGCAGATATGACACAGGACCTCATTTATGAAAAAGCGGACAGTTTTCTGGAGGAGCTGGACGATCTCAACATCGAGGTCGCATTCCGCAATCTGGTTCGCGCCAGCACCCAGTACGAACTGCTGATCCGCTGCGGTGTAGACCCTGCGGACTATCTGGATGAGGACGATCTGCGAGGGGTGACGGACTTCAATACTCCTGCTGTCCTTGCCTACCTTGGCACAGCGACCGCACAGGCAAGCCGTACAGCACTTCTGGAGGTCGGACGCACGGTGCGCCAAGCAGAACTCGACCTGCGAAAAAAAGACCTTGCAAAACCGCCGCAAGTCCTCTATAATGAAAACACGAACTTTATCACATTAGCGCGTGAAAGGAGTATGGAACATGGAGAAGTTGACTTACACCGAACAGAACGGATTTCGGGTGCCGGACCTGACGATGGACGAGATGCCGGAGCAGACGCAGTTGGGACGCTTCGGGAAGCTGCGGGAGAAGTACCTGATGGAGCACCGCAAGGGACTGTACAGCTCGATGCTGATGACCGGCAAGCTGTGGACGCACCTGACGGAGATCGACCGGCAGGCGGCGGAGATGTTGGACCGCGTGACGGAGCAGCAGGCACAGACGATGGGCGTGACCGAGAAACTGAAAGCGGAAAATCAGATGGCGTGGGTGCAGCAGATGAACAACATCCGCCACTCCGCAGAGGAAAGCGTACTGAGCGACCTGATCTACGCTTAACCGAAATCGACACACCGTTTTCCGCACCGGCAGGCTACGGGCAGGTATCCCTGTTCCGTACCCCAGAGGAACAAATTGAACAGATCGCAGACAGCGCAGAGGCACCGGCCCCTGCGCTTTTTCCTGCCCGTCTGACGGATTCCATCACAGACCGTATCTTGGCGGCGGGCGGAAATGAGCGAAACAGCAGTCTGCGGATCTATGCCCGGTATCAGGCAGCGGACAGTGCCGGAAATATTGTGGCGTTTCTGAAAAAGGAATATGGTGTCGGCGGTCGCGGCTTCACCGTGGACGGCGCACCGTTTTCGCTGTGGTTCGATGAAGCCGGTATCTGCATCGCTGCCGGAAAGGCAGCGCGATTTGCGCCGTCTGCGGTGCATTTCACATGGGAACAGGCAGAGCAACGCATCCGAAAGCTGGTAGAGCGTGGCACATACCTGACCGCCGATCAAGTTCCTTGGGCGCGAGGCAATGAGTATAAGGAACTCTCACAAAACCTGTGGTACATGATGCAGGACACCGAAAGCGGCTCTAAAATCAAGGAATTGATGCCGGTGCTGTCTGACTTGTACGCCGGTCCGCCGTATGGGTTCCCGGATGCAACGAAGCGTATTTTGGACACGCTGCAAACGCCGGAAGGATTGAAAACCATTACGGATGAAGTGCGCGTGTTCTACTCTGCCTACGCCGCAGATCCTGAGCTTATGCGATGGAAGCGGTATGCTCCGGTGCGCCAGCTTCGGACACTGGAGGAACTGGCGCAGCCTGCGAGAGTCTTTGCGGCTGACCCGGATTTTCAACCGGTCAAGGTCAGCTTTATCACGCAGGATGAAGTAGATGCGATGATTTCGGAGTATCCAGGCAACACAAAATATCGCCTTTCTGTATCCAGCTATTTCGCGCTGCATCCGGACCGAAAAGAGCGTCAGGATTCGATGAAAAATCGCTTTGGACTCAGCGGTCAGAGCGATATTGTCCGCAATATTTGGTGTGACAGCAAGGGAATGAAGCTGGAACGGTCGGCTGGAGAAAAATATGATGCTGTCCTGCTTCGCTGGCCGCAGGTGGAAAAGCGCATAGCGGAACTGATCGCCGCAGACCGCTTCCTCACAGACGATGATAAGCAGCAGATTCCCGGCTACACGAAAAATGTGTTGGCACGGCGCATTGACCGTCTGTTTGCCTGCGCCCCGGCGACCGCAGAGTGTCCTTACCAGCGAGGCGATATTTCTTCCGACAATACCCCGGAGATCGTGGCAATGCTCACGGAGCCGAAGGAAACCGAGCGCTTGCAGGCGGCTATGCAGAATGTTCTGCAAGGCATGACGCCGGAGGATCGCGGCTACGATGCCTGCATCCGCGCCTACGACAGTCTGACTGCCTACCGAAACGGCACCTTTGACCTATGGAAGTCCGATCCGGCAGTTTCCGCACAGGCCAAGCAAGAGAAAGTGCAGACAGCCGCACAAAAACCGACCTCTGTGCTGGATGAAGCCGCCCGCAAGCTGTTTCGAGGAACAGCACCGCTGGCGGACGGAGATCAGCTTACCTTGGATATGTCCCCGCAGCCGGAACCTTCTCCCGCACCGGAGGAAGAAACGCCGAAGCTGCGCACCATCACCATTGACCTGACGGCAAGGTCAAAGCAGTATGACCTCGGCTATGGACATCTCGGCAACGGCATGACCGTCTGGAACAAGGCAGAGTTGGCCGATGGCGATTACAAGACTGTGGCACATATCCAGCCGGACAGGACAGTGACTTTTTACGAGGATATGCCGGATACTGTGCGGGCGGAGATCGAAAAGATCGCCCGCACCATGGAAATGACTGTTTCCGCAACGCAGGATACCCCGGTGTTCTCCACACCAGCTCAAACGGAGTCGGAAAAGGAGATGGATGGAGAAATTCCTACGGAGCAGGGCAAAGATAAAACGATAATAGTTCCTAATAATGAGAGCGAATCAGTCGCACGATCCGAAGAAACAGCAGACGAACCGGAGTTCCATATCAACGGTGAAGCATACCTCCGCCTGAAAGAAGAATACTCGACGCACATGATCGGTGTGCAGGACGGACAGTACATCCTGTTCTGCGGCGCAGATGCCACGCAGATCGTCAAAGATTATCCCCGCAAGGTCTACGAACAGGACATCCCCGGCATGGGTAAGGTCCCTGTCACCGGCTTTGCCGAGAGCTGGCAGGCTGTGGGCAGCAAGCTCCAGCAGCGGGGACACAGCGTCACCTTTGGGCAGGAGAAAGACGGAGAGTATGAGGTCATTCAAAGTCTGGACATCAGCGAGTATATTCCCCTGCGGATGAAGCTGGAGGAAGACGGGCGTATCTTCACCGTGGAGAGCGTGGATTACAGCGCCGGCGAGGTGGAGCTGCGGGATGATACCTTTGTATCTCACCGGGGATTTCCTATCTTCCGTAATGAGCCGGTGTCGTATGTGCGGGAATGGGTGGAGCAGCAAAGGGATGCAGACTTGACTGCTGCCGCAGAGGGCAAGGAGCCGCTGAACCCGGTCCTTACCGGAGAGGACGCACTGAATGCCGCGCTTCTGGAACAGGCAAAAGGCTTGATCCTCGACTTTTGGAGCGAAGAATATCGATCCGATAAAACGGAATTTCCTCCGGAAACCGACCTGCACCATGTAGGGCTCGCCTACTCCACGGCGGGAGATAACGATGAGCATGAAATACAGGTAGAAGCCGACCTCATTGACTATGCCATCAATTATTACGCAGACGGCGTGTTGGTGCTACAGGAGAAATGGGACAGTCTGCAGGAGCTGATCCACAACGAGCTTGAAACTCTGGACTTCGATGTATTGTATTCGACAGCGGTTCATGAGGCAGACTTCCCGGAGGAGCCGGAACAGTCTAAAAATTTTCATCTGACGGACGGCGACATCAATGTTGGCGGTCAAAAAAGCAAGTATCAGGACAATGTGGCGGCGATCAGACTGCTGAAAGAGCTGGAAACAGAGCAACGCCAAGCGACACCAGATGAACAGTCTATCCTTGCCCGCTACTCTGGCTGGGGCGGCATCCCGCAGGCGTTTGACGAACAGAACGAAAAATGGGAAAAGGAATATTTTGAGCTGAAAACTCTGCTGACACCGGAGGAATACGCCGCCGCCCGCAGTTCCACGCTGAACGCCCACTACACCTCGCCTACGGTGATCCGCGCCATGTATGCCGCGCTGGAGCACATGGGCGTCAAGCCGAACACCGTGTTGGAACCAGCGATGGGCATCGGCAATTTCTTCGGTCTGCTGCCGGAGCACTACCGCAGCGCTAAGCTGTTTGGCATAGAGCTGGACAGCATCACGGGCAGGATCGCAAAGCAGCTTTACCCAGAGGCAAATATCACCGTGGACGGCTTTGAGCGCGTCGAACTGCCGGATAACGCCTTTGACCTTGCCATCGGCAATGTGCCGTTTGGCAATTACAAGCTGTCCGAGCCGCGCTATAACGGGAATAATTTCCTGATCCACGATCATTTTTTCGCAAAATCTCTGGATAAAGTACATCCCGGAGGCATTGTTGCCTTCATCACCTCCAAAGGCACATTGGATAAAAAGGACCGCGCTGTGCGCGAGTATCTGGCGCAGCGAGCCGACCTGCTGGGTGCGATCCGCTTACCCAGCAACGCCTTTGCCAAGAACGCCAACACAGAAGTCACCTCGGACATCATTTTTCTCCAAAAACGGGAGCAGCCGCCGGAGCAGCTTCCGGATTGGGTGGAGCTGGGTCAGACCGCAGACGGTATCCCGGTCAACCGCTATTTTGAGCAGCACCCGGAAATGATCCTCGGCACGATGGTCTGGGACAAGAAGATGTACAGCAACGATCTGGAAACCCGCTGCCTGCCGGTAGCGGGTGCCGATTTGGGGAGCCAGCTTGCAACAGCGATTCAGCACCTCGACCAGCCGGATACACAGCTTCTTTCCACTGACACCGCCGAATCGCCGGAGATTGTGATACCGTCTGTGGAAGAAGCGGAACCGGTTCGCAGCTTCAGCTATACCGAGCAGGACGGCGTTCTGTACTACAAGAACGCGACCGAACTGGAACCGGTGAGCGAAGCTGCGACCACGATGGAGCGCATTCGCGGGATGATTTCCATTCGGGATATTACCCGCAGCCTGATCGACCTCCAGATGCGTGGCGGCACCGATGCAGAGATCCATGAATTGCAAGCAGACCTGAACGATGCTTATGATACCTTCACCGCAAAGTGCGGACTGCTGTGCAGTACGGCGAACAAGCGAGCCTTTGAGCAGGATTCGTCTTACTGCCTGCTGCGGTCTTTGGAAATTATTGATGAGGACACCGGCAAGCTGGAACGCAAGGCAGATATGTTCACCAAGCGCACCATCAACCGAGAGATCGTCATTGACCATGTAGACACGGCAAGCGAAGCGCTGGCGGTATCCATTGGGGAGCGTGCCTGCGTCGATCTGCCGTTTATGGCAAGTCTGCTGGGGCACGAGGACACCGAGAGCATCGTCGCAGAGCTGCAAGGGGTCATCTACAAAGACCCTACGGCCGGAGAAGATCCTCTTGCCGGTTGGCAGACGGCAGACGAATATCTGTCCGGCAATGTCCGAAAGAAGCTGACTGCCGCCCGTGAAGCAGCGGAACGCGATCCTGCCTTTGCCGGGAATGTGACGGCGCTGGAGAAGGCACAGCCTGTGGATCTGACAGCGGCGGAGATCGATGTGCGCATCGGCGCAACGTGGATCGAACCGGAATATTACACGCAGTTTGTACATGAGCTGCTGAAACCCTCTCATTGGGCGAAACGGGAGGTGCGTGTGCTGTACTCCGAAGTTTCCGGCGAGTGGCGCTTGACCGGAAAGACAGCAGACAGCGAAAATAACTCCCTTGCCTATGTGACCTACGGAACCAAGCGCCGCAATGCCTACACCATCATCGAGGACAGCCTGAATCTTAAGGACAGCCGCGTCTATGATACCGTGACCGACGCCAGCGGCAAGGAAACGCGGGAGCTGAATACCAAAGAAACGATTCTGGCACAGCAGCGGCAGGACTTGATCCGGGAAGCATTCAAGAGCTGGATCTGGAAGGACCCGGAGCGCCGGGAAACGCTGTGCCGAAAGTACAACGACCTCTATAACGCCATCCGTCCCCGCGAGTACAACGGTGAGCATCTGCGCTTTACCGGTATGACGCCGGATATTGCCCTCCTGCCGCACCAGCGAAACGCGGTGGCGCGTATGCTCTACGGTGGCAACAGTCTGCTGGCACACTGCGTGGGCGCAGGCAAGACCTTCGAGTGTATTGCCGCCGCAATGGAAGCCAAACGGCTGGGACTTGTAAAGAAAAACCTTGTAGTAGTGCCGAATCACCTGACCGAACAGTGGGGCGCGGATTTTCTGCGGCTGTACCCCGGTACAAACATTCTTGTAGCAACGAAAAAGGATTTTGAACCGGCAAATCGTAAGACCTTTTGCAGCCGGATCGCCACCGGCGATTATGATGCCGTTGTGATCGGTCACACGCAGTTTGAGAAGATCCCACTCTCACCGGATCGGCAAAAGGCGGTCATCCACGATCAGATCGACCAGATCCTTGAGAGCATCGACGAGGCGAAAAGTCAGAACGGCGAGCGTTATACCATCAAGCAGTTGGAACGGATGCGAAAAACGCTGGAGACCCGTCTGGAAAAGCTGAATGACCAGAGCCGTAAGGATAATGTCATTTACTTTGAGGAACTTGGCGTAGATAAGCTCTTTGTGGATGAGGGGCATCTGTTCAAAAATTTGTTCCTCGCCACAAAAATGCGGAATGTTGCCGGCATTGGTCAGACGGACGCACAGAAGTCCTCGGATATGTTCGCAAAGTGCCGTTATCTTGATGAGATCACCGGCGGAAAGGGCGTTGTCTTTGCCACCGGAACCCCGGTCAGCAATTCCATGTCGGAACTCTACACCATGATGCGGTATCTGCAATACGATCTGCTGGAGGAAACCGGACTGCTGCATTTCGATTCTTGGGCGGCGAACTTTGGCGAAACCGTCACTTCGATGGAGCTCGCCCCCGAGGGCACAGGGTTCCGGTCCCGCACCCGATTTGCGAAATTCTTTAACCTGCCGGAGCTGATGGCAATGTGGCGTGAATCGGCGGACATCCAAACAGCAGAAATGCTGAAGCTGCCCGTTCCGGAGCATGAGAGCATCACGGTCGTGACGAAGCCCAGCGCATATCAGCAGGACATGGTGTCTGAATTGGGCGAACGCGCCGAAGCCATCCGCCGCCGCATGGTGGAACCAAAAGAGGATAATATGCTCAAGGTCACATCGGACGGACGCAAGCTGGCGCTGGATCAGCGCCTTGCAGACCCGACACTGCCGGACGACCCGGAGAGCAAGGTCAATGTGTGCGTTCAGAATGTGTATCAGGTCTGGCAGGACACGGCGGAGCAGAGCGGCGCACAGCTCATCTTCTCTGACCTGTCTACCCCAAAGGGTGACGGCTCGTTCAATGTGTATGAGGACATCAAGCAAAAGCTGATGGAAAAAGGCATCCCACCCGAAGAAATCGCCTTCATCCACGATGCAAAAACGGAAAACCAGAAAGCAGAGCTTTTTGCAAAGGTACGCAAGGGTCAGGTGCGCGTTTTGCTAGGTTCTACGGCAAAAATGGGCGCTGGCACGAATGTGCAGACACGCCTTGCGGCACTCCACCATATCGACTGCCCGTGGCGGCCGGCTGACATCGAGCAGCGCGAGGGACGCATCCTGCGGCGCGGAAATTCGTTCAAAAAAGTCAAGCTGTTCAAGTATGTCACCGAAGGCACCTTTGACGCTTATAACTGGAGCATCTTGGAGAACAAGCAGAAGTTCATCGGTCAGCTGATGAGCAGCAAGAACCCGTCCCGTACCTGCGAGGATGTGGACGCTGCGGCACTGAGCTACGCTGAGGTCAAGGCGCTGGCCTCCGGTGATCCCCGCATCATCGAGTACACGGAACTGGACGCACAGGTCACAAAGCTGAAACTGGTCAAGGCAAACTTTGAAAGCCAGAAGTACGCTCTGGAGGACAAGCTGCTGAAATTCTTCCCGCAGTCCATCCTGCGGGAGCAGGAGTTTATCCGGGCGCTCACCGAGGACAGCTCCCACCTTCAGGAGCATACGCCCATCGAGTTTTCCATGCAGATCGGCGGCGTGACCTACACCGAACGCAAAGCCGCAGGTCAGGCGATTCTGGACGCCTGCACCGCTATGCAGGATGTTTCCGAAAAGCGCACGATTGGCGAATATCGCGGTTTTCCCATTACCCTGTGGGCGAATGTGCAGACGCAAAAATTCCAGCTTACGCTCCACCACAAGCTGTCCCAAGAGGTAGAATTGGGTGCGGATGCTGTGGGCAATACGACCCGCATCGACCATGTGCTGGACGAGATCCCAAAGAATCTGGAAAAGCACAAGACAGCGCTGGAAAACCTGACCGCCCAGCAGCAAGAAGCACAAGAGGAGGTAAAGCGTCCCTTTGCACAAGAGCAGGAATTGACCGACAAGACCAACCGTCTGAATGTGCTGCGTCTGGCGCTCCACATGGATGACGGCGAGAAACCGCAGCCGGAGCACACGGAGGAAAAGCCGTCTATTCGCGGAATGCTCAAACGCATGGGCATGGAATCTGCGGCAATGGCAGCTGCACCGGGACGATCTCACAGTCAGGAGGCGGAACTTGCATGAAGCCAGACAGCGGACGCACGATCCCACTCTACTTCAAGGTATCTCCCGAAGAAAAGGCCAGGATCGACGAGAAGATGGCCCAGCTCGGTATCCACAACCGCCGTGCCTACCTGCGGAAGATGGCGGTGGACGGTTACGCCGTCCGAGTAGACATGGCGGACTTTAAGGCGCTGGTATCCCTGCTGCGGATCTGCTCCAACAACCTCAATCAGATCGCAAAGCGCGTGAACAGCACTGGAAATCTCTACGCTGAGGATGTAGCGGATCTACAAAGCCGGTACGGTGAACTGTGGAATGCGGTCAGTACCATTCTGAGCAAGATGGGAAATCTCTGAAAAAGCTTTACTTTACCGCTTTAGTGTGGTATATTAAGGGTGTAAAACAGAGATTGGAGGTTTGGAAAGATGAGGATCGTATTCAAGATTTTGTTGTTCCCGGTTGTATTTGTTCTGTCGATGCTGGTTTGGTTCTGCCGCGCACTGTGCTGGTTCTCATCCGGTGTCCTGAGCCTTGCATCCTTTGTATTCTTTGCGCTGGGCATCGTGGCGCTGTTTGAAAAGGACTATTTCAATGTGGGCGTTGGCATCATCACCGCATGGCTGCTCAGTCCTTTCGGTCTGCCGCTGGCAGCGGAGTGGATCATTGACCGGGTAGAAAATGTAAAAGACGCGATTGCAGCGATATAAATGTAAAAGTGCGATACCATATGGTTTCGCACTTTTTATTAGTCCTTATAGGCATTCCAGTATTGTATTGTAGTTTTATAGATATTTGGAATTATGTTTTTCGAGTGCACAAAATATCTATATGCTGATGAAAATAGAGAGCTGATAAAGAGTGAAACGCTGATCATCAGCAACAGTTGATTCGCTTCTGAACTTTGAGCAAAACTATCCATCGTTGCAGCGACCCATAATGCACCAAATGAAGCAATGGTCATCTGGGCAGAACAGCAACTTTGTTGGAGTCCAAACAGCTGAATAAACCATTGATCAAGATGAAGAAAATATGCAGATAATTCTAAAAATCCGTTGACAAACAAACTGATAATAAGCGAAAGAATTCCAATAATTAAAATTTCGCCAATAAGGCTGGATGAATCTCCACTGATTATCGAATTAAGAAGCGAATCAGTCGTTGAGATAAAGGGTAATAATGAAATACCACAAAGTAAGATTGGATAAAAAATCGCTACATATAGCAAAGTGAGAAGTTTTTTGTAATTTCCTAAAGAGTGAAAAATTGCTTTTCCAAGGTCGATACAGGCAATAATAATTGCGATGATAAAAACCAATGTGCGTCTTAGTAATTTAATTGTCTTATCCTCCGATGGTTAAAGTATACATAATATTGTGATATAGATTGGTTAAAATGTCAATAACAAAAATCAAACCCCGACACGCCAGCGAGGGAAAAAGCATCGCGCAGATACTCAAAGACCGCTTGGATTACAATGAAAATCCAGACAAGACGCGGGATGGTCTGCTGGTGAAAACCTATCAGTGCAATGCTGATACCGCTTGGAAGGAATTTACCGTCAGCAAGCAGATTTACTCATCCATCACCGGACGGACGCGCAAGCCGAAGGAAGATGTTATTTCCTATCTGCTGATCCAGTCCTTCAAGCCGGGTGAGATCACACCGGAGGAAGCAACGGAACTGGGGTATCAGCTTGCGATGGAGTTCACCGAGGGACAGCATCAGTTCGTTGTTGCGACCCATACGGACCGGCATCATATCCACTGTCACATCGAGTTCAACAGCACGACACTGGACTGTACCCACAAATTCAACAATTACAAAGATACCTACCGAACGATTCGGAAAATCAGCGACAGACTGTGCGCGGAGCATGGTCTGTCTGTCATTTCCAAGCCAAAGGAAAAGGGGCAGCACTATGCGGAATGGGCAAACGAGCGCAGGGGAACAAGCTGGAAGGCGGCGCTCAAAAATACCATTGACCGCGTTCTTCCGACCGTCCTCACTTTTGATGATTTTCTCGCTGCAATGCGCCGCGAGGGATACGAAGTTCGGCAGGACGGCAAGTACCTGAAATTCCGCGCAGTCGGTGCCGGACAGGAGCGTTACACCAGAGCGAAAACATTGGGCGCAGACTACACAGAAGAAGCGCTGCGAGAGCGTGTCGGCAAGCCACTGATTCACGCAAAAAGCCGCACCGGGCGAACGGCTGACCCTGCGAAAATCAACCTCATCGTGGATATTCAAAGCCGTCTGCGCGGGCGCGGTCCGGGGTATGAGCGTTGGCTGAAGGTCCATAATTTGAAAGAAGCGGCAAAGACGCTAACCTACCTCACCGAGCACGGGATCACGGAGTACGCCGCACTGGAAAAACTGGCGGCGGAGCAGATCGCAAAACGAGATGCGGCAGTGACAACGATCCGGCAATATGAGCAGCGCATGGAGCGCATTGCGGATCTGCGGACGCATATCGTGAACTATGCCAAGACCCGCGACATCTATCTGCAATACCGCAAGCTGCCAGCCGCGAAGAAGGCGGCGTTTGCCTCAGCACATGAGGATGAACTGATGCTGCACCGCGCAGCGAAGCAGGCGTTTGAGGAATACGGCGAGAAGAAACTGCCTGCAATAAAGGATTTGCAGGCTGAGTACAAGGAACTGCTGGAGAAAAAGCGTGTTGCCTATGCGGAATACCGTCCGCTGAAGCAGCAGACACAGGAGCTGGAAACCATAAAGAAGAATGTGGACAGCTTGCTTCAAATCGATGCTGCACAGCAGGAGCGTGAAGCGGAAAAACGCCGGATCGAGCAATCGCAGGCGAGATAATGTAAAGTGCCGATGGAAAAATCCACCGGCACTTTTTTCTGTATTAAGACTCGTGTGCTTTGTCGTAATGTAATGGAGATGGCGACTCTATGCACAGCCACCGCAGTTCTCAACCAAATGCCTCGTAATACTCACCCAGCTGAACCAAAACGCCGATTTGCAAATCAATACTGTTGTCTACACAAAAGAAATTGATATCGTGAAATTCGCTGTCTGGCAGCACACCTATACGCACAATATCGTCCGCATATTGAATGGGCGGGTATGGCTGAAAAATAAATATACAGGATATAAGAACGGAAACTGCTTGGGATACCACAATCGCCCATAGACTTCTATGCGTCTTGAGTACGATGCGTACTAATTGAACGATGGTGGTTCCTAACAGTATCAGAGCTTTCGGTACACACATCCTATACTGATTGCCGCAGCAGAGTAGCAGCAAGCCATGATATATCCACAAATACTGCGTTCCAAGTAGCGGAGTTATGCTGACTGCAAGAATACTGAAAATGCCCCAATTTATCCAATACAGGATTTTCATGAACCGTTTATCAGAACCGTAACGAAAGCACACAGCCTGTAATACAAAAAGCGGAATAATCAAGAGATAAAAGAACGGAATTTGCGGAATCCAAACATAGCTTTGCGCTGCCAATAAGGACACAAATGCAAGGATGCACGAATATCCCACTGTGTAGGCGCAGATCACTTTATCTGTGCTTATTATTTCTTTCACTGCTGATATTGCTCCAACAATTCTAAAATTTCACCAAATCCATATAATTCTGCGCCTTCTTTTGGAGTACGCTCCGCGGAGCCATCATCAAATACAGTACTTTCATCCACAGCAGCACCGTGCTCTAATAGCAACTTGACCAGTGCAATGTTTCCGGTTTCAACAGCCATCGGTAAACATCTCTGTGCTGCGTTGACATCGCAGCCGATGTCCAGTAGATATTGCACGGTTTCTATCTGTTCTGCCCAGCAGGCGTCCTGCAGGACACTGGAATCTCCGTTCGTGTCATCTGAATGGTAGTCCGGATCGTATCCGAGCGAAACCCAATATTGAATAATTGCTGTTTGTCCGGTCCTTGCTGCGTTTTTCATCGCATACCATGCCGTGGTTTCGTTCACGGGATAGCCATGCTGGATCAGCATCTGCGTAATTTCAACATTGCCGTTTTCGGATGCACCGTCCATAATATTATCAAACACTTCCCAGATACTTACTGTCCCGGTAATGACCGGAGTGCCACTGTCCAGTAAAAGTCGGCAAGCCTCCGTGCTGTTGTTTCGAATTGCGGTGCACAATGCCGCATCACGGCTTTCGGTGTCCCATGATCCCTGTTTCAGCAGGAAGTTCATCACATCGGTATTGTTCTGCATCGCTGCGATTTGCAACAGCGTGTTGTCAGCGGCATCTATGGTCTGAATGGTTCCAAAACCATCCGCAAGCAATAATCTGACAGTATCAGCATTGCAGAAGGCAACGGCGTGACAAAGCGTTTGCAATCGCTCTGCCTCAGAAAGATCGGTTTTCGTCGCCAATTCCTGCACCGTCGCATTGTCACCGCGAATCGCAGCATCAAAGATTGGCGTGAGAATTGTGCTCGTCTGCGACGAATCCAGCAAAGCAACTAATTTATGAATCCGCTGATAATGGGTATACGCGCCTTCAAAATCCAGTGCATGAGATAGCACCACAGGTGTCACCTCTGCACCATAGGAAAGCAACAGGTTCATTGCCGCCATATCGTCATCCAGTTGGACGGCGTAATCTAACGCTGTCCAACCTTCTTTATTCTGCTGCGATACATCTGCGTCGTATCGTAAAAACAGTTCCGCATAATCAGCGGACGAATAATTTCCCTTTCCCGGCAAAAATCCATATTTCTGCGGTTCATAACCTGACGCATACATCAGCAGGGTGTTGCCGTTCCGGTCCGCATAATTCACATCGCTCCCGTTTTTCAGCATCTGTTCCAGAAACAATGGACGAGGGGTTGTCTGCCATACGCATAGGATTGGGCTTGTAAATGCTCCATTTACCCATATGCGGTTCATATTTGCGCCCTCTGTCGCCGCCTCCTGAATTGCATCATAATTGGGGTGAACAACCGCTGATACAAGTCGTTGCGTTGCCTGCATATTGTCCAGCGCTTGTTCATAATCCGGACGACAACCGGTTAGCAAGAAAAGCATCCCCGAAAAGAACAGAAAATATCTCAAGTGTCTCATTTATTATATCCTCCCCAAGTGAATGACACTTTGGTATTTGTTAGTTGTGTAGTCATTTTATTGGAAAGTTTGCTATTTCGGGAACTCGGCTTAGGTTTAACCGTTCTCATAAATGCATTCGCTACATCACGCGACGGGAAGGTAATGCTACCAACCATTGTTAAATCAAGGCAATTTACAATTTCTGTACTTGGTCTAAAACCTGTAATCCACCAATGTGTTGTCGCTGGGCGAATGAACAGCAGATTACGAGGATTATAACTACCTTTATACAGATCAAACTGCATAAGCATCATATCCGTATCTGCCACCGCACTATAGTGGTTAAGACGGTCGCATAGTAAAGATTTGAAATATCTTTTGTTATTATCGGAATAGAGAGATGAATAGTCCAGTGACAACGAATGATCTACTGTATTTATTGAGCGATAATACAGACCAATTTCACCACCTATGCCCATATTTAAGTAATTTCCTTTCCAGCCTTCGATGCGCCATTCCTTTGGTACTCCAGCCTTGGTCGATGCCGTGAAAAATGCTTCAAATCGAGTATAGTTACAGATTTGAAACGCAAAATCATAGAAGTCATTGTAACCTGCACCTCTTTGTGGAGCATTCACAGCAGCATACCATACACCATTTTTTGTATCTTTCTTGAATGCAGCATTAGGAAGCGGATCGATCCATATTGTGGGGCGATTCAATTTCAATGCTTGATATAGATATGCGTCAGTTGTATAAAAATGACCATTGTATTTCCAAATATACCCAGAATTACACGGCAAGTAGTAATATGTACCATTCAGTTTTATCGTCAGATTATTCTTTCGGGAATTCCAACTGATAGTACCATTCTTCTTTTCTACAAATTCACGAATTTGAATTTGTTCCCATCCATATGGATCAACACGGCTTAATGCACTATTTCCGCAATACCCATACCAATTCTCGCCGTCCTTGATGGGGTCTTCCTGCGTGAACCGGTGGTCGGCAGGATCGTAGAAGCGATTCTGCGCGAAATACAGGTCAAGCACTTCGTCCCAAGTGTAGCCGGTGAAATTGTTGGCGTTGTCAATGCCACTGAAATTCGTATCCGTGTAGGTTTCGGTCAGCGGGGTGCTCTTCCCGAAAATTGGTGTCAGCCTTTTGTCATTACGCTTATCTCTATTTTATAACAATTATATGGAGAAAAGTCAAATGATTTTCTAATTTTTATCTGTTCTGAATCCCGAATGTAGTAAAACCGAACCAAGGTTACAAAGTTATCGAAATGTACAGGAATGTTCATCTGGTGTTAACTGGTGTTAAATACTTTGGTACACTTTCTGGTGCAAACACTCTACGGAAGATGGTTCAGTCAGCAACAACGAAGTCAATCACAAACGAACAAACCAAGACGGAAAGCCGTCCTTTGAAGTTACATTCAGAGGGCGGTTTTTGTTTACTCCGAATTAGGCTATTCAGCCTGTCACAGCACCCGACCGGCAAGCTGTGGCGTGCAGCGCGTAAGCCGCAAGCGAAGTCGGGCGCGGTGCTGTTGGGACGCGGTGCAGCCGCGTCCCTTGCCTTGAACCCCCTGTATCTAACAGGGGGGTGGAACTACAACAAGAAACTACAAAAACCTAAGACCCCATGCCGGAAACCTCGTAATCAGCGATTCGGCAGTGTCCGAAACTTCCGGGTTAGGGTATTTGACATAGAAAGGAGCCTGTCTTATGAACAGCACTATCAGTGAATATATTAAAACCTCGCGTCTGGAACTTGGTTTAACGCAAGACGAACTCGCCCAGCGTGCCGGTATCAGCGTTCGCTATCTGCGTGACATTGAAAACGACAACGGTATTCCGTCCGATTGGGTATACGAAAGTTTGCAGCAGGCACTCTTCAATCACGAACAGAACCGCATGAAATGGGGCGCACAGCTTCGTAAGACGCGCCGC